>NZ_JCAFUD010000006.1:0-353016 GCF_059370935.1 Stenotrophomonas sp. YJH_SMC_12-1 | reverse complement strand
GCAACAGCAGAAGCTGGTTTCCTGAGGGATGGCGGGGTGGGTCCGGTTGCGGGAGACGCCGTAAACCCGTCCTTGGGGGCTTGGCCGCGGCATCCATGCCGCGGACACTCCCGCAACCGGACCCACCCCGCCTTCGACAGTTTTCCGCGATCTGTCGGAACGGCGTACTGCTCTGGTAGGTGTCGACCTTGGTCGACACGGTAGATCCACGCCATGCGTGGATGCTCTTCGATCAATTATCGAAATACTAGAACTCGATGGAGATTCATCCACGCATGGCGTGGATCCATCAGATCGCGGAAATCTGTCAGAGGTGGGGCGGCATGGGCAGGCAGGACCGTTGGCGGCATGGATGCCGCCATCGAGCCCCCATGGATGGGTTTACGGCGTGTCCTGCCTGTCCATCCCGCCCCGCCAGCCCACGGAATGCCAGCTTTTGCCGTTGCCGTTGCCGTTGAGGTTGCCGGCCAGCGGCCGGCACTACCAGGGTGCAGGGCGCAGCCCTGCCGAAAAACACACATAAAAAAACAGCAGGCCGAGGCCTGCTGTTTCGGTGTAATGGTGCGCCCGGAGAGATTCGAACTCCCGACCGCCTGGTTCGTAGCCAGGTACTCTATCCAACTGAGCTACGGGCGCCAATTACATGAACTTGTTGTGCTGACTGTGTATGGTGCGCCCGGAGAGATTCGAACTCCCGACCGCCTGGTTCGTAGCCAGGTACTCTATCCAACTGAGCTACGGGCGCGCGGTACACAATCAAATTTTACTGCATTTCCAGCGGCGGATGCTGGAAACCTGTCGAGTGGTGCGCCCGGAGAGATTCGAACTCCCGACCGCCTGGTTCGTAGCCAGGTACTCTATCCAACTGAGCTACGGGCGCCCTGCGACAGGAGCGGAATTATGCGGATGTCGGCGCGTACCGTCAACAGTTTTGTGAAAATTTTCATCCAACTGAATGAAAAAGCTGTCAGCCACGGCATCAGGGGCCTTCAGCCACGCGAAATGATCGGCGCGCGTGCCCAGTTCCTGCGCGGACAGCACGCGCAGCTGCGCGTCCACATTCGGCAGCTTCGCCAGCAGCGTCTGCATCGATCCGGTGGGGGCCAACCAGTCGTGCTCCATCAGCACCGCCTGTGCGCTGCCATGCACACGCGCCATCTGCGCATCGAGGTCTTCGTCCATGCCGACGGCGGCGTAATGGTTGTTCAGGCCGACGCGCGCCCAGTCGGCGATCAGCCCGCGCGCTTCGGTGCCACCGAAGCCGAGGCGACGGCCATGCAGCGCGCCCTGGCGCTGTGCGATCCACGGCAGGAAGCGGTAGACCAGCGGCAGCAGCCAGCCACGCGGTGGTGGGAATCCGCGCCAGAACGGTGAGCCGCTGGCGGCCAGCCACAGCCGGTTGAAGTGCTGCGGGTTGCGGCCGGCATGCACGCAGGCCAGCTGCCCGCCCAGGCTATGGCCGCCGATGATCCAGGGCAGGGCGTCGCCGTCGTCATCTGCTGCGGCCAGGACGGTCTGGCTGGTCGGCAGATCCTGTTCGAGTACCTCGCGATAGCCCCAGTCCTGCGTGCGTGACGGGCGCAGCGAACTGCTGCCATTGCCTCGCCACTCATGCAGGTAGACCGCCACGCCCTTCGCCGCCAGCGCCAAAGCCAGTGGCAGGTAGTGGCGCGCCGCCACGCCCAGTGCCGGCAGCCACAGCAGGCGTGCGATGGGCTGTGCGGGCACGCAGGCGATCACCTCGTAGCGATGGCCGTCGTCGCACTGCACGGCAAGGACGCTCGGCGTCAGGCTCATGCGTGGGGTGCCGCGCCGAAGTGATCCAGCACCAGCACCTCGCTGCGGCCGGGGGCATAGCCCTGCTGCAGGCCGCGTGCAACGTAGTCGATACCGGCTTCGCAGGCATTGGCCAGGCTCAAGCCGTTGCACAACTGCGCGGCGATGGCGGAGGCCAGCGTGCAGCCGGTGCCATGTGCGTCCAGCGGCAGGCGTGCGTGGATGAATTCTTCGCTGCTGACGCCGTCGAAGTAGCGATCGATCACGCGATTGCCCTCATGCAGGTGGCCACCCTTGAGCAGCACTGCGCCGGCACCGAGGTCGAGCAGGGCCGAGGCGGCCTGTTCTGCGTCTTCGCCGTTGCTGATCTTCCGGCCGACCAGCAGTTCTGCTTCCGGCGTATTGGGGGTGATCAGCGTGGCCAGCGGGATCAGGCGCTCACGCATGGCCTGCAATGCGCTGTCTTCCAGCAGGCGTGCCCCACTGGTGGCGACCATCACCGGGTCCAGTACCACGTGTGGCGGGCGATGCTTTTCGAGTGCATCAGCGACGGCATGGATCACTTCGGCGTTGGCCAGCATCCCCAGCTTCACCGCATGGATGTCGAAGTCGTCGAAGCAGGCATCCAGCTGCGCGCGGAGGAACTCGATGGGGGGCACGTGCACGGCGATGACGCCACGGGTGTTCTGCGCGGTCAGTGCAGCGATCGCCGAGAGGCCATGCACGCGGTGCGCGGCGAAGGCCTTCAGGTCGGCCTGGATGCCGGCGCCACCGCCGGAGTCGGAGCCGGCGATGGTGAGGGCGGAAACGGGGGTGGTCGGGCTCATCAGTTGATTGTGCCGTGGTCCCGGAGGGGAAGGTAGATCCACGCCATGCGTGGATGTCCTTGATTCAATGCCGCCAACGCGCCCACTGCTGGTACAGCACATAACCCAGCCCGGTCAGGCCGGTCAGCAGGGCCGGGGCGAGCAGGGCGTCGTACTGCCAGCGCATGAACAGCCAGGCGCCGATGATGCCGCCGGCGAGGAAGCCGCTGATGATCAGGCCGCTGAGGGTCAGCCGTCGTACCTGCAGCGGCAACCCGCGCAGCAGGTGGCCCAGGCCGATGCCGAGGTCGGTGAACATGCCGCTGAGGTGGGTGGTGCGCACCACCGCGCCACTGAAGGTGGTGGCCATCGCGTTCTGCAGGCCGCAGGCCATGGCGGCGGCCAGCGCGCCCCAGATCTGGTGTTGTTCGAACAGTGGAATGGCGACCAGCAGCAGCGCCGATTCCAGTGCCAGCGCCACGCCGTAGCGTCGGCCCAGCTGCAGGGTGCTGTCCTGGATCAGCAGGCCGCTGAGCATCGCGCCCAGCGAGAACGCGATCAGCAGTCCCCACAAGTGGCCGACCGCGCGCCAGTCACCCTGGGCCAGTGCCATGCCGAGCTGGCTGGTGCTGCCGGTCATGTGGCTGACCGCCTGGTGCTCGAAACCAAGGAAACCAACCACGTTGACCATGCCGGCCACGCACGAGAGCGCGACCGCGCCGATCCAGACCCAGGTGGGCAGGCGTATTCCCATCGGCGGGGCCCCTCAGGGCCCGCCGAAGCCGCCGTTGAACTGCAGCTCGCTGAAGGTGTTGCTGGCCGGGTCGAACACCGCGCCCCAGAACTGCGTGCCGCCGTCACAGACGCGGATCGCTTCGCGTGCCGGATTGATGCCGCTGTCGTCGGGCAGGTGGAAGGCGTTGACGTAGATCAGCCGCTTGCCGGCGCTTTCGATGCCGACGTACTGGCGGTCGAAGTCCAGCACTTTTGGTACCTGTGCCTCCAGCGACGACAGCTGTGCTTCCAGCTGATCGATCTGCTGCCGGCTGGGAGCCCAGTAGCCGCTGACCCGCCCGGCCTCGCGGCCGGGGCTGGCGCGCGAGCAGGTGTCGAGCACCTGCGCGGCGATGATCGGGCGGGTGACCACCCAGGACTGCCCGGTGCGCTCGGCGGTCGGCACACTGGCCGGGCCGCGCGTGGTGGTGCAGGCACCGAGCACGGCTGCGAGGGTGATCGCAGCCGTGGGCAGCAGCAGGCGGGTGCAGCGGTTCACAACACCTCCGAAGCGTAATCGGCCAGGCGCGAGCGTTCGCCTCGGCGCAGGGTGATGTGCGCACTATGCGGCCAGTTCTTGAAACGATCCACCGCGTAGGTCAGGCCCGAGGTGGTCTCGGTCAGGTACGGGGTGTCGATCTGCTCGACGTTGCCCAGGCAGACGATCTTGGTGCCGGGGCCGGCACGGGTGATCAGCGTCTTCATCTGCTTCGGGGTGAGGTTCTGCGCCTCGTCCAGGATCAGGTAGCGCGACAGGAAGGTGCGGCCGCGCATGAAGTTCATCGAGCGGATCTTGATGCGGCTGGCCAGCAGGTCGTTGGTGGCCTGGCGGCCCCAGGTGCCGCCTTCCTGGTTGTGCGTGAGCACTTCCAGGTTGTCGGTCAGCGCGCCCATCCACGGCGTCATCTTCTCCTCCTCGGTGCCCGGCAGGAAACCGATGTCCTCGCCGACGCTGACCGTGGCGCGGGTCATGATGATCTCGCGGTAGCGCTGCTGGTCCATCGTCTGCGCCAGGCCGGCGGCCAGTGCCAGCAGGGTCTTGCCGGTACCGGCGGTACCCAGCAGGGTGACGAAGTCGATCTCCGGATCCATCAGTGCGTTGAGCGCGAAGTTCTGCTCGCGGTTGCGCGCACTGATACCCCACACGGCGTGGCTGCCGTGGCGGAAATCATCGACCAGCGACAGCACTACCTTGCCGTCGCCGACCACGCGGCTGACGCGCAGTTCGACTTCGTCTTCGCCGGGCAGGTAGACGTACTGGTTCGGGTACCACTCCTCGCCGTCCTGCGCCTGGATTTCGTAATGGCTGCGGCCCTTGTCGCTCCAGCTGCGCAGGTCGTCACCGTGGCGCTTCCAGAAGTCTTCCGGCAGCTCGGTGGCGCCGGTGTAGAGCAGGCTGAAATCGTCCAGCGCGCGGTCGTTTTCGTAGTCCTCGGACACGATGCCGGCGATGGCGGCCTTGATCCGCAGGTTGATGTCCTTGGAAACGAACACCACCGGCAGGTCCGGCGTTTCTTCCTTCAGCGCCAGGATCGCGCCAAGGATGGCATTGTCGGGAATGACCTTTCCAAAGCTCTTGCCCGCGTCGAAGTGGCTGGTCTGGAAGCGCAGCTTGCCGGCGCTCTGCTTGCCGCGCAGCTGCAGGCCGTTGGGTCGCTGCAGCGGAATGCCGTCGGCCAGGTTGTCCAGGCCGGATTCCTGCACCAGCTCGTTGAGGAAGCGGCTCACCTGGCGGGCGTTGCGGCTCGCTTCGGAGGTGCCCTTCTTGCCGTTGTCCAGCTCCTCGATCACCTGCATGGGCAGGTAGATGTCGTGCTCCTCGAATTTGAACAGCGCGGTCGGATCGTGCATCAGCACGTTGGTATCCAGCACGTAGATGCGCTTGCCTCGGGTCATCGTCGATTCCTGGTTACGGACAGGGGAAAACCACCACGGCCTGCTGCGGGGCAGGGTGATGGCAGACACAGTAGGCAGTGGGACTCACTTGGACTGGGAGGCCTTCAGTTCGGCGAGAACGGCATCGGCATGGCCGGCAACCTTGACCTTGCGCCAGGACTGCACGATGCGGCTGTCGGGGGAAATCAGGAAGGTGCTGCGTTCGATGCCACGTACCTGCTTGCCGTACATGTTCTTCATCCTGATCACGTCGAAGGCGCTGCACAGCGCTTCGTCGCCATCGCTGACCAGCGGGAAGTTGAAGCCCTGCCTGGCACAGAAGTTGTCGTGCGACTTCACCGAGTCGCGAGAGACGCCGAGCACGACCGCGCCGGCCTTCTTGAACTTCGGCAGCAGGGCGTTGAAGTCGATGCCTTCGGTGGTGCAGCCGGGAGTGCTGTCCTTGGGGTAGAAGTACAGCACCAGCCACTGGCCGGCATAGTCGCCGAGAGTGGCCTGGTCGCCACCGGACAGCGCCAGCGGCAGGGAGAGGGTGGTGCTGTCCAGGGTATCGCCGTTGTTCATGAGGTCCTTCTGTCGAGCCTGGGTTGTTTCTACGACAATTGCATGAAACGCCACGCGCCCGTGAGAGGCGCGCGAAAAATCCGCACTCCCAATCAGAATTTCATCGGGTCCATGATCGCGTCCAGGTTCAGGTGGTCGCAGAACTCAAGGAAATCGTCGCGCAGTGCGGCGATGTGCATGTTGGCCGGCACGCCGATGGTGACCTGTGCACTGAACATTTCCGCACCGGTCTGCATGGCGCGGTAGCGCGTGCTCTGCAGGTTCTCGATGGTGATGCCCTGGCGGTCGAAGAAATCGGCCAGCTGGAACAGGATGCCCGGCTTGTCGGCGGCGATCACTTCGACAATGTACGGCAGCAGGTTGGACTGCGCCTGCTTGGCCGCGGTGCGGTACCAGACCAGCTTCAGGCCTTCCTCGCGCTCCAGCCGGGTCAGCATCGCCTCGAGCTTGGCCACCGAGTCCCAGGAGCCGGTGGCCAGGGCGGTGACCGAGACATCGCGGCCGACCGTGGCCAGGCGTGCGTCTACCAGATTGCAGCCGCTGTCGGCGATGCGGCGGGTGACGGACAGCAGGGGGGACTCCGGATGCGTCGTATAGGCGTTGATCAGGAGGTGGTTTTCGCTCGGCGCGGGGCGCGGGGTGGTGTCGGTCAAGGCGATTCCGGGTAATGCATGCGTTAGTCTGAATGCCCGCCAGAGGCGGGGATCCACCGGTGTCCAGCATACTTGCCCGTGCTTTCGCGCCGCAAGTAACATTCAGGTCGCCCCCGGCCTTTCGTGGCGGGCGTTTTCCCTTTCCAGCCAAGAGCAGCACGTCCTTGTCCCTTTCCGGCCTCATCACCGCGCTGGCGACCCCGTTCCGGGCCGACGGCGCCCTCGATCCCGACGGTTGGCAGCGCCTGCTGCACCTGCAACTGGAAGGTGGCGTCCATGGCGTTGTCGTTGCCGGCTCGACCGGCGAAGCGGCAACCCTCACCGATGCCGAGTACGACCTGCTGCTGGCCAGCGCGGTCGAACGCATTGGCGGCCGCATCCCGGTCATGGCCGGCACCGGCCTGTCCGGTACCGCCAAAACCATCGAACAGACCCGTCGTGCGGCCGCGCTTGGCGCCAGCCATGCACTGGTGGTCACCCCGCCTTACGTGAGGCCGACCCAGGCCGGCCTGATTGCCCATTATCGTGCGGTCGCCGACCAGGGCGGGTTGCCGGTCGTGCTGTACAACGTGCCCGGCCGTACCGGTTGCGACATGCAGCCGGAGACCGTGGCCGAACTGGCCAGCCACCCCAACATCGTCGGCATCAAGGAGGCGGTGGGCGACACCGGCCGGGTGCAGGCGCTGCTCGCACTGCGCAGCCCGCAGTTCGCAGTGCTCAGCGGCGACGACGGTACGGCCGCGCGTTCGATCCGGGCCGGTATCGACGGCCTGATCTCGGTCGGCTCCAACGTGCTGCCCGGCGCCTACCGCCGCATGTGCGAGCTGGCCGCCGCCCATGACCACGAAGCCACCGAGTCCTGGGATGCGCGCCTGCAGCCGTTCCATGATTTCTGCGGTGTTGAACCGAACCCGATTCCGGTCAAGGCGCTGCTGCGCCGTATCGGTATCGGCCATGACCTGCGCCTGCCGCTGCTGCCGCTGTCGGCGCCGCACCACGCGGCCGCCGACCATCTTGCCGGCGACATCGCCGCCCTTGAAGCCCTTTCCAGCCACTGACCTTTCGTCTTGGTCTGACCCAGGAGATTCACATGCGTCAATCCGTTTCCACTGTCCGCGTGCTGTCCTACGCCCTGCTTGCGGTGGCCGTTGCCGCCGGCACCACCGGCTGCTTCAAGCGTGGCGTCAAGGGCGACTACGCCCTGGCCCCGGAAATGCGTCCGCTGGAAGTGCCGCCGGACCTCAACCTGCCGGCCACCACCGGTGACAACAAGGTGCCGGCGCTGGTGTCGGCCACCAAGCCGGCAGCGCCGGCGGCTGCGGCTCCGGCCGTTGGCAATACCGGTTTCACCATCGCCGGTGGCAAGGATGAAGCCTTCGCAAAGGTCGGTACCGCGCTGGAAGGCGTGGAGGGCGTGACCATCGCCAGCCGCGCCCAGCTGCTGGGCTCGTATGACGTGGCCTACGAAGGCAGCAACTTCCTGGTCCGCGTGGTCGCCGTCGATGCCGGCGCCTACATCTCCGCGGTCGACCCGCGTGGCCTGCCGGCCACCGCCGAAGCGCCGGTGAAGCTGATCGCCGCGCTGAAGGCGAAGCTGGCCCAGTAAGGGCTGCCTCTGGTAGAGGCTGACCCTGGTCGGCGCTTCTGTGCCAACCAAGGTTGGCACCTACCGGATCGCAAGGTTGGCATACCGGATCGCAAGGTTGGCATGCCGGTTCTTGCGGTTGGCGTTCACCGGAAAACAGAAAAGGGCGCCCGTGGGCGCCCTTTTCGTTGCCGCCGTGGGCGCTTCTCAGCGCTCCAGCAGCTTCAGCTTGTCCGGCTTGCCATCCCATTCGCCGGCGTCGGCGGGCGGGTCCTTGCGCACGGTCAGCACCGGCCACTCCTTCGCCAGCTCGGCGTTGAGGGCGACGAAGCCTTCCTGGCCGGCGGGGACATCGTCCTCCGGGAAGATCGCATTGACCGGGCACTCCGGCTCGCAGAGGGTGCAGTCGATGCACTCATCCGGGTCGATCACCAGGAAGTTCGGGCCTTCGTGGAAGCAATCCACGGGGCACACTTCCACGCAATCGGTGTGTTTGCACTTGATGCAGTTTTCGGTGACGACAAAGGGCATGGGCTGGGGGTGGATCAATTCCTGAACCCGCCAATTCTAGAACAGGTTGGCCCCCGGTGTCGGCGCGGGGCGGAAATCGGGCGTCTGGCAGGCGCGGCCGTGGCAGTCATTGGCGGCAGGGCGGGGCCTGTGCGACGCTGCGGGTCAGCCGGCTGCGTCGGGTGGCCGGCCCCCTTCCCAGCAGGATCGTCAATGTCACCAGCCCAGCCCAGCATCGCACCCCATGGCGGTGAGAACACTGCATTCATCGTCCTGATCAGCTGCGTGGCCACGCTCGGTGGATTCCTGTTCGGCTTCGACAGTGGTGTCATCAATGGCACGGTCGATGGCCTGCGCCAGGCCTTCAACTCCAGCGAGGCGGCGCTCGGTTTCGAAGTCGCCTCGATGCTGCTGGGCTGCGCGATCGGTGCGTTCCTGGCCGGCTGGCTGGGCGACCGCCTGGGACGCCGCGGCGTCCTGATCGTGTCGGCGCTGATGTTCCTGGTTTCGGCGCTGGGCGCCGGCGCAGCCCACGCCTCGTGGCTGTTCATCGCGGCCCGCGTGCTCGGCGGCTTTGCAGTGGGGGCGGCCAGTGTGATGTCGCCGGCCTACATTGCCGAGGTGGCCTCGGCGCGCTATCGCGGGCGTTTGGCCACGGTGCAGCAGATGGCGATCATCTGCGGCCTGTTCGTAGCTTTCCTCAGCAATTACCTGCTGGCCCGCGCCGCCGGGGCGTCGACCGAGCCGTTGTGGCTGGGTCATGAGGCCTGGCGCTGGATGTTCTGGATGCAGGCGCTGCCGTCGGGGCTGTTCCTGCTGTTGTTGCTGGTGATTCCGGAAAGCCCGCGCTTCCTGGTCCTGAAGGGGCGCCAGCAGCAGGCGAGGGCGGTGCTCTCGCGGCTGTACGGCGATACCGTGGCGGCGGCCAAGCAGGCCGAGATCGAAACCAGCCTGGCCCAGGACCAGCACAAGCCGCGCTTCAGCGACCTGCGCGACACGGTCAGCGGCAAGCTGCGGCCGATCCTGTGGGTGGGTATCGGCCTGGCCATGTTCCAGCAGCTGGTCGGCATCAACGTGGTGTTCTACTACGGCGCAGTGCTGTGGCAGGCGGTCGGCTTTTCGGAAAGCGACGCGCTGTTGATCAACGTGCTGTCCGGTGGGCTGAGCATCGGTGCCTGCCTGCTGACGGTGCTGTTGATCGACCGCATCGGTCGCAAGCCGTTGCTGTGGATCGGCTCGGTCGGCATGTCGGTGGCGCTGGTGCTGATGGTGGTCGCGTTCGCCAGTGGAAGCCTGGCCGACGGTCGCCTGCAGCTGTCCGACGGCATGGGCCTGCTGGCGCTGGTCGCGGCCAATGTCTACGTGGTGTTCTTCAACATGTCCTGGGGCCCGGTGATGTGGGTGATGCTGGGCGAGATGTTCCCCAACCAGATCCGCGGCCCGGCGTTGGCTGTTGCCGGTGCGGCGCAGTGGACGTCGAATTTCGCGATCACCGTGACCTTCCCGATGCTGCTGGCCGGCATCGGCCTGGCCGGCGCCTATGGCATCTACACGGTGGCGGCCATCCTCTCGATCTTCTTCGTGGTCCGCTACGTGCGCGAGACCAAGGGCAAGGAGCTGGAGCAGATGGAAGGCTGACGGCGACTGGCTTCGGTTGCGTTCCGTTGGCGCCTGCTTGTCCAGAGTGTGAGAGGGCGGCCTGCCCCCTCCTGACAGTTCATGGTGCGTGCGGATGCGGCGAAGCGCAGGTCGGTTGTTGCCGCAGCTCGCGGGAAACCGTCCAGAGCCGGTGGGGTCACCCAGGGCAGGACCGTTGGCGCCATGGATGGCGCCATCGAGCCCCCATGGATGGGTTTACGGCGTGTCCTGCCCTGGGTGACCCCACCGGCTCAAGCCGATTGCAGGGGGGGGGCGCCAAAGCGACCAACCCGACCGCAACCACTGCAATCCCGGAAAACAGAAAAGCCCGCACAAGGCGGGCTTTTTCGGTTCCTGCTGCGGCGACTGGCGCTCCCTAGGGGACTCGAACCCCTGTTTTAGCCTTGAGAGGGCCACGTCCTAACCACTAGACGAAGGGAGCGTAACTGTGTCGCTGCCGAGGCAGGAGCGCTAGTATATGCACCTCGATGCCATTGGGCAATCCCGAAACTTCAACCGGAAGCGCCAACATCATTTCCTCTGCTACATCACCGTTCAGCCTGCGCGTCATCCCGCGCGACCAGCACACGATCTCCCGCAAGGACATCAGCCCGAACGCCCTGCGCGTGCTTTATCGCCTGCGCGATGCCGGCTTCGGCGCCTACCTTGTCGGCGGCGCGGTGCGCGACCTGCTGGTCAATGGCCAACCCAAGGATTTCGACGTGGCCACCGACGCCACGCCCGAACAGGTCAAGCAGCTGTTCCGCAACTGCCGCCTGATCGGCCGCCGTTTCCGCCTCGCCCACGTTGTGTTCGGCCGCGAGATCATCGAAGTCGCCACCTTCCGCGCCAACAGCGATGACGGTAGTGGCGACCGCGAGATGGAAAACGGCATGCTTGTGCGCGACAACGTGTACGGCACCATCGAAGACGACGCCGTCCGCCGCGACTTCACCTGCAACGCCCTGTACTACGCCATCGAGGACTTCTCGGTGCGTGACTACACCGGTGGCTTCGAAGACGTGCAGGCGCGCCTGATGAAGCTCATCGGCGACCCGGTACAGCGCTACCAGGAAGACCCGGTGCGCATGCTGCGCGCCGTGCGCCTGGCGGCCAAGCTCGGCTTCCAGATCGAGGAGGGCACCGCCGCGCCGATCCCGCAGCTGGCTGGCCTGCTCAACGAAGCCGCGCCGGCACGCCTGTTCGAGGAAGTGCTGAAGCTGTTCCTGTCCGGGCACGGCGTGGCCAGCTTCGAAGGCCTGGAGCGCTACGGTCTGCTCGACGTGCTGTTCCCGGAAAGCGCCAGGGCGTTGAAATCCAACCGCACCGGCGCGCTGCGCCGCATGCTGGTAGAGGGCCTGGCCAATACCGATGCCCGCGTGGCCAACGACGAGCCGGTCTCGCCGGCGTTCCTGTTCGCGCTGTTGCTGTGGCCGGCGTTCTGCCGCGCCCAGGCGACCCTGCTCAAGCAGGGCGTGGCGCCGGAAGAGGCGCAGCGTCGTGCCGCCGACCGCGTTACCGTGCAGCAGCTGAGCACCATCGCGCTGCCGCGCCGCTTCTCGCTGCCGATGCAGGAAATCTGGCTGCTGCAGTCGCGTTTCAGCTCGCGCCAGCGCAAGCGCGTGTTCCGCACGCTCACCCATCCGCGCTTCCGCGCCGCGTTCGACTTCCTCAGCCTGCGCCAGGTGGCCTCGGCCGAGCACGCTGCCGATGTTGAATTCTGGCGCGACGCACAGGCGCAGTCGGGCCGCGAGCTGGAATCTTCGCTGGACGCGATGCAAAGCGAAGAGGGCGATGACGAGAACGGAGCACCGCGCAAGCGTCGCCGTCGTCGCCGCCGCCCGGGGGCCTCGGCCGGTGCAGCTGGCGAATAAGCAATGATGCCAGCGTGGATCGGCCTCGGCGCCAACCTCGGCGATGCGGCCACGACTGTCGGCGCGGCGATCACTGCGCTGGACGGCCTGCCCGGGACCCGCGTGCTGCAGGCCTCGCGCCTGTACGCAACGCCGGCCTGGGGCAATGAAGACCAGCCACCGTTCGTCAACGCGGTGGCCGCGGTCGAAACGTCACTGGCAGCCGATGAACTGCTGCAGGCGATGCTGGCGCTGGAGCAGGGCTTTGGCCGCGTGCGCGATGCGGCGGTGCACTGGGGGCCGCGCGCGCTGGACCTGGATCTGCTGCTGTATGGCGCGCAGGTGCTCGACCAGCCCGGCCTGCAGGTGCCACACCCCTACATGCACGAGCGTGCCTTCGTGCTGGTGCCGCTGGCCGAAATCGCGCCGGATCTGGCCATCCCCGGGCATGGCCGCGTGCGGGATGCAGTGATGCGGGTGGATGCCTGCGGGATCGCGCCGATAGGGTGATAATGCCCGGGTTATCTCCCCCGGTTATCAGCACATGAGCACCCACGCAGACAGCAAGCCCTGGACCGTTCCCGCCCTGGCCGAGGCCAAGCGCAATGGCCAGAAGCTGGTCATGTTGACCGCCTACGACGCTGGCTTCGCCCGCACTTTCGACGCAAATGGCGTTGACCTGATCCTGATTGGCGATTCGCTGGGCATGGTCGTGCAGGGCCATGATTCGACCCTGCCGGTGACCGTGGCCGACATGGTCTACCACACCCGCGCCGTGGCCCGTGTGCTGCAGCGCGCGCTGCTGGTGGCCGACCTGCCGTTCGGTGCCGATGCCACTCCGGAGCGCGCGCTGGATGCTTCGCTGCAGCTGCTGCAGGCCGGTGCCGAGATGGTCAAGATCGAAGGTGCCGGCTTCAAGGTCGACATCATCCGCTACCTGGTTGAGCGTGAGATTCCGGTCTGTGCGCATCTGGGCCTGACCCCGCAGTCGGTGCTGCGCCTGGGCGGCTTCAAGATCCAGGGCCGCGGCGATGCCGCGCGCCAGCTGGTGGAAGATGCCAGGGCCGTGGCCGCTGCCGGCGCCAGCATCATGGTGCTTGAGTGCGTGCCGACCCCGGTTGCCGCCGAGGTGACCGCTGCGGTGGAGGTGCCGACCATCGGCATCGGTGCCGGCCCGCAGTGCGACGGCCAGGTGCTGGTGCTGCACGATTTCCTCGGCCTGGACAGTGGCCATCGCCGCCCCAAGTTCGTCAAGGATTTCCTTGCCGAAGGCGGTTCGGTGGCCGGTGCCACCCGCGCCTACGCCGACGCCGTGCGCGACGGCAGCTTCCCCGACGAACAGCACGCTTACGCCTCATGATCCAGACCTTCAACGAGCTCGGCGCATTGCGCGGGCAGATCGCCCAGTGGAAGCGCGAGGGCCTGCGCGTGGCGCTGGTGCCCACCATGGGCAACCTTCACGGTGGCCATCATTCGCTGGTGACCCTTGCCCGCCAGTACGCCGACAGGGTGGTGGCAAGCATCTTCGTCAACCCGACCCAGTTCGGGCCGAACGAGGATTTCAGTCGCTATCCGCGTACGCCCGAGGCCGATGTGGCCGGGCTTGAGCAGGTCGGCTGCGATGCGGTGTGGCTGCCCAGCGTCGAGGCCATGTACCCGCTGGGCGTGGACAAGACCACGCAGATGCACGCGCCCGGCGTGAGCGAGGTGCTGGAAGGTGCCAGCCGCCCGGGCCACTTCGATGGCGTCTGCACGGTGGTGGCGCGCCTGTTCCTGCAGGTGCAGCCGGACGTGGCCGTGTTCGGCCGCAAGGACTACCAGCAGCTGGCGGTGATCCGGCAGATGGTGGCTGAGCTGTCGTTCCCGATCCAGATCGTCGGCGCGGACATCGTGCGCGACGAGGATGGCCTGGCCAAGAGTTCGCGCAACCAGTACCTGAGCGCCGAACAGCGCCCGGTCGCGACCACCATCCACCGCACCCTGCTGGGCATGCGCGAAGGCTACGTGGCCGGGCAGGCGCGTGATCGCATCGAGGCCGACGCCACGGCGGCATTGCAGGCGGCCGGTTTCCAGGTCGACTATGCGGTGCTGCGCACCCCGGAGCTGGCCGAGCCGACGTTCGATGGCGGTGGCCGCGTAGCGCTGATCGCCGCGCGCCTGGGCTCCACCCGCCTGATCGACAACCTGGAGTTCTGAGCCGCATGCGGCCCGGGGGCGCCCACAATGGGCGCCTCGCACCTTCCCATGGACGGGAGAACGGCAATGAAGACGCCCTCCACTGACGCTGGTCGGCTTGCGCAGGCGTTGATCCTGGCCGTGTTGGCGGCAGGCATGCTGCCGGCCCAACTGTTTGGCGGCCTGTTGTTCGCATTTGAATTCAGGCGCACGCCGATGCCCGCGCTCACCGGCGGTGGACTGATGTTCGGGCTGGGCGTCTGCAGCGCCATCGCGGTGTTCCTGCCGATGGCGCTGCTCCCGCGATCTCGGCGGCTCCTGCGCCGGCCCCGCTTCGTGCTTGCAGGGGCTGCTCTGGGCGCGCTGGCCATGGCCATCCATGAATGGCCGGGCGCGATCCATGGGCCGCTGCTGCAGCGCCTGCGCTATGTCGATACATTCGATGTGATCAGCTATGGGCTGACGGTGTTGGCTGCAGGGGGCCTGGGCCTGGCCTCCGGGCTGGCCTTCCATACGGTGTTCAGGCTGTCACTGCAGGGCGGTGCCGTCCATGCCACGGCGCCGCCGCCGGGCGAGGGCGCCTGAACGGCCTTCAGCGTCCTGCCGCAGGCCCCTGACGACGGCCAAGCGGGTGCTAGAATCCGCTCTTTCCTTTGCCGTTGCAGCGCCCCCATGCACCTGTCCCTGCTCAAGACCAAGATCCACCGCGCCACCGTCACCCATTCCGAGCTGAACTACGAAGGCTCGATCGCCATCGATGACAACCTGCTGGCTGCCACCGGCATCCGCGAGTTCGAGCAGGTGCACATCTGGGACGTGACCAACGGTGCGCGCTTCTCGACCTATGCCATCCGCGCCGAAGCCGGCAGCGGCGTTGTCTCGCTCAACGGTGGCGCTGCGCGCCACGTGCAGGTCGGTGACATCATCATCATTGCCGCGTTCGCCAGCATGACCGAGCAGGAAGCCGACAGCTTCAAGCCGAAGCTGGTGTACGTTGATGGCAAGAACCAGATCACCCACACCAACGACACGATCCCGACCCAGGCCGCATGACAACGAACAACGGATTCGACTCGCTGCATTCCCACGCCCAGCGCCTGAAGGGCGCAAGCATCCCCGGCCTGCTCGCCGCCGAACCCGGCCGCGTGCAGGACCTGGCGCTGCGGGTCGGTCCGTTGTACGTCAACTTCGCCCGGCAGAAATACGATGCCGCGGCGTTGCAGGCATTGCTGGCGCTGGCTGCCGACCGTGATGTCGGTGGTGCCATCACCCGCCTGTTCCGTGGCGAGCAGGTCAATCTGACCGAAGGTCGCGCCGCGCTGCACACCGCACTGCGCGGCGACGTGGTCGATGCGCCGGTGGCGGCCGAGGCCTATGCCACCGCGCGCGAGATCCGCCAGCGCATGGGCGTGCTGGTGCGCGCGCTGGAAGACAGTGGCGTGACCGATGTAGTCAGTGTCGGCATCGGTGGTTCCGACCTTGGCCCGCGCCTGGTCGCCGACGCACTGCGTCCGGTCAGCGGTGCGCGCCTGCGCGTGCATTTCGTCTCGAACGTGGACGGCGCGGCCATGCAGCGTACGCTGGCCACGCTGGATCCTGCCAAGACCGCCGGCATCCTGATCTCCAAGACCTTCGGCACCCAGGAAACCCTGCTCAACGGCCAGATCCTGCACGACTGGCTGGGGGGCAGCGACCGCCTGTACGCGGTCAGTGCCAATCCGGAACGTGCCGCCAAGGCCTTTGCCATCGCCGCCGATCGTGTGCTGCCGATGTGGGATTGGGTCGGCGGCCGCTATTCGCTGTGGTCTGCGGTCGGTTTCCCGATCGCGCTGGCGATCGGCTTCGAGCGCTTTGAACAGCTGCTGGAAGGTGCTGCGCAGATGGATGCGCATGCGCTGGATGCACCGCTGGAGCGCAACCTGCCGGTGCTGCACGGCCTGACCGACATCTGGAACCGCAACCTGCTGGGCCATGCCACGCATGCGGTGATGACCTACGACCAGCGCCTGGCGCTGTTGCCGGCCTACCTGCAGCAGCTGGTGATGGAAAGCCTGGGCAAGCGTGTGCAGCGTGACGGCCAGCCGGTCACCACCGATACCGTGCCGGTGTGGTGGGGAGGCGCGGGCACCGATGTGCAGCACAGCTTCTTCCAGGCACTGCACCAGGGCACCAGCATCGTTCCGGCAGATTTCATCGGCTGCGTGCACAACGACGATCCCTACACGATCAATCATCAGGCCCTGCTGGCCAACCTGCTGGCGCAGACCGAAGCACTGGCCAATGGCCAGGGCAGCGACGACCCGCACCGTGATTACCCGGGCGGCCGCCCGAGCACGCTGATCCTGCTCGACGCGCTGACCCCGCAGGCGCTGGGTGCGCTGATCGCCATGTACGAACACGCCGTGTACGTGCAGTCGGTGATCTGGAACATCAACGCCTTCGACCAGTTCGGTGTCGAACTGGGCAAGCAGCTGGCCAGCGGCCTGCTGCCGGCGCTGCAGGGCGAGGATGTGGCCGTTGCCGACCCGATGACCCGCGAGATCCTTGCGCAGCTGAAGCGCTGAGGCTCTGGTAGTGCTGGCCGCTGGCCGGCGACCTCATGAACGATTGAAGCATCACCTGGTTGCCGGCCAGCGGCCGGCACTACCATGAAGGGCGTGGTGCCTCAGCGGCTCGGGTCGCGTTCCGGGCTGGGCCGCTTGGCCAGCTTGCGCTGCAGCGAGCGCCGGTGCATGCCGAGCAGGCGCGCGGCTGCCGACACATTGCCGCCGGTCTCGTGCATCGCCTGCTGGATGTGTTCCCACTGCAGGCGGCTGATCGGTGTCATCGCGTCGGGCACTTCCATTTCGCCATCGTCGGCCGGGCCGTCATCCTCCTCGCCCAAAGCGCGAAGGATCATCGGTACCGTGGCTGGCTTGGGCAGGTAATCGTCCGCACCGAGCTTGATCGCTTCCACCGCAGTGGCGATGCTGGCGTAGCCGGTCACCAGCAGGATGCGCATGTCCGCGCGCAGCGCACGCAGCGGCTGGATCAGCGCCAGGCCGGAATCGCTGCCCAGCTTCAGGTCGATCAGGGCGAACGCGGGTGGGTGCTGGCGCGCCAGTGCCAGCGCGCTGGCGGCATCCTGCGCGGTCTGCGTTTCAAGCCCCTTGCGGGCCAGGCTGCGCTGCAGGGTGCGCAGGTACAGTTCGTCGTCGTCGACCAGCAGGCCGAGGGTTGAGGCGCTCATGGGGTTTCCTCGCGTGGGGCCAGCGGCAGGCGGAAGCCGACGCGGCTGCCGGCCCCTTGGGCCGGGCGCATCCACATCTCGCCGTCGAGGCGTTCGATCGTGGCATGGGACAGGGCCAGGCCGACTCCCATGCCTTCACTCTTGCTGCTACCGAACAGCTTGCCCGGCAGCACCGCGGCGCGCGCGTTGAAGCCGTGGCCGTAGTCGCGTACTTCGCCGATCAGATCGTCGCCTTCGATGCGCAGGTCCAGGTCCACGCGCGGCCGGCCGGCCTGTTCGCCGGCATCGGCGGCATTGTTGAGCAGGACCATCAGCAGGTGGCCCACGCCCGGGTCGAGCGGCAGCCGCAGCGGCGCATCATCGTTGCGGTGCAGGTCGATGGTCGGTCGCACCAGGCGCCATTGCTCCAGCACCTGCTGCGCGCTGGAATGGCTGCGTCCGGGCGCATCGGCCGAGGCCGGTGCGGCCAGCGCCAGCACGCGCTCACGGCACTGCACCAGCAGCTCGCGCAGGGTTTCCATGTCCTCGCGCACTTCCGGCTCTTCACTGCGTTCGGCTACGTCGTCGGCGAGCAGGGTCATGGTTGCCAGCGGCGTGTTCAGTTCATGCGCCACCGAGGCGGCATGGGTGGCCAGGGCGACGATGCCCTCGTTGCGGGCGAAGCGTTCGCGCAGGGCCGAGAGTTCCAGTTCGCGCTGGCGCAGCGCCAGCGCCAGGCGGGTGGAGAAGGCCAGTACGACCGCCGCGGAAATCAGGAAATTGGCGACCACGCCCCAGCGGTTGAGGTCCTGCGCGCGGAAATAGCCGTCCGGCAGCGACTGGCCGAAGATGCCGCTGGCGGCGTAGCCGAGCAGGCAGGCCAGCGCGACCGCCAGCGCCCAGCGCAGGGGCAGGGCGAACGCGGCCAGTGCGATCAGGATCAGGAACAGCGAGCTGAACGGATTGGCCATGCCACCGCTCCAGCCGACCATCCAGGTCAGGATGATCACGTCTACCAGGATGTGGCCGAATGCAGTCAGCGGTGCGGTGTCGGCCGCTTCCGGGCGCAGCTGGGTATAGATGTTGAACAGGGCCAGCACCGCCACGCCGGCCCACAGCGGCAGCTGCGGCAACGGCAGCCCCAGCACCCAGGTGGCGACCAGGATGGTGGCGGCCTGGCCGCCTACTGCAAGCCAGCGCAGGCTGCACAGGGTTCGGAGAAACGGGGCGTCGGGACCGGTCATTCACGCTCATCGTATGCGTTCGCGCGTGACCGTGCCTGCGACAATCGGCCGCAGCCGTGCCGCCGGCTGAATGCGAGTCACCCCGAATGCAGGGCCGGGCGGTAGAATGCGCCCATGCACGACGCCGTCACCCGCCCGACTCCGCCCTCCGATGCCACTGCCTGGCCGCGCCGCCAGACCCATGCCGTCCAGATCGGCGGGGTCACCGTGGGCGGAGGCAAGCCGGTGGTGGTGCAGTCGATGACCAACACCGACACCTCCGACGTCGCCTCCAGCGTGAAGCAGGTGGCCGAGTTGTGGCGTGCCGGTTCGGAGATGGTGCGGCTGACCGTCAATACCGTGGAAGCCGCTGCGGCGATCCCGCGCATTGTCGACAAGCTGGCGATGATGGGCATCGACGTGCCGCTGATCGGCGATTTCCACTACAACGGCCACCAGCTGCTGACCGCCGAACCGGCATGTGCCGAAGCACTGGCCAAGTACCGCATCAACCCGGGCAACGTCGGCTTCGGCAAGAAGAAGGATCTGCAGTTCGCCCAGCTGATCGAATTCGCCATCCGTTACAACAAGCCGGTGCGCATCGGCGCCAACTGGGGCTCGCTGGACCAGGCCCTGGCGGCGAAGCTGATGGACGAGAACAACCTGCGCGAACAGCCCTGGGACGCCGGCCGCGTGCTGCGCGAGGCGCTGATCCGCTCGGCGCTGGATTCGGCCGAGCAGGCGGTGGAGCTGGGCCTGCCGCGCGATCGCATCGTGCTGTCGGCCAAGGTCAGTGGCGTGCAGGAGCTGATCGCGGTGTACCGCGACCTGGCGCAGCGCTCCGACTTCGCCCTGCACCTGGGCCTGACCGAGGCCGGTATCGGCAGCAAGGGCATCGTGGCATCGTCCGCGGCGCTGGGCGTGCTGCTGCAGGAAGGCATCGGTGACACCATCCGGATCTCGCTGACCCCGGAGCCTGGCCAGTCGCGCACGCAGGAAGTGATCGTCGCCCAGGAACTGCTGCAGACCACCGGCCAGCGTGCCTTCACGCCACTGGTCACGGCCTGTCCGGGCTGCGGCCGTACCACCTCCGAGTTCTTCCAGGAGCTGGCCAAGGTGGTGCAGAACCACGTGCGCGAGAAGATGCCGCTGTGGAAGATCCACCACCCGGGGGCGGAGAACATGACCCTGGCGGTGATGGGCTGCATCGTCAACGGGCCGGGCGAATCGCGTCACGCCAACATCGGCATCTCGCTGCCGGGCACGGGTGAGACGCCTGCGGCGCCGGTGTTCGTCGATGGTGAGAAGAAGGTGACCCTGCGTGGCGACAACATCGCCCAGGAGTTCGTCGCCCTGATCGACGATTACGTCGAACACACGTATGTCCGAAGCGCCGGATAAGCCTGCGATCCTCGCCGCACCGGAGTCCGCCTCCGGCTTCCGCCACTGGATGGCGCGCAACGCCTGGCGCCTGGTCCTGTTGTTCGGTGGCGTGCTGCTGCCGTTGGCAGGCTTTGTTGCCCTGGCGGATGAAGTGCACGAGTTTGAATCGTTCCATTTCGACGCGCCCCTGCTGTGGCAGATGCATGGCCTGCATTCGCCGTGGCTGGACCGCTTCTTCGTGCTCATCTCGAAACTGGGCTACGAGTGGTTCCTGATCCCGGCCGACGTGCTGATCATCGGCGTGCTGCTGGGCTACCGGCGCTGGCGCGAGGCGACCTTCGTCGCGGTCAGCTTCGTAGGGTCGGCGCTGCTGAACATGGGCAGCAAGCAGTTCTTCCAGCGGCAGCGCCCCAGCCTGTGGGAATCGATCGCGCCGGAATCGACGTTCAGCTTCCCCAGCGGGCATGCGATGGGTTCGATGACCCTTGCCGTGACCTTGGTACTGCTCGCCTGGAACACCCGTTGGCGCTGGCCGGTACTGATGCTGGCACCCGCGTTCAGCCTGCTGGTAAGCGTGTCGCGGGTCTATCTGGGGGTGCATTACCCCTCCGACATCCTGGCCGGATGGTGTGCCGCGCTGGTTTGGGTGGTAGGGTGCTATCTGGTCATGTTCAGTCGCCGGCACCCTTGGCGACGTCACGGCCCGCCGCCAGCGAAGGCCAGCGAAGCACCAACACAGGGGGTTTGACGTGGATGGCCCTTGAGGGACGTCTACGTGATAGATCAGTTGTTTCGTTGCAGCAGGTTCTGCAAGACAGGGGGCAAGCACAACGCGCGGTACTGTGATGCGCAAGGCAGATCGCCGATGCCGCATTCCGGACGCGCTTGCAGGGTATCGGCACCCTGCCTAGCTTGACCTGCAATGGCCGCATTCGAAGAGGTACATGAATGACGATTCGAGTCTACCTGGTGGATGACCACGCGCTGGTCCGCACCGGTATGAAGATGATTCTGTCGGGGGAAACCGACATCGAGGTGGTGGGCGAAGCCGAGACCGGCGAAGACGCGCTGCGTGAAGTCCGCCTTCTGCTGCCGGATGTGGTGCTGTGCGACCTGCACCTGCCGGGCGTGAGCGGCATGGAAGTGACCGAGCGCATCGTCCGCAGCCACCGCAATACCCGCGTGGTGATCGTGTCGGTACTGGAAGACGGCCCGCTGCCCAAGCGCCTGCTCGAAGCCGGTGCGGCCGGTTACATCGGCAAGGGCTGCGATGCGCAGGAACTGCTGCGTGCGGTGCGTGATGTGGCGGCCGGTCGTCGCTACCTGGGCACCTGCATCGCGCAGAATCTGGCGCTGTCGACAGTGGAAGGCAATGGTTCGCCGTTCGACAACCTGTCGCCGCGCGAGCTTGAGGTGGCGCTGTTGCTGACCCAGGGCCTGCGCCAGGAAGACATCGCGCGGCGCCTGAGCCTGAGTGCGAAGACGGTGAACACGCACAAGGCGCGGTTGTTCGAGAAGATGGGGATCCACGACAACATCGCGCTGGCGCGGATGGCCAGCCAGTACGGGCTGGTGGATCCGGCACGGCCGCTGTAAGGGGTTCGGCCAACGGCTGAGCCCCTCGCAGTGTGCGGCAGGATTCGTGGGGTTGGCCCTGCGGAGGGATTGCGCAGGGGACGCCGTGAATCCATCCCTGGAGGCTCGGGCGCGCCATCCATGGCGCTTACACCCCTGCGCAATCCCTCCGCAGGGCCACGGACAGGTTCCGTGCGCGTCCACCGCGGAATTGAAGAAGGAAGAGCAGGAGCGGGTCGCGTGCTTTGCGCACTCGTCGCCCGGGTCCGGATCCCTTTCCCGGTGGGAAAGGGCTCTGACCCCTGATGATGCCGGAGCCGAGCGTGGGCTCGGCTCTGCACCTTTGTCGGGCTCAGTGGCCGCGTACGCGCTGAATGATCTTGGCGGCGTCTGCGGCGCTGGCGCGCACCTTGTCCCATTCGCCGTTGGCGATCCAGTTGCCCGGCACCATCCACGAACCACCGATGCAGACCACGTTCTTCTGCTCGAGGTATTCGGCGGCGGTGTTCTCGGTGATGCCGCCGGTCGGGCACAGCTTCAGGTCCGCCACCGGGCCGGCCAGTCCCTTGATCATTGCCAGGCCACCCACAGCCGTGGCCGGGAACAGCTTGCACACGCGGAAGCCGCGGGCGTAGAGCGACAGCAGCTCGGTCGGGGTGGCCGCACCCGGCACCACCGGCAGCGGTGCGGCGGCCAGTGCATCAGCCAGTGCCGGCGGCGTACCCGGGGTCACCAGGAAGTCCGCACCCGCATCGATCGACTGCTGCATCTGCTCCACGGTCAGTACCGTACCGGCACCCACCACCACGTCCGGCAGCTCGCGCTTGAGCATCGCCAATGCTTCCATCGCCACTGGCGTACGCAGCGTCAGCTCGATCGCCGGCAAGCCACCTTCCAGCAGCGCCGCACTGACCGCCCGCGCCTGGTCCAGCGTATGAATCGTCACCACCGGCAGGATGCCCGCCGCACGCAACAGCTCCGCCGCCTTCACCTGATGTTGTTCGATACCCATGCTTTTGCCCTTGCCTTTTGCTCTTCTTGATTCAGTGGCCGCAGCGCAAATGACGCGCCGGGAATTGTCCAAGGGCAGTAGAGCGCCCTGGCCGGGACCGTGAGCGGCATGGATGCCGCGACCGAGCCCCCATGGATGGGTTTATGGCATGTCCCGGCCAGGGCGCTCTACTGCCCAGGCCGGGAAGCCTGCCGCGGCTTTTCGCTTCAGGCGTCTTTTGCCTCATGCGGCGCCGCCGCCGCCGCGGCATCGTGCCCCAGCTCATATTCCGCGTCGTACTCCCACGGCCCACCATCAGCCGCCGCCGGCCCACACGAAATCGAAATCGCGCCCTGATCAGCCGGACCCACCACGCGACGGTTGATCGCGAACAGGTTGCGGCCCAGGTCATGCGCAGCCGGTGCTGTGTTCGGCGCCAGCGGACGTGCCGCCCATTCGGCCGCGTCCACCAGCACTTCCAGCGTGCCAGCCTCGCCATCCAGGCGGATCATGTCGCCCTCGCGGACCTTGGCCAGCGGACCGCCGCGTGCCGCTTCCGGCGTCACGTGGATCGCCGCCGGAATCTTGCCCGAGGCGCCGGACAGGCGACCGTCGGTGACCAGCGCCACGCGCCGGCCCTGGTTCTGCAGCAGGCCCAGCAGCGGCGCCAGCGAATGCAGTTCGGGCATGCCGTTGGCACGCGGGCCCTGGTAACGCACCACCGCCACGAAGTCCTGCGGCAGCAGGCCACCGGCGTGCAGCTTGTTCAGCACCTGCGGTGCATCGACCACCACGGCCGGCGCTTCGATCGTACGGTACTGCGGCTTCACCGCCGACAGCTTGATCAGCGACTTGCCGAGGTTGCCGCGCAGCAGGCGCAGGCCGCCCTGGTGCTCGAACGGATTGTCGACGCCACGCACCACCTCGTCATCGGCGCTGCGTTCCAGGCCCGGCAGATAGACCAGCTGGCCATCGCGCAGCTGCGGTTCGCGTGCGTAGTCGGCCATGCCGCCGCGCGCCACGCTGACCAGATCGCCATGCATCAGGCCCGCCTTGATCAGCTCGCCGAACACGAACGCCGGGCCGCCAGCGGCCGCGAAGCGGTTCACGTCGGCCTCGCCGTTCGGATAGACGCGGGCCAGCAGCGGAATCAGCTGCGACAGTTCGTCGAAATCGTCCCAGGTCAGCACGATACCGGCGGCACGCGCCACTGCGATCCAGTGGATGGTGTGGTTGGTCGAACCGCCGGTGGCCATCAGCGCGATGACCGCGTTGATGATCGCGCGCTCGTCGATGATCCGGCCCAGCGGACGGAAGTCGTCGCCCAGTGCGGTGATGTCCAGTGCACGCTCGGTCGCCTCGCGGGTCAGCGCGTCGCGCAGCGGCGTGCCCGGATTGACGAACGACGCGCCCGGCAACTGCACGCCCATCGCTTCCAGCAGCACCTGGTTGGAATTGGCGGTGCCGTAGAAGGTGCAGGTGCCGGCGCCGTGGTACGAGGCGGACTCGGCTTCCAGCAGCTCTTCGCGGGTGGCTTCGCCGGCGGCATAGCGCTCGCGCACTTCCGCCTTCTGCTTGTTGGGGATGCCCGGGGTCATCGGGCCGGCCGGCACGAACACCGCCGGCAGGTGGCCGAAGGCCAGCGCACCGATCAGCAGGCCGGGCACGATCTTGTCGCACACGCCGAGGTAGACGGTGGTATCGAACATGTCATGGCTGAGGCCGATCGCCGTGGCCTGGGCAATGACATCGCGCGAGAACAGCGACAGTTCCATGCCACCACGGCCCTGGGTGACGCCGTCGCACATCGCCGGCACGCCGCCGGCTACCTGTGCCGTAGCACCGAGCTCGCGGGCGATCTCGCGGATCTGCTCGGGATAGGTCTCGAACGGCTGGTGCGCCGAGAGCATGTCGTTGTAGGCGGTGATGATGCCCAGGTTCGGCGTCACGCCGCCGCGCAGGCGGCTCTTGTCGGTGCCGCCACAGGCGGCGAATCCGTGGGCGAGGTTGCCGCAGCTCAGGCGGCTGCGGAACGGGCCTTCGCGCAGGGAGGCGTCGATCGCGGCCAGGTAGGCGGCACGCGAGGCGGCGCTGCGGCGGATGACACGCTCAGTGATGGCTTGCAGTTGCGGATGGAGGCTCATTGGCTACCGGCGTTCAAGGTGGCGAGAGGCAAGCGGCGGCAGGGCGCCGCCGCCGACATCAATCAGCCCAGTGGACGCGCAGCCGCGCGCCTTCCAGGTTGATCGCGTTGAGGATCGGGTACTGCTGGGCGTCGTTGCTGTCCAACGCCTGGCGCAGCACCTGCAGCTTCTGCTTGCCGCGCAGCAGCAGCAGGCGCTGGCGGCACTGGCGCAGCCCATGCGGGGTCAGCGTGATGCGCAGCGGCCACTGGTTCGCGCCCGGGCAGCCGGTGGCATCCAGCGCGGCGTAGGGCAGGGTGCTTTCCAGTGCGCGGGCCAGGTCCTTCGAGCCGGGGAACAGCGAGGCGGTGTGGCCGTCGTTGCCCATGCCCAGTGCCACCAGGCTCGGCGGCTGGCTGTGCTGGGCCTGCAGGTTGGCGGTGTACACGCATTCGGGCAGGGGTTTGCCAATGCGCACCAGCGGATCGAAATGCGCACCCTCGGCGCGCTTGAGCAGGTGCTCGCGCACCAGCCATGCGTTGCTGTCGCGATCCTGCGGCGACAGCCAGCGCTCGTCGGCCAGGCTCACTTCAACCCGGTCCCAGTGCACGTCCAGTTCGGCCAGCGCCTGGTAGACCGGTGCTGGCGTGGTGCCGCCGGACAACAGGATGCGGGCGCGGCCCACTTCATTGATGTCGTGGTTGAGGGTCTGCGCCATCTCGGCGGCTACCGCTTCGATCCAGCCGTCGGCATCGCCATGGTGGATGAACTCGACGCGGTCGTCGTGGAAGGTGGGGCTCATGCGGCAACTCCAGGTGCGTCACGTTCGGCATCGGCGGCATAGGCGGCGGCGCCCAGCAGTCCGGCATGGGGATGCATCACGGCCAGCGACGGCACCCGCGCCATGATCGAAGAGAACCGCCCCTTGTGTTCGAAGCGCTGGCGGAACCCGGAGTGCTGCAGCGAATCGAGCATCTTCGGGGTCAGTCCACCGGTGAGGAACACGCCGTCCCAGGCGCCTTGGGTCAGTACCAGGTCGCCGGCAATGGCGCCGAACACGGCGCAGAACACATCGACGGTGCGCATTGCCTGCGGATCGCCATGCAGGGCGCGGGCGGTCACGTCCACCGGCTGCAGTTGGCCCGGGTCGATACCGGCCATCTCGCACACCGCGCGATGGATGTTGACCAGGCCGGGGCCGCAGATCAGGCGCTCATTGGAGACGCGGCCGAACTGCTCGGACAGGATCTCCAGGATGCGGATCTCCTCCGGCGTTCCCGGCGGGAAGCTGACATGGCCGCCTTCGGTTTCCAGCGGGTAGCAGCGGCCGTGGCGCAGGATCAGGCCACCTACGCCGAGCCCGGTACCGGGCCCGATCACCGCATAGTTGCGTGGCTGGCCCGGCTTGCCCGGGACCCAGGCGGCGCCACCGACCTGGACCACGTCCTCGGGCTGCAGTAGCGAGATCGCCATTGCCTGTGCGGCGAAGTCGTTGATCAGGTGCAGCTCGTCGAAACCGAGCATCGCCGCGGTGCGGCTGCGCGAGATCACCCACGGATGATTGGTGATGCGTGCCTCGTCACCGTCTACGCGACCGGCCACCGCGAACACGCCGCGGCTGGCGGCAGCGCCGATCTGCTCAAGGTGATGGCGGGCGGCATCGCCAAGCGACGGGAACTCCGCCACTGCGTACTCGCGGATGCTCTCCTTCAGCAATGGCGCGTCCAGCGAGGTGTCGGCCAGGGCGAAGCGGGCGTTGGTGCCACCGATGTCGGCGACCAGCACCGGCTGCGAGTTGGCACTCATGCCGACGCCTCGCTGTCCGGTGCGTCCACGCCCTGCGGCAGGAACTCCGTTGCGTTGCTCGGGCCCCATTGGCCGGCGGGATAGGGTTCCAGCGGCAGCTTGGCCTCCTTCCAGGCGTCGGCCACGCTGTCGATCCACGCCCAGGCGGCGCGCACTTCGTCGTCACGCACGAACAAGGTGTGGTTGCCGTTGAACGCATCCAGGAACAGGCGTTCGTACGCGATGCGGCGATGCAGGCCGGTCGGCACCGACAGTTCCAGTTCCAGCGGATGCAGTTCCAGCGCACCCCATTCCGGGCCGGCCAGGCTGCTCATCAGGCCCAGTTCGATGTTCTCCTGCGGCTGCAGCTGGAACACCAGGCGGTTCGGTGCGGCCTGGGCGCGCTGCGGGCGCTCGAACAGCCAGTGGGTGACCGGCTTCAGCGTGACCACCACGCGGGTGGTGCGCTCGGGCAGGCGCTTGCCGGTGACCAAGTGGAACGGCACGCCGCTCCAGCGCCAGTTGTCGATGTGCGCGGTGACGCCGGCGAAGGTTTCCACGTCGCTGCCTTCCGGCGGCTGGTAGGCCTGCGCCGGCTGGCCGTTGATGGTGCCGGCGGTGTAGCGGCCGCGGATGCTGTCACGCGCGGCGTGCCTGGCATCGAGCGGACGCAGCGCGCGCAGCACCTTGACCTTCTCGTCGCGGATGCGATCGGCTTCCAGCGAGGCCGGCGGCTCCATCGCCACCATGCACAGCAGCTGCAGGATGTGGCTCTGCACCATGTCGCGCAGCGCGCCGGAGCGGGCGTAGTAGGCGTCGCGGCCATCCACGCCCTCGCTCTCGGCCACCAGGATGTGCACTGATTCGATGTAGTTGCGGTTCCATACCGCTTCCAGCAGCGTGTTACCGAAGCGCAGCGCGATCAGGTTCTGCACCGCGGCCTTGCCGAGGTAGTGGTCGAGGCGGAACACGCGGTCCTCGTCGATCCACTGGCCGATGGTGCTGATGATTTCCTCGGCGCTCTCGCTGTCGCTGCCGATCGGCTTCTCCAGCATCAGGCGTGCCGGCGCGGCGAGGGCGCCACCCTTGGCCAGGCCTTCGCAGGTGGAGATGTACAGGCCCGGCGGAATGGCCAGGTAGCTGACGCACTTGCGATGCACCAGATCGGAGACGGCGGCGGCGACCGAGTCGACGTCGCGCAGGTCGACCGAACGGTAGTCGATGCGGCGCAGCAGGCCGTTGATGTCGTCCTGCGAGGCCATCGGCATGGCCTGCTGCAGGCGCGGGCGCAGGATGTCATGGAAGGCTTCGGTGTCATGCCCGGACAACGCCAGTGCGCGGATGCGGAAGTCCTCCGGCAGCAGGCCGTCGCCAAGCAGGCGAAGCAGCGAAGGGAACAGGTAGCGCTGGGCCAGATCACCTGTGGCACCGAACAGGAAGAGGGTGTCGTGCATCGCTCGAGTTTCAGATCCGGGTGACATCGTTGTCAATCGCTTCATGGCTGGGTTCGGGGGACATCCGCGCAACTGCCTGTCCGAGGTTCGTTGGGGGCGTTCTCCGGGGCACCGGAAGACCGTTCCATTCGAAACCACTACCCCGGCGGAACCTTCGTTCAACCGCCGACGCAGATCGGTGCGCACCGATCATCGGATAGTGCCACGTGAAAACGTTTACATGGCAGAATGGGCAACTGTATTCGATTGCAGTGCTCGCCGTCATGCGGCAAGCGCGCAATCATCACTGCCATCGGGAGGGCCGAGGCAGTCCCAAAAGACAGCCCGGCTTCGGGCGGACCGGATAGGTGATATGGCAAAAGTGCAGTTGCAGGGTGTGCGCAAGGTCTATGACAACGGCCAGGTCGCGGTGAAGGACGCCACCTTCGAGGTCGCCGATGGCGAGCTGATGGTGCTGGTCGGTCCCTCCGGCTGTGGCAAGTCGACCCTGCTGCGGATGGTGGCTGGCCTGGAAGAGATCAGCGGCGGCACGCTGACCATCGGTGATCGCGTGGTCAACGATGTGGCGCCGAAGGATCGCGACATCGCGATGGTGTTCCAGAGCTACGCGCTGTACCCGCACATGACCGTGGCCGAGAACCTGGCCTTCGGCCTGAAGCTGCGCGGCCATGACAAGGCCACCATCGACAAGCGCATCGCCGAGGCGGCGCAGACGCTGGGCCTGACCGAGATGATGGACAAGCTGCCCAAGGCGATGTCCGGCGGCCAGCGCCAGCGTGTTGCGCTGGGCCGGGCGCTGGTGCGCGAGCCGGCGGTGTTCCTGCTTGACGAGCCGCTGTCCAATCTGGATGCCAAGCTGCGCCACAGCGTGCGTACCGAAATCGCGCAGCTGCACCGCAAGCTGGGCACGACCATGATCTATGTGACGCACGATCAGGTCGAGGCGATGACCCTGGGCCAGCGCATCGTGGTGCTGAAGGACGGCATCATCCAGCAGATCGATACGCCGATGGCGCTGTACGACCGTCCGGCCAATCTGTTCGTGGCCGGCTTCCTCGGCAGCCCGGCGATGAACGTTCTGCGCGGCACGCTGCAGGGCGATGCCGGCGGCGTGACCGTGGTCGACGGCGACTGGCGTGCACCGCTGGGCCAGGCCACGATCGATCCGGCGTGGCTGCAGAAGCCGATTGCGGTGGGCGTGCGTCCGGAGCACCTGCAGCCGGCCAGCGCCGATGATGCGCATGCGTTCACCGCGCGCATCGAAGGCATCGAGCCGGTCGGCAACGAGATCTTCGTGAACCTGAGCAGTGGCCAGCACGCGCTGACCATGCGCGTGGCGCCGCAGGCGCTGCCGGCGGTGGGCGAGCAGATCCGCGTGGCGATCCACCCGCAGGGCCTGCATTTCTTCAGCGCGGAAACCGGCGAGCGCCTGTAAGGGGTAGGGCCGGCCGCTGGTCGGCTATCTCAATCATGCGTGGTTGCCGGCCAGCGGCCGGCACTGCCATTCCTCCGCCGAAGGCGTGCGGACCGACGGTCCGCACCCACCAGTGCAGATCCCCACCAACCTGCTTCAGCGCGCCAACCCATCCAGCAACGGCACGCGCTGCGCGATGGCATCACCCACCTGCAGGTCAGCATCACCGGCCTCCAGTGGCAGCACCGCCAGTGCCAGGTCGCCGGCCACGCAGGCGATCGTGCCCAGCGCCGCGCCGTCCTGCTGCACGCCATCGCCGGCCTGCGCCGGTGCCGCGGTATGCAGCAGCTGCACCGCGCGCTTGGCCTTGCCGAGGAAGTGGGTGCGGGCGACGATTTCCTGGCCGGGATAGCAGCCCTTCTTCACGCTGTAGCCGTTCAGACGGTCCAGGCCCAGCTGCTGCGGGGTCCACACCTCGCGCTGGCCTTCTTCCAGCCGCGGCAGCCCGTAGCGCAGGTCGGCCTGGCGCCAGGCCAGGGCGAAAGCGGCCTCATCGGTTTCGCTGCCGGCCGCAAAGGCATCGGCGGCGCCAGTGCGCAGGGTGCGCGGCAGGGCATCGCTGCCCAGGTCCAGTTCCCAGCCATCACCTGCGGCCTGCGCAATCGCAGCGCCGCTGGCGGCCTCGGGCGCAGTGAACGCCCCGGCCGCCGCCAGATCGTCGCGTACCAGCACCTTCACCTTGCGGCGGAACACGAAGCGCTGCAGTTGCGACGCAATCGCATCGGCATCGCCATCCGCCAGCACCAGCATCAGGTGGTCGTCGGCCAACCGCAGCAGCTGGAACACCGCCAGGGTGCGGCCCTTGGCGCTCAACCAGGCACTCCACTGCCAGTGCAGCAGGGGCAGGGCGGTGACATCGCTGCTGAACTGGGCGTGGGCAAAGACAGCCGCATCCGGGCCCTGCAGGCTCAGCAGCTGGTGGCCGGGCAGGCGCGGATATCCGACGAAAGCAGGGGGCAGGTTGTCAGGCACGTGAACGAGGTCTAAAATTTGTGCGTTGCGAGACCGAACATGATAGGCCAAACAACCCCCACTCCCGACGACGAATCTGAAGCCCCGCTGGTCCCCGCGGCACCCGTGCCCGTGGAGCAGGAAAAAGCAGAAGAATTCGGCGGCCGCGGCGGACTTGATCCGGTGCGGTATGGCGATTGGGAGAAAAACGGACGCTGCATCGATTTCTGATCAGCATTGAGCCAACGCGGCCGCGTGCCGCCCAGCCGAGACAACGAGCCCAGCGAATGGCGACCAGACAACGCCCACTTTCCCCGCACCTTCAGGTGTATCGCTGGCAGATTCAGATGGCCACCTCGATCCTGCATCGAGCCACTGGCGTCTTTCTGTCTGTTGGTGCCCTCATCATCGCTGCCGGCCTGCTGGCCCTGATGATGGGGCCCGAGTCCTGGAACTGCTTCACCGGCCATGCCGGGGCCTGGTATGGCCGCGTGTTCCTGTTCGCGTGGACATGGTCGTTCGCCTATCACCTGTGCAATGGCATCCGCCATGTGGTGCAGGACTTCGCCATCGGCTTCAGCATCCCCGCCTTCATCCGCAGCAGCTGGCTGTCGGTCACCGGCAGCCTGGTGATCACCCTGCTGGTGTGGGCCTATGTGATGTTCGGAGGTGCCGCGTGAGCAAGTTCCGTACCCCGTTGAAGAACGTGCGTGGCCTTGGCTCGGCCAAGACCGGCACCGAGCACTTCGTGCATCAGCGCCTGACTGCCGCCGCGCTGGTGGTGCTGGGTATCTGGTTCCTGGTCTTCGTGCTGGGCCTGCTGGGCTCGGACTACGCGACCGCCGCCGCCGCCGTGGCCAAGCCGTGGAACGCAGTGCCGCTGATCGGCCTGCTGATCGCCATGTTCTGGCACGCGCAGCTCGGCATGCAGGTCGTGCTGGAAGACTACATCCACGAATCGCTGCTGGCCCTGGTGCTGCAGACCGCGGTGAAGTTCGTCGCCGTGCTCGGCATGATCGTCAGTGTGTTTGCGGTGGGCCGCATCGCCCTCGGCGTTGCCTGAGCCCAGGCACCAACACAGGAATCCAGATTAGATGTCCGCTTACAAGATCACCGAACACAAGTACGACATGGTCGTGGTCGGCGCCGGCGGCGCCGGCCTGCGCGCCACGTTCGGCCTGGCCGCCAAGGGCCTGCAGACCGTGTGCCTGACCAAGGTCTTCCCGACCCGTTCGCACACCGTTGCCGCCCAGGGCGGTATCTCGGCCGCACTCGCCAACATGGGCGAAGACGATTGGCGCTACCACTTCTTCGACACCATCAAGGGGTCGGACTGGCTGGGCGACCAGGACGCCATCGAATACATGTGCCGTGAGGCCATCCCGGCCATCATCGAGCTCGAACACTACGGCGTGCCGTTCTCGCGCACCGCCGAAGGCAAGATCTACCAGCGTCCGTTCGGTGGCATGACCACCAAGTACGGCGAAGGCCCGGCGGCGCAGCGTACCTGCGCGGCGGCCGACCGTACCGGCCACGCGATGCTGCACACCCTGTACCAGCAGTCGCTGAAGCACGATGCGCGCTTCATGATCGAGTACTTCGCGCTCGACCTGATCTTCGACGACGAAGGCGCCTGCCGCGGCGTGCTGGCCCTGGACATGTCCGACGGCACCCTGCACCTGTTCCGCGCCCAGGGCGTGGTACTGGCCACCGGCGGCTACGGCCGTGCCTACTTCAGCGCCACCTCGGCGCACACCTGCACCGGCGACGGTGGCGGCCTGGCCATGCGTGCCGGCATCGCCATGCAGGACATGGAGTTCGTGCAGTTCCACCCGACCGGCATCTACGGCGCCGGCTGCCTGATCACCGAGGGTGTCCGCGGTGAAGGTGGCATCCTGCGCAACAGCAGCGGCGAGCGCTTCATGGAGCGCTACGCGCCGCACTACAAGGACCTGGCCTCGCGCGACGTGGTCAGCCGTTCGATGACCATCGAGATCCGCGAAGGCCGCGGCGTCGGCGAGCACAAGGACCACATCCTGCTCGACCTGACCCACCTCGGCCCGGGCGTGATCGACGACAAGCTGCCGGGCATCGCCGAAAGCGCCCGCATCTTTGCCGGCGTCGACGTGCACAAGCAGCCGATCCCGGTCATCCCGACCGTGCACTACAACATGGGCGGCATCCCGACCAACTACCACGGCGAAGTGGTGCAGAAGGTCGGCGACGACGACAATGCCGTGGTGCCGGGCCTGTACGCCATCGGTGAAGCGGCCTGCGTGTCCGTGCACGGCGCCAACCGACTGGGCTCGAACTCGCTGCTGGACCTGGTGGTGTTCGGTCGTGCGGTGGCCAACCGCTGCGCCGAGACCATCAAGCCGGGCGCGGCGCACAAGCCGCTGCCGGCCGATGCCTGCGACAAGGCGCTGGGCCTGCTGGACAAGCTGCGCCACGCCAACGGCGATACCCCGACCTCGGTCATCCGTGATCGCATGCAGCGCACCATGCAGGCCGACGCCGCCGTCTTCCGCACCAGCCAGACGCTGAAGGAAGGCTGCGAGAAGATGGACAAGATCTTCGACTCGTTCCAGGACGTGAAGGTCTCCGACCGTTCGCTGGTCTGGAACTCGGACCTGATCGAGACCTACGAGCTGAACAACCTGCTGCTCAACGCGGTGGCGACGATCAACTCGGCCGAACAGCGCAAGGAAAGCCGTGGTGCGCATGCGCACGAGGACTATCCGGACCGCGACGACGTCAACTGGCAGAAGCACACCCTGGTCAGCGTCGACGAGAAGGGCAAGTGCAGCTTCGACTACCGTCCGGTGCACATGTACACGTTGACCGACGACGTGTCCGTGGTGCCGCCGAAGCCGCGCGTGTACTGATCCGACCCCGCCTACCATGCAATCCGCGCCCAAGGGCGCGGGCCGCCTGAGCCAACGAGAGCAGCCATGGCCGAGTTTTCACTCCCCAAGAATTCCAAGATCACGAAGGGCAAGCACTTCCCCGTCAAGAACGGCGGCAAGAACGTGCGCACCTTCAAGATCTACCGCTGGAGTCCGGACGACGACAGCAACCCGCGCACCGATACCTATGAAGTCGATCTGGACGCCTGTGGCCCGATGGTCCTGGACGCCCTGATCAAGATCAAGAACGAGATCGACCCGACCCTGACCTTCCGCCGCTCGTGCCGCGAAGGCATCTGTGGTTCGTGCGCGATGAACATCGACGGCACCAACACCCTGGCCTGTACCCGAGCCATCTCGGACTGCGGCAAGAAGGAAGTGCCGATCTACCCGCTGCCGCACATGAACGTGGTGAAGGATCTGGTTCCGGACCTGACCCACTTCTACGCGCAGTACGCCTCGATCAAGCCGTGGATCCGCACCCAGACCCCGGCACCGCCGGACCGTGAGCGCCTGCAGTCGCCGGAAGACCGCAAGAAGCTGGACGGCCTGTACGAGTGCATCCTGTGCGCCTGCTGCTCGACCAGCTGCCCGAGCTACTGGTGGAACGGCGAGCGTTACCTGGGCCCGGCGATCCTGCTGCAGGCCTACCGCTGGATCATCGACTCGCGCGATGAGGACACCGGTGCGCGCCTGGACGATCTGGAAGATCCGTTCAAGCTGTACCGCTGCCACACCATCATGAACTGCGCCCGGACCTGCCCGAAGGGCCTGAACCCGGCGCTGGCGATCGCCGAGATCAAGAAACTGATGATGGAACGCCGCGCCTGATCGGCTCTGGCCGTACCCGGTAGAGCCACGCCATGCGTGGCTGTGCCACCCCAGTAGAGCCACGCCATGCGTGGCTTTGCTGTATCTGGAGAAACACGATGGAAGAAGACGTTCTGCTGAAGAAGCTGCGCTGGCGCTGCCGCCGCGGCATGCGTGAGCTGGACCAGCTGTTCGGCCGTTATCTCGACCACGAATGGAGCACTGCGCCGACCGAGGAGCGCGAGGTTTTCCTGTTCCTGCTCGACTGCGAGGACGATAAGTTGTGGCGCTGGTTCATGGGCTATGAGGCCTGCCCGCATGCGCACGCGATCCCCCTCATGCAGAAGATCCTCGCCCTCAAGCCTTGAGTGGCGCCCCTCGCGGCTGCAGGCCGCCGCCCAGCTGGCGGTGCTGCTGGCCGCACCCTGGCTGCTGCGCGCATCGGATCTGCCGCCCCGGCTGCTGACGCCGGCGGTGTTGCTGGCCTGGGGCATCGGGTTGGCCGAACTGGCCTGGCGCCAGCGCAGGCCATGCGTGCAGGTGCTTCTGCCGGTACCGCCCGAGCTGCTGCAGGTGGCCGGGCAGGACGTCGATGCACCACAACTGGTCGTGCGTGGGCCATGGCTGTTGTTGCTCTGGCGTGAGGATCGGCGCCGCCGGCGCCTGCTGTTCTGGCCCGATGTGCTCGATTCCAGGCAGCGACGTGAACTGCGACTGGCCGTGGCCGCACGCGGCGTTTCCCGTAGGCCCCGGTCGATGGCACCATAAGCTGAATTGACCGGCGTGCCTGCATGTTCAAACCCATTCCCGTGGCCATTGGCCTGCGCTACCTGCGCGCCAAGCGCCGCAACGGCTTCATCTCCTTCATCTCGATGGCATCGATCCTGGGCATCGCGCTCGGCGTTACGGTGCTGATCACCACCCTGGCGGTGATGAGCGGTTTCCAGAAGGAAATCCGCAGCCGCCTGCTGCAGATGACCGCGCACACCACCATCAGCCGCGACGGCGAGCCGATGCCGGACTGGATGCGCGTGGTGGACGTTGCCCGCAAGGACCCGCGCGTGGCCGGTGCCGCGCCGTACATCGAGATCCAGTCGATGATCAGCGGCCCGCGCGTGCAGGGCGCAATCATCCAGGGCATCGATCCGGCGCTGGAGCCGAAGGTGTCGGTGATCGACAAGAAGGTCACCAAGGGCAGCTATGACAGCCTCAAGCCGGGCAGCTTCAACGTGCTGCTGGGCAAAGAGCTGGCGGTCTGGCTGGGCGTGGACGTTGGCGACCAGGTGCTGGTGACCTTTGCAGAAGTGCAGGGCACGCCTGCTGGCGCAGTGCCGCGGATGAAACGCTTCACCGTCAGCGGCATCTTCGAGGCCGGCTACAACGAGGTCGACCGCGGCGTCGGCTTCGCCAACATGCAGGACCTGGAGCGCGTGCTGCGTTCCGATGGCGCTACCGGCGTGCGGCTGAAACTGCACGACATGGACCGCTCGCTGGAAGTGGGCGTGGACCTGGCGCAGAGCCTCGGCGGCGCGTACCGGGTAAGTGACTGGACCCAGCAGAACGCCAACCTCTACCACTCGCTGCGCATGGAGAAGGTAGTGATGGGCATCCTGCTGTCGCTGATCATCGCCATGGGCGCTTTCAACCTGGTGTCGTCGCAGGTGATGCTGGTCACCGACAAGCAGGCCGACATCGCCATCCTGCGCACCCTTGGCCTGACTCCGGGCGGGGTGATGCAGGTGTTCATGGTGCAGGGTTCGCTGATCGGCATCTTCGGCACGCTGGCCGGCCTGATCGGCGGCATCACCCTGACCCTCAACCTGGAACGCATCCTCGGTGCCATCGAGAGCGTGTTCAACGTCAAGCTGCTGCCGGAGGATGTGTACTACATCACCGGCCTGCCGACCGACATGCAGACCGGCGACGTGGTGGCGATCACCGTGGTCGCGCTGCTGATGAGCTTCCTGGCCACCCTGTATCCCGCCTGGCGGGCAGCGCGCACCCAGCCGGCGGAGGCCCTGCGTTATGAATAAGGTCTTCAACCGCGGCGACGAAGTGATCCGCGCCGAAGCACTGGGCAAGACCTACGCCGAAGGGCGCATGCAGACCCCGGTGTTCGATGGCCTGGACCTGACCGTGACCGCCGGCGAGACGGTGGCGATCATCGGTGCCTCCGGCGCCGGCAAGAGCACGCTGCTGCACCTGCTGGGCGGCCTGGACATTCCAACCGCCGGCGAGGTCTACGTGACCGGGCAGCGCATGTCGGCGCTGTCGGATACCGCGCGCGGTCTGCTGCGCAACCAGGCGCTGGGCTTCGTCTACCAGTTCCATCACCTGCTGCCGGAGTTCACCGCGCTGGAAAACGTGATGATGCCGGTACTGCTGGCTGGCACTGCGGTAGCAGAAGCGAGCAGCCGGGCCACCACGCTGCTGGAAGCGGTCGGCCTCGGCCACCGCCTGGATCACAAGCCGGGCGAGCTGTCTGGTGGTGAGCGGCAGCGTGCTGCGGTGGCGCGGGCACTGGTCAATCACCCAGCCTGCGTGCTGGGTGACGAGCCGACCGGCAACCTGGATGACCGCACGGCCGCCACGGTGTTCGAGCTGATGCTGGAACTGAATCGTGCGCGCCACACCAGCCTGGTGCTGGTCACCCACGACCGCAGCCTGGCGCGCCGCCTCGACCGGGTGCTGGAGCTGCGCGAAGGGCGCTTGCACGCACTGGCCCACGCGGACGTCTGAGGCGCCGGGGCCGCTTTGGTGGAAGCCGACCCTGGTCGGCTGCTCCTGCGGGGCAGGCGCCAACCAAGGTTGGTGACTTCCGGAATCCGGGGCCTTGGGTCTGCTTTGGTAGAGGTCGGCCTTGGTCGACCGCCGACCAGCGCCTGAATGGGGCTGTCGGTCGTCGCGCCGCCGTTGCCGGCCCGGGCGCATGATGGCGACAGTTCCCCGAGGAGATCGCCATGAAGACCCCGTTCCTGGTGGCCGGACTCTGCTTGGCGCTGGCCGCGTGTGCGACCACTGGCCGGCTCAGCAGCGCCGATAAGCTTGGCCTGTACCGTGCCCATGCCGGTGCGCCGCAGAACGACATGCAGTTCTTCGGCACCCTCAATGGCTGGACCGAGCTGGGTGACAGCGCGCTTGCGGTATGGACGCGTCCCAGCGAGGCCTACCTGCTGGAGCTGAGGGGGCCCTGCCAGGACCTGCCATATGCCACCGCCATCGGCCTGACCAGCCAGATGAATCGTGTTTCGGCGCGTTTCGACAAGGTGCTGGTGCGCGACCCTACCGGCGGCCCGCGCCTGCCGTGCTTCATCGACAGCATCCGCAAGCTCGATGTGAAGGCACTACGCGCATCCGAGCAGGAGCTGCGCCAGGCGCAGGTGCAGGAGCGCGTGGAAAACACGAAATAGCGCGGTCGTGCCGGCCGCTGGCCGGCATCGCGCAGATGCCAGGTTGCCGGCCAGCGCCCGGCACTACCTGTGCGTCAGGCTTCCGGAGTGAAGCCGGCCGGCTTTTGCGCGTCCTTCTCGAACAGGAACTTGACCAGTTCGCCTTCAAGGAACGCGCGATGTTCCGGCGTACGCGGCGACAGGCGGTTCTCGTTGATCAGCATGGTCTGGTGCGCCAGCCACGCAGCCCAGGCCTGCTTGCCGATGTTGTTGAAGATGCGCTGGCCCAGCTCGCCGGGGTAGGGCACGAAGTCCAGGCCCTCGGCATCGCGTTGTTCGTACTGGCAGAAGACGGTTCGGGGCATGGCACTCACTCGTGGTTGCGGGGTTTCTTGGAAGTTCGTTTTGGCGTCTTGATCGTCGCGCCGTCGAGCAGTTTGCGGATCGGCGCGGGCAGGCCCAGCGCGCGCAGTTCATCGTAGGCGACCCAGCGCAACGTGGGTTCTTCCACGCGCAGGCCGTTCACCTGGCGCGACAGTACCTGCAGGTGCAGCCTGTAGTGACTGAAGGTGTGCTGCAGCACTGGCAGCTCCTCGGCGTCTTCCAGCGAACCTTCAACATGCGCATCGAACCAGTCCTGCAGGTCGCTGCCAGCCTCGGCCTGCGGCAGCGTCCACAGCTGCGCCCAGATGCCGGTGTCCGGCCGCTTCTGCAGCAGCACGCGCTGCTGGGGGTCGCGCAGCATCAGGGCCACTGCTTCGCGCTCGGGCAGGGTCTTGCTGGGCTTGGGCGTGGGTAGTTCAGCGGTGCGGCCTTCGCGGCGCGCCACGCACGCGTCCTGCAGCGGGCAGATCACGCAGGCGGGTCTGGCGCGGCTGCACACGGTCGCGCCCAGGTCCATCTGCGCCTGGGTGTAATCGGCCATGCGTCCGGCCGGCACCTGCGCCACGTGCGCCTCGGCGATCGCCCACAACTGCTTCTCGATGGCCGGAAGGCCCGGGAAGCCGTCGATGCCGTGGTAGCGGCTGAGCACCCGCTTGACGTTGCCATCGAGGATCGCGAACGGGTCGTTCCAGGCCTGGCTGAGGATCGCACCGGCGGTGCTGCGGCCGATGCCGGGCAGGGCATGCAGTGCGTCGAAGTCACGTGGCAGGTCGCCGTCGTGCAGTTCCACGCAGCGCTTGGCTGCCGCGTGCAGGTTGCGTGCGCGGGCGTAGTAGCCGAGCCCGGCCCACTGCGCCATCACCGCGTCATTGCTGGCGGCGGCGAGGTCGGGCAGGGTCGGGAAGTGCTGCAGGAACCGCTGGAAGTACGGGATGACCGTACTCACCTGGGTCTGCTGCAGCATGATTTCCGACAACCAGACCCGATAGGGGCTGCGCGGATGCTGCCAGGGCAGGTCGTGGCGGCCGTGGTCGTCGAACCAATGCAGCAGGTGGGCGACGAAGTCGTCGGTCTGCGTGGTTCCGGCGCTGGCGTGCGGCTGGCGGGGCATCGGTATTCCGGAGGTGGGCAGCCACCGATGGGGTGGCTCTACCGGGCTGCAGTAGAGCCACGCCAAGCGTGGCTGCACGGTCTATCAGGCACCCAGCGCTTCGGGCAGCAGGGCGTCAACGAAGGCTTCCGGATCGAATACGCGCAGGTCTTCCGGGCGCTCGCCGATGCCGGCGAAACGGATCGGAATGCCGAACTCGCGGGCCAGCGCGAACACCACGCCGCCCTTGGCAGTGCCGTCCAGCTTGGTCACCACCAGGCCGGTCACGTTCACCGCAGCGTTGAACTGGCGCAGCTGCGACAGCGCATTCTGGCCGGTGGTGCCGTCGATCACCATCAGTACTTCGTGCGGTGCAGTGGCGTCGATCTTGCCGAGCACGCGGCGGATCTTGCCCAGCTCGTTCATCAGGCCGGACTGGGTGTGCAGGCGGCCGGCGGTATCGGCGATCAGCACCGAGGTGCCGCGGGCCTTGCCGGCCTGCAGCGCATCGAATGCCACCGAAGCGGCATCGGCGTTCTGCCCTTGGGCGACTACGGCCACGCCGTTGCGTTCGCCCCAGGCCTGCAGCTGTGCGACGGCGGCGGCGCGGAAGGTGTCGCCGGCGGCCAGCATCAGGCTGTGGCCTTCATCCTTGAAACGCTTGGCCAGCTTGCCGATGGTGGTGGTCTTGCCAACGCCGTTGACGCCGACGGTCAGCACCACGAAGGGCTTGGCGTTGCGGTCGATCACCAGCGGCTTGGCCACCGGCTGCAGGATCGCGATCAGCTCGGCACGCAGCGCGGCCAGCAGCGCATTTGCATCTGCGAACTCGCGCGACTTCATGCGCTTGCGCAGGCCCTCGACCAGGTCGGTGGTGGCACCCACGCCGACGTCGGCGGTGATCAGGGCGGTTTCCAGCTCGTCCAGCAGGTCGTCGTCGAGTTTTGGGTTGCGCGAGAACAGGCCACCGAAGCTGCGCGCGATGACGCTGTTGCGCAGGCGTTCGCGCCAGCCGGGCTTGCCGGCAGGTGCCGGAGCAGCGTCGACCGAGGCGGCAGCAGGCAGGTCGTCGGTGACCGGTGCCGGGGTGGGCTCGGGCAGCGGTGCGGGTGCCGGTTCGATGGCCGGGGTCGCGATGGGGGCGACGTCAATCTGCGCCGTGGGCGCAGGAGCTGCCGGAACTGGTGCGGCTGGGGCCGGAATCACCGGGGTGGGCTCGACAGCGACCGGAACGGCGGTTGCCGGGGGCGGCTCGACCGGTGCAGGCTCGGCCGGTACGGCTACCGGTGCCGGCTCCTTGTCCTCGACCGGCGCGGCCGACGGAAACGCCGCCGCCAGCTCTTCAGCCGAGTAGTGCTGGGTCTTGGGTGCCTCCGTTGCGGGGGCATCCTGGGGCTTCTTGCGGCGGAAAAAACTGAGCATTGGCAAAAGGCGCTGAAATCAGAGGGATATGCTACCACTCGGGCCTGTCAGGCCGATGTGGACTCAAGGTCGCGGCCGGCCGGCCGTTAACCGGTCCGGAGGGCTGCGCAGGGCGGTCCGGAGACCGCCATGAACAACGTGATGGGAATCGCCCTCGGCGGGATGCGTGCGGCCCAGCAGGGCGTGCAGGTGGCTGCGCACAACGTGGCCAACCTGGCGACTCCCGATGCCCAGCGCCTGCAGCTGCAGCGTAGTACGGTGGAGCAGGGTGGGGTGCAGGCTGCGGTGACCCCTACCGGCGCCGATGTCAGTGCACCACTGGGTGATCTGCTGGCAGCGAAAGCCGAGGTGGTGGCTTTCGCTTCCAACGCCGCGGTGATCCGACGCCAGGACCAGATGCTGGGCTCGCTGCTGGATCGCGAGGCCTGAGCCGCCCGGCCTTGGTGGGTGTCAACCTTGATTGACACGCTCGACCCGCCTGGTAGGTGCCAATCCTGATTGGCACTCACCACCCGCCCCGGTAGGTGCCAACCTTGGTTGGCACGCTTTTTGGGCGCCAACCAAGGTTGGCTTCTACCAGAGCATCGCCCGGTAAGCCGGGCCATGCCCGGCGGCCACCTTGTCGATCAGGCCGACAGCTCCAGCAGCAGCTTGTTCAGGCGCGCCACATAGGCGCCCGGATCCTTCAGGCTGTCGCCGGCGGCCAATGCAGCCTGGTCGAACAGCACCCGGCCCAGATCGTCGAAACGCGCGCCATCGGCTTCAGCATCCAGCTTGGCGATCAGCGGATGGCCCGGGTTGATCTCCAGCACCGGCTTGCTGTCGGGCACCTTCTGCCCGCTGGCTTCCAGGATCTGGCGCATCTGCAGGCCCAGGTCCTGTTCGCCGATGGCCAGCACCGCCGGTGAATCGGTCAGGCGGTGCGAGACGCGCACGTCGGCCACGTCATCGCCCAGCACCGTCTTCAGTCGCTCGACCAGGCCCCGCTTGTCCTTGGCCGCTGCTTCCTGTTCCTGCTTGTCCGCTTCGGTTTCCAGCGCGCCCAGGTCGAGGTCGCCGCGGGCGATGTCGACGAAACCCTTGCCGTCGAAATCGGTCAGGTAGCCCATCAGCCACTCGTCGATGCGGTCGGTCAGCAGCAGCACTTCCACGCCCTTCTTGCGGAACACTTCCAGGTGCGGGCTGTTGCGCACCTGGCTGTAGCTCTCGCCGGTCAGGTAGTAGATCTTGTCCTGGCCTTCGGCCATGCGGCCGAGGTAGTCAGCCAGCGACACGCTCTGCGCATCGCCGTCGCCACGGGTAGAGGCGAAGCGCAGCAGGCCGGCCACCTTCTCGCGGTTGTTGTAGTCCTCGGCCGGGCCTTCCTTCAGCACCTGGCCGAATTCCTTCCAGAACGTGGCGTACTGCTCCGGCTTGTCTGTGGCCAGCTTTTCCAGCATGTCCAGCGAGCGCTTGGTCAGCGCGGCCTTCATCGAATCGATGACCGGGCCGGACTGCAGGATCTCGCGCGAGACGTTCAGCGACAGGTCGTTGGAATCGACCACGCCCTTGATGAAGCGCAGGTACAGCGGCAGGAACTGCTCGGCCTGGTCCATCACGAACACGCGCTGCACGTACAGCTTCAGGCCCTTGGGGGCATCGCGGTGATACAGGTCGAACGGCGCGCGGCCGGGCACGTACAGCAGCGAGGTGTATTCCAGCTTGCCTTCGACCTTGTTGTGGCTCCATGCCAGCGGATCGCTGTGGTCGTGTGCCACGTGCTTGTAGAACTCGGTGTACTCGGCGTCGCTGATCTCGGTGCGCGGGCGGGTCCACAGCGCGCTGGCGCGATTGACGGTTTCCCATTCGACCGCGGCGCCTTCTTCGCCACCTTCCTTCGGCATCTGGATCGGCAGGCCGATATGGTCCGAATACTTCTTGAGGATGCCGCGCAGGCGCCAGCCATCGGCGAAATCGTGCTCGCCGTCCTTCAGGTGCAGCACGATGCGGGTGCCGCGCTCGGCCTTGTCGATGGTGGCCACTTCGAAATCGCCTTCGCCGCGCGAGGTCCAGCGCACGCCTTCGCCTGCAGCCAGGCCGGCGCGGCGCGAGGTCACTTCCACTTGGTCTGCAACGATGAAGGCACTGTAGAAGCCGACGCCGAACTGGCCGATCAGCTGCGAATCCTTTTTCTGGTCGCCGGACAGCTGGCGGAGGAAATCGCCGGTGCCGGACTTGGCGATCGTGCCGAGATGGGCAATGGCTTCGGCGCGGCTCATGCCGATGCCGTTGTCTTCGATGGTGATGGTGTGGGCGGCGGGGTCGAAGCTGACGCGCACGCGCAGCTCGCTGTCACCTTCAAGCAGGGCCGGCTGGGTCAGGGCCTCGAAGCGCAGCTTGTCGGCAGCGTCAGCGGCGTTGGAGACCAGCTCGCGCAGGAAGATCTCCTTGTTGGAGTACAGCGAGTGGATCATCAGCTGCAGCAGCTGCTTGACTTCGGTCTGGAAGCCAAGGGTTTCGGTCTGGGTGGTCTCGGTCATCGATAGGGCTCCATGTGCAATGCCGCGCCAGCGCGTGCGGCCTCGCCAAGGGGTATGGCTGATTGTCCCGAAATCAAGGGGTTGGTCGGCAGGGCTTGCAGCCCTGCACCTGCAGAGGCCGAAGCAACAGCAACATCAACAGCAGCAGCGGGCTATCCGTGGGATGGCGGGGCGGTGTGGGTTGGCAGGACACGCCGTGAACCCATCCATGGGGGCTCGATGGCGCCATCCATGGCGCCAACGGTCCTGCCAACCCACACCGCCCCGCCTCTGACAGGTTCACGCGGCTGTTGGCAGGTGTCGACCTTGGTCGACACATCTGTCAGATATCGATACATCAAATGGGATCAGATCCGTTTTCCGCAGGAAAACGGATCTGATCCCAAGAGACCTTCCGGCAGATCGCAGGAAACTGTCGAAGGCGGGGTGGGGCAGGTTGTGGGGGTGTCCGCGGCATGGATGCCGCGGCCAAGCCCCCATGGACGGGTTTACGGCGTCCCCCACAACTTGGCCCACCCCGCCTACCCACAGGAAACCAGCTTTTGCCGTTGCTCTGGCTGTTGCTTCGGCCTCTGCGGGTTCCGGGCGCCGCCCGGACGACTACAATCCCGCTCATGCTGAAATTCTCGAATGAACCCCGCCGGGGGCGCCTGTGAGCGGCCGTGGGGGCAATGACGGCCAGGTCCGCATCATCGGCGGTCGCTGGCGCAATACCCGCCTGCCGGTGCCGACCCTGCCGGGGCTGCGGCCCAGCAGTGACCGCGTGCGCGAGACCCTTTTCAACTGGTTGATGCCCAGACTGGGCGGCGCGCGGGTGCTGGACCTGTTCGCCGGCAGTGGCGCGCTGGGCCTGGAGGCGGTCTCGCGCGGTGCTGCCCACGCCACCCTGGTCGAGCGCGACGCGCAGCTGGGACGCAACCTGACCGCGGCCGTTGCCAAGCTCCAGGCCGCCGATCAGATCACCGTGGTGCAGGCCGATGCCCTGCGCTGGCTGCAGGGCGCGCCCGCGCAGCAGGCCGATCTGGTCTTCATCGACCCGCCGTTCGCCGATGGCCTGTGGCAGGACGTGCTGGCGCAGCTGCCGCGGCACCTGGCCGCCGATGCCTGGCTGTACCTGGAATCGCCGGCCGGCCACGTGCCGGTGCTGCCGCCGGAGTGGCTGCTGCACCGCGAGGGCGGCACCCGCGAGGTGCGCTTTGCCCTCTACCGCCGCGCCACTGCTACACTTTGACCTCATCTGAACATCTGCATCCGCCCATGACCGTGGCCAACCGCCGCATTGCCGTCTATCCCGGCACGTTCGACCCGATCACCAACGGTCATATCGACCTGGTCAGCCGGGCCGCGCCGCTGTTTGAAAAGGTCGTGGTGGGCGTGGCGCAGAGCCCGTCCAAGGGCCCGGCGCTACCGCTGGAGCAGCGCGTGCAGCTGGCACGTGGCGCACTGGGCCACCATGGCAACGTCGAGGTCATCGGCTTCGACACCCTGCTGGCCCATTTCGTCCGTTCGGTCCAGGGCGGGGTGCTGCTGCGCGGCCTGCGCGCGGTGTCCGACTTCGAGTACGAGTTCCAGATGGCCAGCATGAACCGCCACCTGATCCCCGAGGTCGAGACCCTGTTCCTGACCCCGGCCGAGCAGCACAGCTTCATTTCGTCCTCGCTGGTCCGCGAGATCGCGCGCCTGGGCGGCGACGTGTCCGGTTTCGTGCCGGCCGCGGTGCTCGAAGCCCTGCGCAAGGTCCGCGAAGCGAAGGCGGCACAGTCGTAAGTCCTGCTGTACCCGCACCCCATTACGCACAACACCACGCACCATTCCGGGAGGAAACCCATGAACACCACCATGCGCGCGATGCTGATCGCTTCGTTGGCCCTGGCCTTCACCGCCTGCAAGAAGGAAGAGGCCGCTCCGGTCGACGAGGCCAAGCAGGCCCTGGTCGCCCCGGCCAAGGACGACGATGCGGGCTGGAAGAAGTACCTGCAGGAAGTGGCCATCCAGAACATGGGCAACATCACCAACAGCCCGTTCCTGTACTACCTCTCCCCGGAATCGGACCCGGACTTCCAGGCCAAGTACGAGCGCCAGACCGAGAGCGCGACCCAGGCCGTGGCCCGTGGCGTGCAGCCGGGCAACATGCTGGCCTTCGGTTCGTCGGCCTCGGGCAAAATGGCTGACATGATCCAGGCCGTGTTCAAGGACGTGTCGCCGGATTCGATGAAGGGCGTGCGCGTCGTCTTCATCGGCCAGTCGGCCGACAACGCCCGCGTTCAGGCTGCGATCCAGCCGACCGGTGCCGAGTACATTTTCGTCGAAGCCAAGTAAGACCGAGCCATGGCGGCCATGCTCCGGCATGGCCCGGGCGGCGTCCTGCAAGGGCGCCGCTGATGACCTGACCGGCCCGCGCGCCCGCGCTGGCCGGTCCTTTGTCCCAAGGCGCGGGCGAGGAGTATCGCCGTGTCGCTGAAAATCAACGAGCTCTGCGTCAACTGCGACGTCTGCGAGCCGGCCTGCCCGAACCAGGCCATTGCGATGGGTGAAACCATCTACGTGATCGACCCTGCGCGCTGCACCGAATGCGTGGGTCATTTCGATGAGCCACAGTGCGTGGTCGTCTGCCCGGTCGAGTGCATCGATCCGGACCCGGAGATCGTGGAAACGGAAGACCAGCTGCTGGCCAAGCTGCGCCAGCTGCAGCACGATCACCCCGAACTCTACGCGGAGCCCCCATCCGAATGAAGACGCTGATCGTCCGCCCCCTGTTGCTGCTCGGCCTGCTGCTGAGCCCGATCGCCTGGGCCGACAGCCCGGCCCGTGCCGAGCGCCCCGACGGCGCGGCCATTGCCAGCGGCCACGCGCTGGCCACCCAGGCCGGCATCGACATCCTGGCGCAGGGCGGCAACGCCTTCGACGCCGCGGTGGCGGTATCGTCCACGCTGGCGGTGGTCGAGCCGATCAGTTCCGGGCTGGGTGGCGGTGGCTTCTTCCTGCTGCACGACGCGGCCACCGGCAAGGACGTGATGCTGGACGCGCGCGAGACCGCGCCGGCCGCGGCAACGCCGCAGGCCTTCCTCGACAAGCAGGGCAACCTCGACCGTGACCGCTCGGTCAACGGTGCGTGGTCGGCCGGTATTCCGGGCCTACCTGCGGCGCTGGTCGAGCTGTCGGCCAGGCACGGCAAGCTGCCGCTGTCTGCATCGCTGCAGCCGGCGATCCGCATCGCGCGCGAAGGCTTCCCGGTCTACGACCGCATGGCCAAGGGCTATGCCTCTCGCCGTGAGGTGATGGAGCGCTATCCCGGCACCCGTGAGGTCTACCTGCGCAACGGCAAGCCGATCACCAGCGGTGACCTGTTCAAGCAGCCGGAGCTGGCACAGACGCTGGAGCGCTTGGCCGCAGGTGGCTTCGATGGCTTCTACAAGGGCCAGACCGGAAAGCTGTTGCTGGCCGGCGTGAAGCAGGCCGGCGGCCAGTGGACCGCTGAAGAGCTGGCCGGCTATCGCGTGAAGCAGCGCGAACCGATCGTGTTCAACTACAACGGCTGGAAGATCACCACCGCTCCGCCGCCGTCGTCCGGTGGCATCGCGCTGGCCAGCATGCTGCAGATCCTGGAAGGCTGGGACATCAACAAGATGGACCCGGCGCACCGCACCCACCTGGTGGTGGAGTCGATGCGCCGTGCCTACCGCGACCGCACCTTCTTCCTCGGCGATCCGGACTTCGTGCAGATCCCGCAGAAAGTGCTGACCAGCAAGGACTACGCACAGGGCCTGCGGGCGACCATCCATCCGGAGAAGGCCACGCCCAGCGACCTGCTGTCGGGCAACCCGACGCCGCTGGAAGATGACGAGACCACGCACTTCTCGATCATCGACCGTGACGGCAACCGGGTCGGCGCGACCCAGACCGTCAACCTGCTGTACGGCTCGGGGCTGATTCCGAAGGGCACCGGCGTGCTGCTGAACAACGAGATGGACGACTTCGCGCTGAAGCCGGGCACGCCCAACGCGTTCGGCGTGATGGGCTACGAGGCCAATGCGCCGAAGGCGGGCAAGCGCATGCTCAGCTCGATGACCCCGACCTTCATGGAGAACGCCGACAAGGTGGTGGTGCTGGGCACCCCGGGTGGCAGCCGCATCATCACCATGGTGCTGCTGGGCATCCTCGGCTACGACGCCGGCCTGGACGCGCAGCAGGTTGCCGCGCTGCCGCGCTACCACCACCAGTGGTTGCCGGACCTGATCGAAGCCGAGGACGATGCATTCGACGCGGCCACGGTGAAGCAGCTGCAGGCGATGGGTCACAAGATCGACCTGCCGGGCAATGTGGCCGCCGGGGGCCGCGGGTCCAGCCACGTGTGGGGCAACCTGCAGACCGTGGAATGGGACCGGAAGGCCAACAAGCTGTTTGGCGGCAGCGACCCGCGCAACCCGGTGGGCAGCGCCCTGGTCGTGCCGGCACGCTGATCCGGTCGTGCCGGCCGCTGGCCGCCAATCTGGCTGTTTACCGAAACCCCGCCCTTGACGGCGGGGTTTTCTGTTTCCTTTCTAGCGATTATTTAACGAGCCGGCGCCGATAATCGACACATGAAACTCTGGTCTATTCGTGGAAACTCGCAGCGCCTCGACGGCGGCGCGATGTTCGGCAACGCGCCGCGCGCGTTGTGGGAAAAATGGGCGGCACCGGACGAGCTCAATCGCATCGAGCTGGCCTGCCGTGCGCTGCTTGCCAGCCCGCTGGAAGGCAAGACCGTGCTGTTTGAAACCGGTATCGGGGCGTTCTTCGATCCGCGCATGCGTGAGCGCTATGGCGTGCAGGAAAGCCAGCACGTACTGATCGATTCGTTGCGCGAAGCAGGTTTCGAGCACGAGGACATTGATGTCGTCGTGCTCAGCCACCTGCATTTCGATCATGCCGGTGGCCTGCTGGCGGCATGGAGCGAAGGGCGTGAGCCGGAACTGCTGTTCCCCAATGCGACCTATGTGGTCGGTGCGCAGCATTGGCAGCGCGCCATGCAGCCGCATCCGCGCGACCGTGCCAGCTTCATTCCGGAGCTGCCTGGCCTGCTGCAGGCCAGCGGTCGCCTGGAAGTGGTGGACGGCGAGTATTCGAAGGTTCTGGGTCGCAGCGTTCGCTTCAGCTACAGCGATGGCCACACGCCGGGGTTGATGCTGGCCGAGATCGTCGGCCACGCGCACGCCGGCGAAGATGCGCACGGCGGGGTGGTGTTCTGTGCCGACCTGATCCCGGGGCGCTCATGGGTACACGTGCCGATCACCATGGGCTACGACCGCAATGCCGAGCTCCTGATCGACGAGAAGCGGCAGTTCCTTGAGGACAAGCTGGCGCGCAACGTGCATCTGTTTTTCACCCACGACCCGCAGGTGGCGCTGGCGCAGCTGGGTCTCGATGACAAGGGGCGTTTCGTGACCCTGCACGAGCAGGGTGAACTGAAGGCGCGCGCGCTGGGGTGAGGGGTGTTGTCGGCAGGGCTTGCAGCCCTGCACCTGCACGACGGCAACGTCAACGTCAAAAGCGGGCTATCCGTGGGGTGGCGGGGCGGTGTCGGATTGCGGGGACGCCGCAAGTACGTCCCTGTAGGCTTGGCCGCCGCATCCATGCGGCGGACACCCCGCAATCCGACACCGCCCCGCCTCTGACAGATGGCTGCGATTTGTCGGGGTCGGATCCCGTTGCTGCGCAACGGGCTCTGCCCCCATTCGATTGAACTGGACGAGCGATGCTACGACGCCTTCAGGCAGCTGCTCATGAAGGTCTTGCGCGCGTCACCGGCCAGCTTCTTGGCACCCGCGTCAGCATTGCACTTGCGCATGCGTTCCTGTTGCGCGTTGGCCGGCTTGGCTTCGGCAGCGTGGCCACTGAGGCAGGAACTCTGCGCGGTCTTGTAGGCGTCACCCTTCAAGCCCTTGTTCTTGGCCGAGCAGTCGGCCATGCGCTGCTGCTGCGGCGTGGTGGCATTGGCAGCCAGGGGCAGGCCGACCAGCAGGACAGCGGCCAGCAGGAAAGAAGCTTTCATCGAGAGCACTCCAAGCGGTGGCGGGTGCGCGGAGCATTGGCCTGCAGGCAGCAAGGCCACGTGAAGAATCGTGCCTCGGCAGCGACCGCTTGCAGGGGCATTCAGATCGGCGTATTACTTAGCCATATGGGTAAGTATGATCCCGCCATTCAAGACGTGTTCCAGGCACTGGCCGACCCCACCCGATGCGCGATCGTGGCGGCGCTGGGGCAGGGGCCGCGCACGGTGTCGACCTTGGCCGAGCCTTTTGAGATGGCCTTGCCCTCGCTGATGAAGCATCTGGCCGTGCTGGAGCGCAGTGGCGTGGTGCGCAGCCGCAAGCAGGGGCGTGTACGCACCTGCGAACTGGTGCCGGAACGGTTGGGCCAGGCCGAGCAATGGCTGGCCGCGCAGCGCGTCGTGTGGGCAGCGCGCGCCGACCGCATGGTCGAGTTTGTCGAAACCCTTCACCGACAGGAGCAGGCCCATGGCCGTAGACGCAGGTAGCAACCCCGAGACCGATCTGGTCATCAGTCGCGTACTGAACGCACCGCGCGCCGCCCTGTGGCGGGCGTGGACCGACCCGGAGCTGCTGCGCCAGTGGTGGTGCCCGAAGCCGTGGTCCACCGAAGTGCGTGCCTTCGACCTGCGCCCGGGCGGCGCCTTCCACACCTTCATGCAGGGCCCCGACGGCGGCAGCAGTGACAACCCGGGCAGCTTTCTGGAGATCGTGCCGCAGCAGCGTCTGGTGTTCACCTCGATGCTGGGCCCGGGCTGGCGGCCGCAGTCACCGTGGCTGGGCTTCACCGCCATCATCTCGATGGAGGATGAGGGCCAGGGCTGTCGTTACACCGCGCAGGTGATGCACCCGGACAAGGCCCTGCGCGACCAGCATGAGCAGATGGGCTTCTTCGACGGCTGGAACACCGTCATCGGCCAGCTGGAAGCGTTCGCGGCCGGCCTGTAGGCCGGCATCCGGGGTGGGGTCAGAGCCCTTTCTGCGAAAGGGATCTGACCCCGGTTCACCGGATCAACCGACGCGGGTACCGAAGATGCGGTCACCGGCATCGCCCAGGCCGGGCAGGATGTAGCCCTTGTCGTTGAGCTGGGCATCGATGGCCGCGGTGTAGATTTCCACGTCCGGATGCACGGCCTTGACTGCTTCGATGCCTTCCGGCGCGGCCACCAGGAAGATGCCCTTGATGCGGCGGGCGCCGGCACGCTTGAGCATGTCGATGGTGGCGATCAGGGTGCCGCCGGTGGCCAGCATCGGGTCCAGGATCAGCGCGTCGCGCTCTTCCAGGCGGCCGGTCAGGCGCTCGAAGTAGGGCACCGGCTGCAGGGTTTCCTCATCGCGCTGCAGGCCGACCACGCTGACGCGTGCCGCCGGGATCAGCGACAGCACGCCGCTGAGCATGCCCAGGCCGGCGCGCAGGATCGGCACCACGGTGATCTTGGCACCGGCGATGCGCTGCACGGTGACCGGGCCGGCCCAGCCGGGCAGGGTGTGCGGCTCGGTGTCCAGGTCGGCGGTGGCCTCGTAGGCCAGCAGCGTGCCGAGCTCGTTGGCCAGTTCGCGGAAATCCTTGGTGCTGAGCGCAGCGTTGCGCATCAGGCCGATCTTGTGCTGCACCAGCGGGTGGCGCACTTCGACGATCTTCATGGTCGGGAAGGGGGATAAGGAGAGAGGACGCCATTTTGCCGGATTGGGCGCCCAACCCCAAACCGGGGCCGGAGACGGCCTGCATGAAATGTGCAGATGCATGTCATTGCCATGCAACCTTGCGGACATACCGTGCAGACCCATTCTTAACAGGAATGGGGATTCCCAGTGCATATCAAGACTCCGTTGGCCGTTGCCATCACCCTGACCCTGGCGATGGGGGCTGCTGCACCACTGCAGGCCGCCGGGCAGCAGGCGGTCGCCGCCACCGGTGCAGTGGCCGCCGATGCGGTCGACCTGGACCGCATTGAAGTGCGCGCCCAGCTTGAATCGCAGATCCGCGCGGTGGACCTCAAGCGCAGCAGCAACGCCATCGAGGATGCGGTGTCGTCCGACGCGCTGGGCCAGTACCCGGACAAGAACGTGGCCGAGTCGCTGCAACGCCTGCCGGGCATCAGCGTGACGCGCGACCAGGGCGAGGGCCGCTACGTGGTCGTGCGCGGACTGGATGCCAACCTCAACAGCGTCAGCGTCGACGGCATCGCCATCGGCACACCGGACAACTCCAGCCGCGCCGCACCGATGGACGTGATCCCGTCCGATTCGACCGAGCGCCTACGCGTGGTCAAATCGCCGACCCCGGACATGCCGGGCGACGCCATTGGCGGCGCGATCCTGGTCGAGACCGCCTCGGCGTTCGACCGCGAGGGCCGCAGCCTGCGTGGCAAGATCGAAGGCAGCCACCAGCAGCTTTCGGGCGAGACCAGCCCGAAGGCCGCCTTCAACTACAGTGAAGTGTTCAACGACACCTTCGGCATCGCCGCCGGCGTGAACTACCAGAAGCGGACGTTCGAATCGGACAACAGCGAAGTGGAGTACGGTGATGTCAGCGGGAACAAGGATCCGACCACCACCCGCCCGGGCGAAATCACCGCGCTGAACCTGCAGAACCGCAAGTACGAGATCGAGCGCAAGCGCATCGGCGCCAACCTCAATTTCGACTGGCGCCAGAACGAGGACAGCCGTTACTACCTGCGCACGCTGTACAGCCAGTTCGACGATGCCGAAACCCGCCAGCGCGTGATCTTCAACTTCAACAGCGCCGACATGATCGCCACCGGCACCGACCAGTATCGACTTGCCGGCATGCCGAAGGATTCGATCGACAAGCGCATGCGCTACCGGACCAAGGAAGAGAACACCTTCGCCGCCAGCCTGGGTGGCGAGAACAAGCTGACCGACGCGGTACTGGACTACAAGATCGGCTATACCCGCACCGAAGAACGCGTCGACGACGAGATCGAGTCGCGCTTCAAGCTCAACGGCAAGGCCTTCAATGGCACGTTGGACCAGCGCAGCCGCCTGCCCACCTACACCTTCGACAACGATCAGTGGCTGGACAACGCCAACTACAAGTTCGACCGTGTGGTGGCCAAGCCGAAGAAGGTGGACGACGAGGAGCGCAGCGCGCAGGTCAACATCCGCTTCGACGGCGACAACAGCAGCTACAAGTTCGGCCTGCTCGGGCGTTGGCGCGACCGTGACGTGAATGTCGATGAGGCGTCGCTGCGCGTGGGTCCGGCGATCAAGCTCAGTGACTGGACCACCGGCTCGCCGGAACATCGCCACGGCCCGATGGGGCAGGGCATGGACTCGTCGGCGATGCGCAGCTACTGGTCGCAGCACGGTGGCGAATACAGCGCGCGTCCGCAGGACGTCGGTGGCAACGCCGCGACGTCTCTGGAAGGCGACTACACCGCGCGCGAAGACGTGTTCGCCAGCTATGCGATGGGCACCTGGGACATCGGTGCGCTGCGCGTGATCGGCGGCGTGCGTGTGGAGAACACCCGCTTCAGCGCCACCGGCAATCGCGTGGACGTGGCCAAGGACGGGCGCTCCTACACCGCGACCCGGGTCACCGCCAGCAAGAGCTACAACAACGTACTGCCGGGCCTGCACCTGCGTTACGACGCCAGCGACGACTGGGTGTTCCGCTTCGCTGCCAACAAGACGGTGGCGCGCCCGGGCTTCGGCGATGCCTCGCCGCGCATCGGCCTGGCTCGCAACGACAATGAAGTGCGCCTGGGCAACCCGGAGCTGGATCCGTACGAGTCGACCAACATCGACCTGTCGGTGGAGAAGTACATCGGCGACAGCGGCATCCTCTCGCTGGGCGTGTTCCACAAGTCGATCGACGGCTACATCGTGCAGGTCCGCCAGGCCGGCGCCGACGGCATCTACGACGGCCTGCCGGTGGTGACCTCGGTCAATGGCGACAAGGCCAAGGTGCGTGGCGCCGAGTTCAACTGGCAGCAGCAGCTGTCGTTCCTCCCGGCTGGCTGGGATGGCCTGCTGGTGGGTGCCAGCGGCACCTGGCTGGACACTGATTTCGACCCGGGCCTGGCCAAGCGCGCCGGTGAGGACTTCACCCTGCCGCGCGCCTCGAAGAACGTGTACAGCGCGCACATCGGTTACGAGAAGTACGGCCTGAGCACCCGCGTGGCAGCCGTGCACCGCAGCGAGTACCTGGATACCCTTGGTGCCGGCCGTGCCTTCGACATCTACGTAGCGCCGAACACCCAGCTCGACTTCTCGCTTGACTACAGGTTCACTCCGCGCGTGAGCATGTATTTCGAGGCACAGAACCTGCTGGACAAGCCGCTGGAGCTGTACCAGGGCACGCGCTCGCGCACCCTGCAGATGGAAGAATATGGCCGCACCTACGCACTGGGCCTGAAGGTGGCACTGTGAGCGGGCCTCGCATCACCCTGCTGGCCACCATGCTGGCCGTGACGTTGGTGGCCGGCTGTACGCCGGCCAACGGCAATGATCCAGCCGTGGCCAAGCCCGGAGCGAAGACCACGAACGAGCGTGCGGTGACCACCATCGCCGAGGCATTCCTTTCACCGATGACGCCGGCTGACAACATCGATTCGCCTGCCGCCTGGCGTGCACCTGACGGAAAGCTGTGGCTGATCGCCACTGCCAAGGCCACCGACAAGCTGGTGGTCTACGACGGCAGCAGCGGCCAGCACCTGCGCGACGTAGGAAGCAGCGGCACCGCGCCAGGGCAGTTCGATCGCCCAAACGGCATCGCGGTGACCGACGATCTGCTGTGGATCGTGGAGCGCGACAATCACCGCGTGCAGGTACTGAGCCTGCCGGACTTCACTCCACTGGCGACCTTCGCTGCGGACGACCTGCGCAAGCCGTACGGACTGTGGGTCGACCGCCGTGCCGATGGCTACAGCGTCTACGTGACCGACTCCTGGGACAACGGCGAGGATGCACAGGGCCGTGACATCCTGCCGCCGCTGACCGAGCTGGACAAGCGCGTGCGCCAGTACCAGGTGACCCGCGATGGCGCGAAGGTTGAAGCGAAGCTTGTGGCCAGCATCGGTGATACCACTGAGGCGGGTGCCCTGCGCGTGGTCGAGTCGATCTGGGGCGACCCCGAGAACGATCGCCTGCTGATCGCCGAAGAGGACGAGGGCTACGCCAGCGAGTTCAAGGTCTACACGCTGGCCGGGCGTTTCACCGGCACCACCTTCGGCCGCGACGTGTTCAAGGCGCAGGCCGAAGGCGTAACCCTGCGCACCTGCGGCAAGGATGGTTGGTGGATCACCACCGAACAGGGCAAGCAGCGCAGCGTGTTCCACCTGTTCGACCGCCACACCCTGAAGCCGGTCGGCGCGTTCCAGGGCAATACCGTGGCCAACACCGATGGCATCTGGATGATGCCGCAGCCCAGCGCGCGCTTCCCGCACGGCGCGTTGTATGCGGTGCATGACGACCAGGGCGTGGTGGCGTTCGACTGGGAGAGCATTGCCAAGCAGTTGGCATTGCCGCTGGAGTGTGGTTCGTGAGCGGTCGTTGCCTGATGCGTACGTTGGCGCTGGGCCTGCTGCTGGCGGTGCCGTCGTTGTGCTTCGCGGCGGCTGAAGCGAACACCCAGGTGCCGGCGGGCAGCCGCCACTACGCAGCGACGACGGTGCCGGACCGCATTGTCGCTTCGCCGGCAGTCGATCCCGGCCATGGGTTCGCCGTGGCCTGGCGCACCGACGGCAGCGTGCAGGCGCCGCTGCTGGAGATTGCCCTTGCCGGTGATTCACCGGCCATCGAGGGCATCCGCCAGGTGCGCGCCACGACCCGCGCGCTGCAGACCGAGAACGGGCTGTCGCACCACCACCGCGCTGATGTCAGCGGCCTGCGGCCCGATACCCTGTACGTCTACCGCGTGCAGGGCAACGGCAGCTGGAGCGCCTGGAACCAGCTGCGCACGCTGGCTGCGCCCGACCAGCCGCTGACCCTGCTGTACTTTGGAGATACCCAGAACAAGAACGTGAGCCATGTCAGCCGCGTGGTGCGCGCCGCGCAGAAGGCCGCACCCGAGGCGCGCCTGAGCCTGTTCGCTGGCGATCTGGTCAGTGGGGGCGATGGTGCCGATGACAGCGAGTGGGGCGAATGGTTTGCCGCCACCGGTTGGCTGGCGCAGGAAACCCTGGTCGCGCCGGCGATCGGCAACCACGAGTATGTCGAGGAGTTCGAGGACACTCCGCAGGAACGCCGCGTGCTGGGCAGGCACTGGCCGGTGACGTTCGCGCTGCCGGGCAATGGGGCATCCGCCGCACAGCAGACCAGCTACTGGTTCGATGCGCAGGGCGTGCGCGTCGCCGTGGTCGATGGCACGTCGGCACTCGACCTTGGCACGGCCAAGGCGCAGGCGCAGTGGCTGGACAAGGTACTGACCGGCAATCCGCAGCCGTGGACGCTCGTGCTGCTGCACCAGCCGTTCTATTCGCCGCGCGAAGGGCGCGAGAACGCCGCATTGCGTGACGTGCTGCTGCCGGTGGTTCGTCGCCACAACGTCGATCTGGTGCTGCAGGGCCACGATCACACCTATGGCCGCCGTGGTGAAGGACAGGCCGCGACGCCGCAGTATGTGGTGACCGTGGCGGGGCCGAAGCAGTACCGTCTCTCCGACGAGGCACGTAGGACGATGGATCCGGTGGCCGAGGACACCCAGCTGTTCCAGGTGTTGCACATCGATCCGCAGCACCTGCGCTATGAAGCCCGCACGGTGACCGGGCGACTCTACGATGCCTTCGAGCTGCGTCGCGACGCCAAGGGCGGCAAGCAGCGCACGGAGCTGACCGAAGGCCGCATCACGCCGCGTGACTGCCCGCGCGCGCAGACTGCCAAGGGCCGCGCCGATCGCTGCTGGGAATGAGGAGGAGATCCAGATGAAAACCGTACACCGTCTTGTCCCCATGGCTGCCATCGGCGGGGCCCTGCTCCTGCTCGCGACCGCGGTGGCCGCCGCCGATGGCGTGCTGCACCCGTTCCTGGTGGCGCAGCCGAAGCAGGCGCCGCAGGAAGTGAACCTGGCGGTGGAGATTCCGGCCGGCAGCTTCACCAAGTACGAGATCAAGGAGGACGGCCTGGTGCACGTGGATCGCTTCCAGTCGATGCCGGTCGCCTATCCGGCCAACTACGGTTCGATGCCGCGCACGTTGGCTGGCGACAACGATCCGCTGGACGCGCTGGTGCTGACCCGTGAACCCCTGCATCCGGGCGTGATCGTGCGCTTCCGGCCGATCGGCTACCTGAAGATGGTCGACGGCGGCGAGCACGACGAGAAGATCATCGGCGTGCCGACCGACAAGGTTGACCCGACCTACGCCAACATCCGCGACCTGGCCGATCTGCCGGAGATCGAACGACAGCGCATCGAAGCGTTCTTCCGGGTCTACAAGGACCTGCCGGCCGGGCGCAACCCGGTGCAGCTCAACGGTTGGGGCAACGCTGCCGAGGCGCGGACGCTGATCAGCGAAGCGATAAAGCGCTTCGAAAAATAGATCCACGCCATGGCTGGATTCAGTCCAGCAACGTCCCGATGAACGACTCGGCCTGCAGGCGGTCGCCCAGTACCCGGGCCACCGCCTGTACGGCTGCCTCCTGGTGTTCAGGACGGATGCCGCCATCGTCATCGTCGTTGTAGAGGTCATCGCCGGCATCGAGGTACACCGTGCCTGCAGCAGCCAGAGCCGCCATCAAGGTCGGCACATCGGCAGTGATCTCGCCGGCATCCAGCAGGCCGGCGCCGTGGTGGCTGAACAGCACACGGCCGTCGTCCAGGTCGAGGATGAACGGATCAGCGCCGCGATCGGCAATCACCAGCCAGTTCGATGGCCAGTCGTTGATCCGTTCGCCGCTGACGCCATGCCATCGATAGCCGGCCTGCTGGCTCCACAGGCGCTGCAGTGGCGGTATCCAGACATCAAGGCCGGGAACGGTGATGCCGGCGCGGCCAACCCTGGCATTGATCTCTTCGCCCAGCGGCCCGACCTGCGCGTAGAACGACGCCAGTGCCGTGGGCAGCGGGAACGGGCCCTGCCAGTCACGCTCGTGCTGCGCATGCAGCAGCCCGAAGCGGGCGAATGAGGCGTGCAGATCATCCATGTCAGAGTCCAACGGGTAGCGGCCGTGCAGCCTAGCAGATGGCGTCTGCGCGCATCCCCTTCACCACCGCTGGCTATCATGTGCGCCTTCCACAACGAAGGCAGTACCTGTGTCGGTAGCGTTGGTATGGTTCCGCCGTGATCTGCGGCTGCAGGACAATCCGGGCCTGCAGGCCGCGCTGGATGCCGGTCACGACGTGGTGCCGGTCTACATCCATGCGCCGCACGAAGAAGGTGAGTGGGCGCCGGGTGCCGCCTCCGATGCGTGGCGCCACCGTTCACTGGCCGCGCTGGATGCGGACCTGCGCACGCGCGGTTCCTCGCTGGTGCTGCGCAGTGGTGACAGCCTGCCGGCCCTGCAGTTGCTGATCGCGCAGACCGGCGCCGAGGCGGTGTACTGGAACCGCAAGTACGAACCGGCCACCCAGCCACGCGACGCCACCATCAAGCGCATGCTGCGCGAGCAGGGCATCGACGCGCAGAGCTGCAATGGCAGCCTGTTGTTCGAACCTTGGGACATCGCCACCCAGCAGGGCCAGCCGTACAAGGTATTTACGCCGTACTGGCGCAATGTACTCAGTCATTGGCGCCTGCCGGCACTGCAGGCCGCACCGGAAGCACTGGCGCCGCACGCGGTCGACAGCCTGGCATTGGATGATCTCCAGCTGGCGCCGACGCTGGACTGGGATACCGGCTTCTGGGAGCACTGGCAGCCGGGTGAAGCCGGTGCGCTGGAAGCACTGTCCGTCTTTGAAGACGGTGCCCTGCGCGGGTATCGCGAGCAGCGTGACCTGCCGGACCGTGTCGGGACCTCGCGGCTGTCGCCGCACCTGCATTTCGGCGAAATCGCACCCTGGCGGATTGCCCATGCGCTGGAAGGGCTGCGTAGCGCCGGCACCGACGCCGACATCGACGGCTACCTGCGCCAGCTGGGCTGGCGTGACTTCGCCTACCACCTGCTGCATCACTTCCCGAAGACGCCCACCGACAACCTCAACCCGCGTTTCGATCGCTTCCCATGGGCAACGCCCAGTGAGGCGCAGCTGTACGACTGGCAGCGCGGCAACACCGGCGTGCCGATCGTCGATGCCGGCCTTCGCGAGCTGTGGCACACCGGCTACATGCACAACCGGGTGCGGATGATCGTGGCCAGTTACCTGTGCAAGCACCTGCGCGCGCACTGGCTGCATGGCGCACGCTGGTTCTGGGACACTCTGGTCGATGCCGACCTGGCCAACAACACCATGGGCTGGCAGTGGGTGGCCGGGACCGGTGCCGACGCGGCACCGTACTTCCGTGTGTTCAACCCCGTGACCCAGGCCGAGAAGTTCGATCCGCAGGCACGGTACATCAGCCGCTGGGTGCCCGAACTGGCCGCGCTGCCGGTGAAGGCCCGGTTTGCGCCCTGGCAGCATCCGCTGCTGCTGGCGGCACATGCCCCGGGCTATCCGCGTACGCCGCTGGTGGACCTGGCCGCGGGCCGCGACGCCGCATTGGCGGCTTACCGCCAGTCGGGGGCGGGGTAAAGGGCGACCTGAGCGATCTGGTCAGTTAGCTGAACGCGGCCCTGTCGATGTGCCCGATCATCATTCCGGCATCGCATCGGGCTGTTTATTCTCTTTGCGCCCGCAGGCCGCTGGCCGACCGGAAACCAAGGAGAACCTCATGATCCGCAACACCACCCGCAACGTCGCACTGGCCCTGATGAGCGCGGCCGTCCTGTCGGCCTGCGCCACCGGCGGCTCGTACGTACAGAGTGACCAGTACGGCAACCCCACCGAGCAGCAGAACCGTACTGGCCGTAACGCCCTGATCGGTACCGCCATCGGCGTGGCAGCCGGCCTGCTGACCGGCGACAGCGCCACCGAGCGCCGCCAGCATGCCCTGATCGGCGCCGGTATCGGTGCGCTCAGCGGCGCCGCCGTCGGCCAGTACCAGGATCGCCAGGAACGCGCACTGCGCGAGCGCACTGCCAACACCGGCATCGATGTGCAGCGCCAGGGCGACAACATCATGCTGAACCTGCCGGACGGCATCACTTTCGACTTCGGCAAGTCGACCCTGAAGCCGCAGTTCTACGGCGCGCTCAATGGCGTGGCAGGCACCCTGCGTGACTACAACCAGACCATGATCGAAGTGGTCGGCCACACCGACAGCATCGGCAGCGATGCGGTCAACAACCGCCTGTCGAAGGAACGTGCCGACTCGGTCGCGCAGTACCTGATCGGCCAGGGCGTGCAGAGCGTGCGCATCGAAACGCTGGGCGCCGGCAAGTCGTACCCGATTGCCGACAACAGCACCGACGCCGGCCGCGCCAAGAACCGCCGCGTCGAGATTCGGGTGATTCCGCTCAAGCAATAACGCGTAGCGTTACTGCTTGAGCCGGCGGTCCGGCCATCGGCCGGAACGAAAATGCCGCCCTTGCAGGCGGCATTTTTGTGGGTGCCGAGCGTTGCTCGGCACGCCGATAGCGCATCCCTCTGTAAGCCATGCCGACCAAGGTCGGCAACTACCAGGAGATGGGTAGGCGCTCTTGTTGCAGGCTACGCCGCAGAAGCGGCCACCTTCTCCAGGATCCGCTTGCCGCTGCTTTCCAGAGCGGCGTCTTCCTTTTCCTTCTGCTGCTGCGCCAGCTTCGCACCCGGGCACTGCGCCAGCATGTAATTGGCGTCGAAGTTGAGCTTTTCGACCAGGAAGTCGACGAACGCACGCACCTTTGGCGAGACCAGGCGGCCGCCGGCGAACACGGCGTTGAAGTCCACTTCCGGGCCGGTCCAGCCGGCCAGCACGCGGCGCACCATGCCCGATTCAACGAACGGCTTGGCCATCACGTCACCGGTCAGCAGCAGGCCTTCGCCACAGACCAATGCACCATTCAACGCAGACATGTCGTTGGCGGTCATCAGCGGGGTGACCGGGAAGTCACGCAGTTCGCCGCCGTTCTCGCCCAGCTGCCAGGTGAAGCGCGGTGAATTGCCGGTGTGATACGGCTTGCGCATCGCCAGGATGCGATGGAACTGCAGCTCCTCCGGATGCAGCGGCTCGCCATAGCGCTCGATGTAGGCCGGGCTGGCGAACACCTGCGTGCGCAGGCTGCCGAGCTTGCGTGCGACCAGATTGGAATCGGGCAGGGCCCCCACGCGCAGCGCAAGGTCCGCTTCACCTGCAATCAGGTCCAGCTTCTCGTTGCCCATGTGCATGTCCAGGCGGATTTCCGGGTACTGCGCATGGAACTGGCCCAGCAGCGGGGCGATCCAGGTGATGCCGATCGAATAGGGCACGGTGAAGCGCAGCCAGCCGCGCGGGCCGGACTGCAGCTGGCTCACCGCGCTCTCGGCCTCTTCCAGTTCGCGCGCGATGCGCTGGCAATGTTCGTGGTAGATCGAACCGGCTTCGGTCAGGCCGAGGCGGCGCGTGGTCCGGTGCAGCAGGCGCGCGCCCAGGCGCGTTTCCAGCTCCTGCACTTTGCGGCTGACCGTGGTCTTGGGCAGGCCGAGCGATTTGGCAGCGGCAATGAAGCTGCCTTGCTCGACCACTTTGACGAAGATCAGCGTCTCGTTGAGATCGTGGGACATGGTCGGGGATCCTGGACGTCGGGGATGGGACAATCGTGACAGAACGATTGGACCGGGAGCGGGATGATTATTCCCCTTAATCAGGACTAATCAAGTAAAGGTTTGAGGTCTATCGTGGCGCCATTCGTTAATTGGAGCCCGTCCGCCATGAGCCTGCGCAACATTCTTGCCCGACTCCGGAACGCCGGCCAGAACACCCTGGACCTGGCGATGACCGTCGAAGCCCGTCCGAGTTCCTTGGTACACAAGGACTTTCGTGAGTTTACCGCGCCCATGCGTCAGCAGCGCGGCGGTGCCATCCGCCTGGCCCCTCACAAGGGTGACCGCCTGCGCCGAATCGGGACTATCCCGGATTTGGGAGGAAATGTCCCGTGAATGGGATGCTGACGCCTGAAGTCCTGGTCCTGGGCGGCACCGGTGCCGTCGGCCAGGGTGTGGTTGGCGCGCTGCTGGAGGCCGGCAGCCCGGTACTGGTTGTCGGCCGCGATCCGGGCCGGCTGGTGGCGCTGCACGAGCAGTTCGCTGACGAGCCGGGCCTGGAGACGCTGCTGGGGTCGCTCAGCGACGACGGATCGGCGCGCGCGCTGGCCGAACGCATCGCGCAGCGCCCGCGCCCGTTGGCGGCGGTGATCGCCGCAATGGGTGGACCGTACCGCCGCGGTCGCGTGGTCGACCGCAACGGTGACGAACTGATGGGCGCGATGCAGGCCGATCTGATGCCGCACGTGCACGCGGTGCGTCACCTGCTGCCGCTGCTGCAGGACAACGTGCATGCGCGCCGCTACGTGATGATCGGCAGCCCGGCCAACGCCAAGCCATGGGCGGGCTACGGCGAGACCTCGATCACCACCGCCGCGCTGCGCATGTACGCGCAGGTCGTGCACCAGGAAGCGCAGGCGCTGGGCGTGCGCGCGCAGATGCTGGAAGTCTGCAGCCCGGTGTGCACCCCGGCCAATGCGGCCAATGCCTGCATCGAGTGGCCCAGCTCGCTGCTGGTGGGTCGCCGCGTTGTGTCGCTGCTGGATGGTTGCCGCGACAACCGTGCCATCGTCCGCTGTGACAGCAGCGATGCCGAACTGCCGCGCGGCCTGCTGCACCTGGAAGTTCCCCCTTTGTGGCGCGATACCGCAGGCGTCGCTTGACCTCGACCATGGTTTAGGTCGCAGGATACGCCGCCGATTTTTGCAACACGTTCTCATATAGCTGTACCACCCCTCCGTACGGATGCATGCCATGACTTCCCCCAATACCACCCCACATCGTTTCGGCCATCGCATTGCGATGGTCGGCGTGTCGATCCTCGCCGCAGCCGTGCTTGCGGCCTGCAGCGGCGGCCACGCCGAAGAAGCCGGTGCACCGCCGCCGCCGCAGGTCAGCGCCGCGCCGGTACTGGTCAAGCAGGTCAGCCAGTGGGACGAGTTCAGCGGCCGCGTCGAAGCGGTGCAGAGCGTTGAACTGCGCCCGCGCGTGTCCGGCTACATCGACAAGGTCAACTACGTCGAAGGCCAGGAAGTGAAGAAGGGCGAAGTGCTCTTCACCATCGACGCGCGCAGCTACCAGGCCGAGTACGATCGAGCGGCTGCCGAGCTGGCCCGCGCCCGCACCCAGGCCACGCTGGCCCGCAGCGAGTCCGAGCGCGCCAAGCGACTGTCCGAGCAGCAGGCGATCTCCACCGAGACCGCCGAACAGCGTCGCGCGGCCGCCGACCAGTCCGGTGCCGCCGTGCAGGCCGCGCAGGCTGCGCTGGACGCGGCCCGGCTCAACCTGGAGTTCACCAAGGTGCGTGCACCGATCGACGGCCGTGCCGGCCGCGCGATGGTCACCGCCGGCAACCTGGTCACCGCCGGCGACAGTGCCAGCGTGCTGACCACGCTGGTCTCGCTGGATACCGTCTTTGTCTACTTCGATGCCGACGAAAGCACCTTCCTGCGCTACGCCCAGATGGCACGCAAGGGCGAGCGCCCGAGCGAGCGTGACAGCGAACTGCCGGTGAAGGTTGGCCTGTCCGGCGAAGAGGGCTACCCGCACTCGGGCAAGGTCGACTTCCTCGACAACCAGGTCGCCCGCAGCACCGGCACCATCCGCGTCCGCGCACTGCTGGACAACGCCGACCGCCAGTTCACGCCGGGCCTGTTCGCCCGCGTGCAGCTGCTCGGCAGCGGCCAGTTCCAGGCGCTGCTGATCGATGACAAGGCCGTGCTGACCGACCAGGACCGCAAGTATGTCTACGTGGTCGACAAGGATGGCAAGGCCCAGCGCCGCGACATCCAGCTCGGTCGCACCGCTGATGGCCTGCGCATTGTCGAACACGGCCTGGCCGCGGGCGACAAGGTGATCATCGACGGCGTGCAGAAGGTCTTCATGCCGGGCATGCCGGTGCAGGCCAAGGCGGTGGCGATGCAGCCACAGCCGGCGCCGGCACCGGGCCGCGATGCCACCGCCGCCCTGAAGCACTGATCCGCGTCCCCGCTTAGCTGCCGGCGCCAGCGGCAGCCTTCCCTGCCTTCGTCATTTCGGCGAGGGGCAGGGCGGCTGTTGCCCGCCGAATGCCTTTCCCAGGAATTCCTCCATGGACTTTTCCCGTTTCTTCATCGACAGGCCGATCTTCGCGGCGGTGCTGTCGATCGTGATCTTCGCCGCAGGCCTGATCACGATTCCAATCCTGCCGATCAGCGAGTACCCGGAAGTGGTGCCGCCGTCGGTGGTCGTGCGCACGGTCTATCCGGGCGCCAACCCCAAGGTCATCGCCGAGACCGTCGCCACGCCGCTTGAAGAAGCCATCAACGGCGTCGAAGGCATGATGTACCTGAAGTCGGTCGCCGGTTCCGACGGCGTGCTGCAGATGACTGTCACCTTCCGCCCGGGCACCGACCCGGACGCAGCGGCGGTGAAGGTGCAGAACCGCGTGGCGCAGGCGCAGGCGCGCCTGCCCGAGGACGTGCGCCGGCAGGGCGTGACCACCCAGAAGCAGTCGCCGACCTTCCTGATGGTGGTGCACCTGACCTCCCCGCAAGGCAAGTACGACACCCTGTACCTGCGCAACTACGCCCGCCTGCACGTCAAGGATGCACTGGCGCGCATTCCGGGCGTCGGTGATGCGCAGATCTTCGGTGGTGGCGACTACGCCATGCGCGCCTGGCTGGATCCGGACAAGGTGGCTTCGCGCGGCCTGACCGCCAGCGACGTGGTGCGCGCCATGCGCGAGCAGAACGTGCAGGTGTCAGCCGGCCAGCTCGGCGCCGAACCGCTGCCGGACAGCAAGTTCCTGACCCTGATCAATGCCCAGGGCCGACTGAAGACCGAAAAGGAATTTGGCGACATCGTGCTCAAGAGCGGCACCGATGGCGAGATCGTGCGCCTGTCCGACGTGGCCCGCCTGGAGCTGGGTGCGGGCGACTACACCCTGCGCTCGCAGCTGGACGGCAAGAACGCGGTCGGTATCGGCATCTTCCAGTCGCCAGGTGCGAACGCGCTGGAAATCCGTGACCAGGTCATCTCGACGATGGACGAGATGCAGAAGACCATGCCGGCCGACGTGAAGTACGAAGCCGTGTATGACACCACCATCTTCGTGCGTGACTCGATCAAGGCCGTGGTCTCCACGCTGCTGGAAGCGATCGCGCTGGTGGTGCTGGTGGTGATCCTGTTCCTGCAGACCTGGCGTGCCTCGATCATCCCGTTGATCGCGGTGCCGGTGTCGGTGGTGGGTACCTTCGCCGCGCTGTACCTGCTGGGCTTCTCGATCAATACGCTGAGCCTGTTCGGCCTGGTGCTGGCGATCGGCATCGTGGTCGACGACGCGATCGTGGTGGTGGAGAACGTCGAGCGCAACATCGAGGAAGGCCTGTCGCCCACCGCCGCGGCCCACCAGGCCATGCGCGAAGTGTCCGGCCCGATCGTGGCGATCGCGTTGGTGCTGTGTGCCGTGTTCGTGCCGATGGCGTTCCTGTCCGGTGTCACCGGCCAGTTCTACAAGCAGTTCGCGGTCACCATCGCCATCTCCACGGTGATCTCGGCGATCAACTCACTGACCCTGTCGCCGGCCCTGGCCGCGCGCCTGCTGAAGGCCCACGGCGCACCGAAGGATGGCCCGAGCCGCCTGATCGACCGCCTGTTCGGGTGGGTATTCCGCCCGTTCAACCGCTTCTTCAAGTCCAGCTCGGAGAAGTACGAGCGTGGCGTGGCCCGCATCCTCGGCCGACGTGGCGCGGTGTTCGTGGTCTACGCGATCCTGCTGGTCGGTACCGGCGTGATCTTCAAGCTGGTGCCGCCGGGCTTCATCCCGACCCAGGACAAGCTGTACCTGATCGCCGGCGTGAAGCTGCCGGAAGGTTCGTCGATCGCGCGTACCGATGAAATGCTGCGCAAGGTGGCCAAGATCGCCCAGGAAACCGATGGCGTGGCCCACACCATCTCGTTCCCGGGCCTGAACGCGCTGCAGTTCACCAATACGCCCAATACCGGTGTGGCGTTCATTCCGCTCAAGCCCTTCGCCGAGCGTCATGGCCGTACCGCTGCGCAGATCAATGCCGAGATCAACCAGAAGATCGCCGGCCTGCAGGAAGGCTTCGCCTTCGCGATGATGCCGCCGCCGATCCTCGGCCTGGGCAACGGCAACGGCTACCAGATGTTCATCGAGGACCGCGGCAACCTGGGCTACGGCGCGCTGCAGAATGCGGTGCAGGCGATGCAGGGCACCGTGGCGCAGACGCCGGGCATGGCCTTCCCGATTTCCAGCTACCAGGCCAACGTGCCGCAGCTGGATGCCGAGGTCGACCGCGTCAAGGCCAAGGCACAGGGCGTGCAGCTCACCGAACTGTTCGACACCCTGCAGACCTACCTGGGTTCGGCCTACGTCAACGACTTCAACCAGTTCGGTCGTACCTGGCAGGTGATCGCCCAGGCAGACGGTCCGTTCCGCGAGACGGTCGAGGACATCGGCAAGCTGCGTACCCGCAACGACCGCGGCGAGATGGTGCCGATCGGTTCGATGGTCACCATCAAGCAGACCTTCGGCCCGGACCCGGTGCTGCGCTTCAATGGCTACCCGGCAGCGGACCTGGCCGGTGAAGCCGACCCGCGCCTGCTGTCCTCGGCCGAGGCGATGACCAAGCTGACCGAGATCGCCGGCAAGGTGCTGCCGGTGGGCATGACCACCGAATGGACCGACCTGAGCTACCAGCAGGCGACCCAGGGCAAAGCCGCCTTCATCGTGTTCCCGGTGGCGATCATGCTGGCCTTCCTGGTGCTGGCCGCGCTGTACGAGAGCTGGTCGCTGCCGCTGGCGGTGATCCTGATCGTGCCGATGACCCTACTGTCCGCGCTGTTCGGCGTCTGGCTGACCGGCGGTGACAACAACGTGTTCGTGCAGGTCGGCCTGGTGGTGCTGATGGGCCTGGCGTGCAAGAACGCGATCCTGATCGTCGAGTTCGCCAGAGAACTGGAGATGGGCGGCAAGGGAATCGTTGAAGCTGCGCTGGAAGCCTGCCGCCTGCGCCTGCGCCCGATCGTGATGACCTCCATCGCGTTCATCGCCGGCACCGTGCCGCTGGTGCTGTCGCACGGTGCAGGTGCCGAGGTGCGCTCGGTGACCGGTATCACCGTGTTCGCCGGCATGCTGGGCGTGACCCTGTTCGGCCTGTTCCTCACCCCGGTGTTCTACGTGGCCCTGCGCAAGTTCGTCACCCGCAACGGTGGTGGCCAGCTGGTGCAGCACGGCGAGCCGACCATCCACCACTGACATGGAACCCCGTCGCCGCCGGTCAATGGCCGGCGGCGGCTTCCCCCTCACAAGGCATGCATCCATGAATACCCATCAGAACAAGATCGCGCTGGTCACCGGCGCCACCCGTGGCATCGGCCTGGAAACCGTGCGCCAGCTGGCCCAGGCGGGCGTGCACACGCTGCTGGCCGGTCGCAAGCGTGAGACCGCCGTTGAGCTGGCGCTGAAGCTGCAGGCTGAAGGCCTGCCGGTCGAAGCCCTGCAACTGGACGTGACCGACGCGGCCAGCATCGCCGAAGCGGTCGAGCAGGTACGCCAGCGCCATGGCCGCCTCGACATCCTGGTCAACAATGCCGGCATCATGATCGAGAATCCTGCGCAGGCGCCGTCGGAGCAATCGCTCGAGACCTGGAAGCGCACCTTCGACACCAACGTGTATGCGCTGGTGGCGGTGACCCAGGCATTCCTGCCGCTGGTCAAGCAGGCCAAGTCCGGCCGCATCGTCAATGTGTCCAGCATGCTCGGCTCGCAGACCCTGCACGCGGATCCCTCCTCGGGCATCTATGACTTCAAGATTCCGGCGTACAACGCCTCCAAGGCCGCGGTGAACAGCTGGACCCTGAGCCTGGCCTACGAACTGCGCAACACGCCGATCAAGGTCAATACCGTGCATCCGGGTTACGTGAAGACCGACATGAACGGCGGCAACGGCGAGATCGAAATCAGCGAAGGTGCACGCTCCAGCGTGGAAATGGCACTCATCGGTGAATCCGGTGCCAGCGGCAGCTTCACCTACCTGGGCGAGGTGCTGCCATGGTGATCCGCACGTTGGCGATGGCCGTCTCCAGCCTGGTGCTGGCGGGCTGTGTCAGCGTCGGCCCGAACTACAAGGCGCCGGTGCAGGAACCGGTGGTGCTGCAGGGGGCGCAGCAGCCTGTGTTCAGCACTACCTCGCCGGTGGCCAGCTGGTGGGCGCAGTTCGATGATCCGGTGCTGGAAGAACTGGTGCACGGTGCACTGTCGGATAACCTGGACCTGCGCGTGGCCGTGGCCCGCGTCAGCCAGGCCCGTGCGGTGTTCGTCGAAAGCCGCTTCGACCAGGCCCCGCACATCACCGCGGGCGGCAGCTACGACCGCCGCAAGCAACCCGATCCGCAGCTGGGTGGGCAGCGGGTGTTCAGTGAAAGCTACCAGCTCGGCTTCGATGCCGGCTGGGAGCTGGATCTGTTCGGCCGCAAGCGCCGTGCAGCAGAAGCCGCGCGCGCCGACCTGGACGCCGAGCAGGCCAACCTGGCCGATGCGCAGGTACTGGTCGCCGCCGAAGTGGCACGCAACTACTTCGAGCTGCGCGGTACGCAGAAGCGCATCGCGGTGGCCCAGCACACCCTGGTCAACCTGCGCGATACGCAGAAGCTGACCGAGGCGCGCTGGGAGCTGGGCGCCGGCAGCGAGCTGGACGTGCAGAGCAGTCGCGCCCGGCTGAAGGCGATCGAGGCCGATATCCCGCTGCTGGAAGTGGCCGAAACGCAGTCGCGCAATCGCCTGGCGGTTCTGCTGGGCCAGCGTCCGGAAACGCTGACTGCCATGCTTGCGCCGCACGACGTGCCGGCATTTGCCAAGGCGCTGCCGCTGGGCGATACCCGCGAGCTGCTGCGCCAACGCGCCGACGTACGCGTGGCCGAGCGTCGCCTGGCCGCTGCCACCGCGCGGGTGGGCGTGGCCACTGCGGACCTGTTCCCGCGGCTGTCACTGTCCGGTTTCGTCGGCTTCCTTGGCGGCGACGCCAGTGGCCTGGTCAATGGCAACAACAAGGCCTGGTCGCTGACGCCGTCGCTGAGCTGGGCCGCGTTCGACTTCGGCACCGTGCGTGCACGCCTGCGTGCCAGCAAGGCTGAAGCCGAGGGTGTGGCTGCGCAGTATGAGCAGGCCGTGCTGCTGGCGCTGGAAGACACCGAGAACGCGCTGACCCGCTATTCCAAGCAGCAGGCGCGGCTGGCGATCGTGGTCGAGCAGGCGCAGGCGGCACGCCGGGCTGAGTCGCTGGCGCAGATCCGCTACCGCGAGGGCTCGGAAGACTTCCTGACCCTGCTGGATGCGCAGCGCACGCAGCTGGCGGCCGACGATGCGTTGGCGGCGGCTGAGTCCGAGGTCAATGTCAGCGTGGTGGGCGTGTACAAGGCGCTGGGTGGCTGGGGGCAATCGCCGCAGCAACCCAGCGTGGCGCAAGTGCAGTAACCGCAAGGGACGGAAGCAGTGGCTTCCGTCCCTTTCTTCTGTCAGGGCCAATGATTGGCCGGTGTGTCGCGCTCGCGCATGGGCACGATGCAGAAGCGATGGCCGGTGGGTGCTTCCATCATCCACCAGCGTTTGACGAAGCCGATCCGGCGCGCGCCGAGTTTTTCCAGTCGATCTGCCTCGGCATCGATGTCGTCGCTCTCGATGTCCAGGTGCACCCGTGAGGGGTGAGCGACACGTTGCACTTCCACGTTCAGACCCGCGGGTGCGCCCTGCAGGTCGGCGTACTCGGCGCCATCTTCGCCATACGATGGCTGCGCCTGCAGGCCGAGGGCGGTCGCCCAGAAGCGTGCGCCTTCGTCAGCGGGCGTGTCTTCGCAGTCGATGATGAATCCGGCCAGACTGCTCTGGTGCGCCATGACGTCCTCCGCAGATCGGGAATGGAGGGAGGGTAGCGCGTCGCTTGCTGTGGACGTTGTCACAGTCATGACGTTTCTGACTCTGCCAGAACCGGGGCCTGCGGTGTAACTAGTGGGGCAGATTCCAGGAGGGAAGGCGATGAGCGACGACAAACGTGATACCCAGCGCATGCTGTTTGGTGATCCGGGACCGCCTGGCGCAGGGCTGTCGGTAGCGGTCGTAGTGCTGATGGTGTTGGCTACCATGGCGGCTGCGATCGGCTTCATGCGCCTGCCGGACCAGATGCTGGGGCTGGGCCTGATCGGCATCTCCGTGTTTCTGGCGGTCGGTGCCCGCATCTGCCAGGCACGCAACCAGCATCAGGCGCTGTACCGGCTGATGTCGCGACAGCCGCGGCATTGAGATTGCACCGCATTGAGATCCTGAACGAAGCAATGGCCACACTTCCAGAATTACACTTGGCCTGCAGGTGGGAATAGACGCGACATCACGCGGTAGCCATCGGAACTATTCAGTAACGTTCTAATGATCTCTTCTCCATCAACATGAAATGATTCATGGGACTTGATGTAGCAGAAAAATTTTTCAGCAAGAACGGAGCCGGCTGAATTGAATGCTCCATGCAGCTCCGGCCTTGAACGGTCAAGGAACAGCACCGAAGCAACAGCAGTTCCCAGGGCCCGCATCGCGAGAGAAGGACCGCTATGGTCCCAGAGCCAGCGACCCTTTGCCGGACAGAAGTCCTCGTTGTCATCGTGAATCATGTAGTTCCAGTCGGGGCTCTCGTACATCCAGTCTGGTGGCGTAAGGAGCCTGCCGTTGTAGAGAACTTCATGGGTTCTCGCTGAGCCGGTAAATCTCACTCCGTGGTGCTGAAGCCAGCAAAGTGCACGTTTGCTCAGTGCGTGATACTCGAGACGCTGCTGTACCCCCTGTGTAATCTGGGCTTGCGTGGATCCATCGGTTGCCGCGAGCAGAAATTCACCCAATGGAATGCTTTCCGAATGCAGTTCGGTGAGATCCAGGTATGCTCGTCCTTGAAGAACAGGAGGGAGTGCTGTGCGGGCTTCAGCATCGAGGATGACTGGGACGATTCGCACGTCGGACTGATCCACGTGCTTCTCCAGCATAGCCAGTTCGCGATTCAATCCTGAGCCGGGTCTCGACATGGCCGAGAGAAAGTCGCTGTCACAAAGGCAGAAAACGATCAGTGGGCGTTCCGCAAACGCGCGTTCAATCAGCTTGTCGATGTTTTGACCAAAACCGACGCTGTCCCTGTCCCAAAAGACTCGATACTTCCAATCCAAGTTGCGGACAATGTCGCTACGGATCCATTCCTTTGCATGAAATTGCCCGCCCCAAGCGTAAGAAATGAAGACAGATGCATCTTCGCGCCAAGGTGTGTCCATTCAGTCAGTATGATTGTTTTGGATTCGACCGGATTCTACTCAGGCCAGTCCAGCTCGACCACCAGCGGGAAATGATCCGACGGCAGCACGCCGTCGATGCGACGGTCATCGGTCAGGAAGCTGCGTGCATGGAAGCCACGCACCAGCACCCAGTCCAGCTGCACGGTGGCCTTGCCGGTGAAATCGTGGAAGGTCAGGCGTGGCCCCTGCGGAACCTTCACCTGGTTACGGGTGTCCTGCAGCAGGCGGGTGAATGCCTTGTAGGTGTCACCACCGGGCTCGCTGTTGAAGTCACCCGTCAGGACCACCGGCAGATCGGCCGGCAGGGCTTCCACGCGCTTGCCGATCAGCTCGGCACCCTTCACCCGGCGCGGTTCATCCTCGTCGCGGTAGGGCAGGTGGGTATTCATGAAATAGAAACGACGGCCATCGTCCAGGCGGCGGAACAGGGCCCAGGTGACCATGCGCGGGTACAGGTTGCCCCAGGTGATGCTGCCGGGTACGTCGGGCGTATCGGACAACCAGAAGTTGCCGGACTCCTCGATGGCCAGCACCTTGCTGTCGTAGAACACGCCCATGTGTTCGTCACCGCTGCCACCGCGGCGGCCTTCGCCGAACCAGTGGTAGCCGGGCAGGTGTTCGGACAGGTAGTCGGCCTGCTCCTTCACCAGTTCCTGGGTGCCGATCACAGCCGGGCGCGCATCGAGGATGACCTTGACCATGGCATCGCGGCGGTCGGGCCAGCGCTTGCCCGGTTCGGTATCGGCCGGGGTGCGGACATTGAACGACATCACTTTGAGTGGCGCCGGTGCAGCAGCCCAGGCGACGGCAGGCAGCGCAAGCGCCAACAGCGCACACAGCGCGGGGCGACGGAAACGCGACAACATCGTGGAATCCCTCCATTCCATGAAAACGGTTTCATGAAGCATGCCATGGAAGGCGAGGGCAGCGGTATGCCGGGATGGGCGACTGGGAGATGCCGGACGGGCGCTGGACGCTCCGCCCGGCAGATGCCCCTTGCCCGATCAGGGGTCGTAGATCATCCCGTTCTCGTCGCGGTTGTAGTGGTCGCTGGCCACGCGGGTGCCGTCGTCATGGACCACGTACAGCGTGCAACGCTGGTGGAACACGTTGCCGCTGATGCGGAAGGGCACGCACTCCTCCTGCAGGCCGACCTCTTCGGCTGCATTCGCTGGCGGCGAGGGCACCAGGGCAGCAAGTGCGACTACTGCAGCGAAAGAAAAAGCGGTCATTCGATTGTGCAGCGTCATTGATCACACTCCTTGTCGTAGTTGGTGTCCGATGCAGATCAGTCTGCCGGGAGGTACCACTGACCGTTCTCGTCTATCCAGTACACCGACGTGAAAACGGTGCCGTCTGCCAGAGTGCGGGTGACGGTGCAGCGCTGATGCACGAGGTTGGGCCCCAGTCTTACGGGCACGCAATCGGTCGTCGATCCGGGGGACCCGGCCGCGTGGCCGGTTGCCGGTACCACACTACCCAATGCCAACATCAATGCGGCCATCGCGGCCAGTTGCAGTTTCATAAGCATCATCCTTGCTTTCTGCAATCGCGCACATGCGCATGGCGTGTGTAACACGCAAACCAGGCCGCCGGAAGTGTCTCGCCGTGATCAGTCTTCGATCTCGCCGCGACGGCTGGCAGCACGCACTGCCTGCGCGGTGGTCGCCACACCCAGCCGTTGCCGCGCGTGGCGCAGGTGGTTCTCCACGGTGCGCGTGGAAAGCCCAAGCGTGGCCGCGATCTCAGCTTGGCGACGGCCAGCGGCGACCCAGCGCAGCACTTCGCGCTCGCGGTTGCTCAGTGCGCTTCCTGAAAGCTCGGCAGGCGATTCGGCCAGATGGCGCGCGGCCCGGAATGCTGCAGCTGCAGCAGCTTCCAGCTGCAGGCGCGCGCTGGCCGATGCATCGATCGCTGTCCCGGCAAAACTGATCGCGCCTTCCAGACCGGTGGTGCCGAACACCGGCACCTGCAGACCGTGCAGGCCTTCACCACGTGGCTGCTTCACCACCTGATAGCGTTCGCCGCGAACACCCTGGCGCTTGCTCCAGAAGAACGGCGCATCGCTGTCCAGCACGTGGCGATTGACGGGGCAGGTGTGGAGGTAGCGCGCAAGGTCGGTATCGCTGCCATCGCCGAACCAGTCGCCCTCGATCCAGTACACACGCTGTGTACCGCGCTCCAACCCCGTGCCGGTGGCGAACACCAGCACGCGGTCGTAGCCGAGTGGTGCAGAAATGCTGCGTAGTACGGCGCCCACCGCACTCAGTGAGCGGGCGCGTTCCAGTTCCAGCAACGCCTGCACCAGTTCGCTCATCCGGGTCAGCGCCCGGCCAGGGCGTCGAGCAGCGTGCGCGCGGCCAGCTTGCCCAGCGCATTACCGGCCAGCGGGCTGTCGCCGGTCAGCAGCAGGCGATCCTGCAGCACGCTGCCGTCGATGCCATCGTTGACGATCTGCACGCCCTGCTGCGCCAGGCGCTCACCGAAGAACCACGGCAGCTGCCCGGGCATGTAGCCGATCTCTGGCGTCTGCCGGTCCATCGCATCGGGGAAGGCGCAGATGCGGTAGCCGCGGAACAGCGAACCACCATCGGCCTCGTCCACGCCTGCAGCGAGCAGTGCGGCCGGACCGTGGCACAGGGTGATGATGTAGCGTTTCTGGGCCATCGCCCAGTGCAGGACGGCCTTCACCGCGCGGCTCTGCGGCAGTCCGATCAGGGCGCCATGGCCGCCGGGGATGAACACCGCAGCATAGTCCGAATCCGCATCAAGGCCGGCGACCACCTCGTCCAGCGGCAGCGGCTGGCGGAAGCGCGACTCGTAACGTTCGTACAGTCCGCCGATCTCCGTGTCCTCGCGCGGGAACGCCCACCACTCGAATTTGGCGGCGTTGCCGGACAGCGTGGCCACATCGATGTCGAAGCCGGCCTTGTCCAGGTGGTACATCGGCAGCAGGGTTTCCACCGGATGGTTGCCGGTGGAGAACAGGTGGCCGTTGGCAGTGGGTAGATAGCGTTCGTCCGCAGCGATCATCAGCACCTTCCAGCGGCCATCGCGGCGTGCGTCGGGATAGTCGGCACCGGACAGGTTGCTCTTGGGCGATGTGAACTGCGACAGCGAGTAGGGCGACGGAAAGAAGGCATCGCGCTCGGCCGGGTCGGGGCTGGGCTGGCGGCTGGGCTCTTGCGTGTTCATGCGGACCTCCAGTGGGGTGGTGGGATCCAGCATAGAAGGGCTGATGCGTACGTGCGATGAGGGTTTTCCCTCAGCCGCGCGCAGCTACTTCACCGTGGCCGAATGCTGCTGCATGTCTTCATGCAGGATCCGCCGCAGTTCGACGATGGCCGGCGTGGCTTCCTGCACGCTGTGCCCGGATACGATCACCTTCTCCGAATCCGCGTGCGGCAGGTGCGAGCTCCAGTAGGGCACCAGCCCGTCGTCGGTCTTTTCCAGCGGCCCATCGGCCTTGGCGCGCGCGATGATCGAGTGGTAGTGCACCTTCGGCGACATCGGCAGGTCGGCCACCGCGCGGACGAAGGGATCATCCTTGTCCAGGTTCTGGATGCTGTTCATCTGGTAGCCGTGCTTGCCGTCATTGCGGTCGATCTGACCATCGTTGGCAATGGTGGCCACGTCTTCCAGCACGGTCAGCGGCAATCGCACCAGGCGACCGATCCAGCGGCCCAGGCGGGTGCCCGCCACGTCGGTGCCGCGGTGTGGCGTGGCGATGAATACCACGCGCGACACTTCCGGTTCCGGCAGGAAAGTCAGCACCGGTGCGCCCTTGGTACGCAGCAGTTCACGCTGTGCCGGCGTCATCTGCGCAGTCTCCAGCAGGGTGTCGACCAGATGATCGCCGGAAGAAGAGATCATCAGCCGCGCGATCACGCCACCCATGCTGTGCCCGACCAGCACCATGTCATGCGAAGCCTGCGCCTTGCCGCTGGGGTCGAAATGCTTGAGCACTTCGGACAGTGTATGACGCATCGCATCGTGGCTCATCGCGATGGGCATGTTGGTCGGGTAGTAGAACTGCCAGACCTGGAAGTCCTGGCGGATCTCGTCGTCGCGCATCAGTTCGTTGGCGACGTTCACCCAGGCTTCCGGGCTGCTGGCCAGGCCATGGATCATCAGCAGCACGCGACGGTTCGGATCGTAGGGCTGCATCATGTACAGGTGCGGCGTGTCGATGCCGCCCTTGCCACCGAACAGCGAGCGCAGCGACTGGTGGCTGAAGTTGGAACGAGCCAGCCACAACGCATAGCCGGCGGTGAAGTTCGCGGCCAGCGGAACCTGTTGGCCATGCAGGGTGACTTCCGTGACCTGGTAGGGATCGTGGATCTCCAGCTCCGGCTCGTCGTCGTGCAGCACTTCCCACAGGTTCTTTCCCGAGAAGCGCAGCAGCACCGTCATTGAAGGGGAGGGCATCTCGCTCCAGCTCTGCGCGGCCGAGGTGCTTGCCTGCGCGGCGGGCGTCGCTGCCGAAGGCGGGGTGGCCGTGCTGCCAGCCGGATCGTTCATTACCGCCACCAGCTCGGCACCGAAGCCATCGCGGCGATGCACGCTGCGCAGCGTGCCAGTGAACGACAGCGAGGCCGCCGGTACCAGTTCGGTAGGGGTACGCGTATCCAGCGGTGATGCTTCGCCTGAAGGGGCCAGCACGAAGGTCCAGCGGCCCAGCTGGAAGTGGCTGGCCTGGCCGTGCACGCGGCCCGTGGCATAGGCGTCGTACAGCTGTACCGAGGCTTCCTGCACGGCCAGGTTGTAGTAGTCGCGCACCTGGGTCTGGCGATCTTCGAAGCCGCGCTGGTTGGCGGTGCGCTCAGTGAAGAAAAGATAGGCATAGGCCTGGCGCGCGACCTGCATCCACGCATCCAGGCGCGGTTGGAAATCGGCATCCAGCTCGGTGATCGCGCTCTTGGCGCGGCCGGATGCCGAGTACTCACGCTTCGGCGCCGGCAGGGTCATCGCATACTGCAGCCACAACTCGGCCAGGCTGGAGCGTTTGTCCTCCTCGCGCACCACGATGCTGCTTTCCATCGCCTCGATGCAGGGCAGGCCCGGTTTGGCGCATACGCCTTCATCGAGGCCGGCCACCCGCAAGGTCTCCGTGGTCGCCGCGCTGAGCTTGCCGGAAGTGAGGATGTCACCGCGCTTGAGCGCGATGTACTGGCCGGGCGTGACCGAGGCCACCTGCACCGACGGCCCGAACTGGCGCAACGTGGCGCAGCCGCCCAGGGTGAGCAGCACAGTGATGATGAGGGTCGTGCGGCCGATGAAGCCCAAGCCCGTGGTTGCCATACGATCCTCCTGCGCGGTGGCGCCACTCTAGCGGTCGGCATGTCAAAGCGGAAGATACCGGGCGGTCGGTTTGCGGGGCTCAGGCGCTGCCATCCAAGCGATTCAGCCGGTTCCGTGTGACACTGGGGTGAATGCAGCGATGCAGGGACTGCGATGAGGTGGCTTGAGACCCGGATCCCGCCGCCGCTGGTGATGCTGCTGTGCGCGGGGATCGGCTGGCTTGGGAGCCGACTGTGGCCGGAGGCGGTGTTGCCACTGCCGATGCGGGCGCTGATGTCAGGCGGGGTGATGGGGATCGGTGTGGCGCTGAACCTGCTGCCGAAGCTTGCGTTCCAGCGGGCGCGCACCATGGTCAATCCGCTGCGCCCTTCGGCATCAAGCGCGCTGGTCACGCGCGGCATGTACCGTTACACGCGCAATCCGATGTATCTGGGCCAGGCAACGATCCTCACTGGCGCAATGTGGTACCTGCAGAACACGATCGCGTTGCTGGCTGTGCCGTTGTTCGTGCTCTACATCACCTGGTTGCAGATCATGCCGGAAGAGCGGGCGTTGCTGGCCCGCTTCCCCGACGTGTATCCGATGTTCCGCCAACGTGTGCGGCGTTGGCTGTAGCGGGCATCACCCGTTATCGAGAGATCTGGCACTTGACGGCAGCGGAATAGCCTTCGTAGTCGTCGCCTGCGATCACGTGCAGGGTGTGGCGCTTGTCGATGGCCTTCACGTATGAAGGCTCTTCCGTGTTGGCGTGCTCGTTGACCGTGGTTACTGACCATGCCTTGGCCAGACGCTTGGAATCAACGCCGTTCAAGTAGACGAAGAGGCTCTTCTCGCCCTCGGCCACGTTCACATCGGCACTGGTGACGGTACCGCCGAACAGGGCGACCGGCTTGTCCTCCGGCTCGAAGGTGCCACCCGGTTTCCTGGCCAGGCCAGCGGCCTGCAGTGCATCGATGGCGTCGGCTTCGCTGAAGTCCGAGCCGGCCTTGCAGGCCAGCAGGACTTCCAGCGTGGCGGTGCCTGGGGGCGCGATGGCCGGTGCCGCGGCGTGCGTGGCTGGGGTTGCGGCGAGGGTGACGAGGAACAGGGTGAGAGCGACGGGAGCTTTCATGGCAGATCCTTTAATGTGTCGCGGGATAGCCGGTGGCGGGGCGAACAGATCCCGGCCACCGGCCACATTCGGCGTGATGGGTCAGTCGAACCAGACCAGCGGCATGTCGGCATTGAGCGACATGTGGCGGAAATCTCCTAGCACCTGGGCCACGGCCTGCACGGTGTGGCAGCCCGTTCCCAGCGCGGACGATCCCGCGCTCAGGTAGCTGGCGGAGATGGTACGGGTGCTGACCGAGTCCGGTCTGGAGCCCAACTGCTGGGTGCCGAGGCTGCCCACCTGCTGGCCATCGATCTTCAGGAACAGGAACACGCTTCCGCCACCGTCGTTCGGGTCACCCTGCACGCGGGACTTTGTCGAGAAAAGCACCACGCCGTTGTGCCCCTGCGGAATGCAGACCTGGCCCTCGCCAATGACCACCTGCGAGCCCGCTGACGGACAGCCCGGCGCGAAGCCATTGGTCCCGACGCAGACGTAGGCGAAGCGGCGGTAGGGGCCTGCGGCGGCGTAGTTGAATCCAGGATTCAACCCCTTTCCGACCACGCCAAAGCCGTTGGACAGCGTCACCAGTCGGGAGTTGGCGCCGAACTTGTACTTTACGTTGTTGGTGTTGGCGTCCTGCGGCTGGTAGTACGGCGATTCGGACGCGACGAAGCTGACAGTGCTGTAAGCCGGCGGATTGACGAACAGGCCTTGCGAATAGAAGGGAGCCTGCGTTTCTGCGCCACTGAAGATGTCATTGATCGACCAGGTCATCGATTCGATGCCGGGCTCCTGCTCGTTCAGGAAAATTCCCATCATGCCATCGCCGTAGTTGCCCCATGCGAACGCGCGGCCGGAAGCCATGGCCACGATGGGGCCACCGGGATTGCCGGCCTGGGCAGTCATCAGCAGCTTGCGGTCCTTGGCCTGCAACGCCATTCCTTCAGGGCTGCCGACGGTATTGAAGTCCAGCTGCGCGGTGTCACTCGGAAGGCTGCTGTTGGTTACCGAGCCTGCAGATGTGATGAGCACGGAAAGGTTGCTGGCGGAGCCGAAATTGACGGCCGAACCGATGGCCTGTCCGGCCAGGCTGACCGTATGGTGTCCGGCGGGCAGGTACTTGGCACCGATGACATTGAAGGAGTGCTGTTGGGCCGATGTCGACTGCCGCCAGTCGATGTAGCTGTCGTTGGAGACCACCTCACCGTTGATGGTGATGTAGGCGTTGGCGGCAGAGCGGCCGCCAGGGAAGTACCGTCCATCCGACTGCACGTATACCCATCCAGGGGCGTTCAGATCGATGGTGCTCGAAAGCAGGGTTGCCGTGCCGGGTTGTACGCGCTGGTCAGCGGCCAGCTGCAGATAGCGGGAGCCTGGCGTGGCAGCGGAAGCCTGCCCCAGTGCCAACGCCACGGCCAAGCCCACAAACAGTGTGATGCGCTTCATCTGATGTCCTTTCAGGTTTCGGGTCACGTCGTGTGACGCAGGGACTCTACTGGATCCGGATCTCAGCTTCTGTGACTGGCTCCCGATGCGGGTGGCATCGGGGAATGTCGGGACAGCAGAGGAAGCGCCATCCTCGGAAAACAAAAAAGCCGGAACTCCATTGACGGGAGATCCGGCTTCTTGCGGCCTCGACAGGCCATACAGATGGTGGAGGTGGGCGGAATTGAACCGCCGTCCGAAGGCACTCCATCCCCAGCACTACATGCTTAGCTCACCGTTGGATCTCGTCCCCGAACAGCACGGCGTGCAAAGCGCATCCGGGAACCAGCCTGTTGTGTTCTAGTGCCGGACTGACAGGCAGCCACCCAGCGCGATTCCATGATAGTGACTCTACACCGCGAGCATGGACACAAGCGGTTTCGAGGCTTAGGCCTTAAGCGGCCAGAGCGTAGTTGTCGTCGTTGGCAACTAGAGTTTTGCAGCTGGATTTACGAGGAAAGCTACCCCCTCGGCATGCGCCAGGCGACTTCACAACCCCCGTCGAAACCAATGCACCCCCGGTTTCTACAGTGCTGCAAGGTACAGGGCCGATCCCGCGTTGCCACGGTCAGGGCCTGCCCAACGGTTGCAATGCTACGGCAAAGCAGCTGAACAGTCACCTTTGCAATCCACAACACGTTGTAGAGCCGCCGTCATAGCGGATTGGTAACGTCATGGGCACGAATTTGCGACACACTGGCCATCACGATCCAGGCCAAGACAGACACGGAGACTGTGGGTGACCGAGGCAAGCCAACAACGCAGCCTGCGACAGCTGATCGGGCCGGTCGGTGCCGACTATCGGCGGCGCGCGTTGCCGCCCGGCTGGGTCTGGGCCGTGCTGGCGGTGCTGCTGGCGGCCACCTGGGTGACGGAGTTGCCGGCCACGGCCGCAGCGGCACTGGTCGCCAGCGCGGTGGTGGTGCACTGGTCGCAGCGCGGGCGCATCCATTGGCTCGGCTGGCGCCTACCGGGCCTGGCCGTACTGGCGGCCCTGCTGTGGGGCCCGGAAGTGCTGTCGCAGTGGTTCGAGCACGGGCTGGCCGTGGTCCTGATGTCGCTGGCCAGTCTCAGTATTGGCGTGCACGTGTGGCAGTCGCGGCAGTTGGCGCGCCAGCTGCAGGGCGCCGCCGATGCGCTGGATGATGCCCAGTTGCTGTCGTTGCTGCCCGATGATGCCGCGCAGCTGGCCCAGCAGTGGCGGGAGGGCGATGACCGCTACGCGCCGGAACTGGCGGTGGTGATGCACCTGGCGGTGATGCACGCGGCACTGGCGCCGCGCATGCGCGGGCAGGGCATGCTGGCAGGGTGACCCGCCTTTTGTAGCGTCGAGCCATGCTCGACTGCTTTTCTTACCGGAGCCGAGCATGGCTCGGCTCTACAGAAGACCAAGGCAGCCGAGCATGGCTCGGCTTTACAGGGTGATGCGCAGCGGCGTTACGCGTCGCGGTTGCCGCGACGCATCACGCGCTGCTTCTCGATCGCCCAGTCGCGGTCCTTGGCGGCATCGCGCTTGTCGTGGGTCTGCTTGCCCTTGGCCAGCGCGACTTCGAGCTTGATCTTGTTCTTGCTCCAGTACATCGCGGTGGGCACGATCGTGTAGCCATCGCGCTCGACCTTGCCGACCAGCTTGTCGATCTCGCTCCGGTGCAGCAGCAGCTTGCGCTCGCGGCGGTCGTTGGCCACCACGTGGGTGGAGGCCTGGATCAACGGGGTGATCTGGGCGCCGATCAGGAAGATCTCGCCGTGCTTCACGTAGGCGTAGGCATCGATGATGTTGCCGCGGCCAGCGCGGATCGACTTCACCTCCCAGCCCTGCAGTGCCAGGCCGGCCTCGAAGCGTTCTTCGATGTGGTACTCGTGGCGGGCACGCTTGTTCAACGCGATGGTCTTGTTGGCCGTCGCGCTCTTTGCTTTATCCTTGCCGCTGTTCTTGCTCATTTCCGTATTGTCTCCGATTCGGGCCCGCCCGGTCGATTGCCGAAACGTCCTGTATTCATGCCTACTATCCGCCGCAGCGCCCTGGTCGAACATTCGTCCGCGCGCATGTTCGACCTGGTCAACGATGTCCAGGCCTATCCGCGCCGCTTCCGCTGGTGCTCGGCTGCCCAGATCCTGGAGCAGGGCGAGGACCGGCTGGTGGCGCGCCTGGACCTGGGCCTGGGTTCGTTCAGCACCTGGTTCCAGACCGAAAACACCCTGCAGCGCCCGCACAGCATCGACATGCAGCTGCGCGATGGCCCGTTCAAGCAGTTGCACGGCCGCTGGGAATTCCATGCGCTGGCCGAGGACGCCTGCAAGGTCACCCTGACCCTGGAATTCGAGCCCAGCTCGCGCCTGCTGGGGCCGGCCCTGGCGATCGGCTTCCAGGGTCTGGCCGATCGGATGGTCAATGATTTCGTCCGCGTCGCCGACGAGGCCTGAGCGATGATCGAGGTCGAGGTGGTGCTGGCCTGGCCGCAGCAGGTGCTGTCGCGCCGGCTGCAGCTGGACGAGGGCGCGACCGTGGCCGATGCCATTGCCGCCGCCGCGCTGGAAGGCAGTGACCGATGCCCGGCCGTGGCCGTGCATGGCGTACTGGCGCGCCCGCAGCAGGTGTTGCTGGAGGGTGACCGCATTGAGCTGCTACGCCCGTTGCTGGCCGACCCCAAGGACAACCGCCGGCGACGCGCGCTCGGCGGTTGATGCCCGCAACCCGTCCGTGGGGACGGGCAGGGCCTCAGCGGCCCTTCTTCTTCTTGTCCTTCGGCAGGTTGCGGCCGAATTGGCGCACGGTCTGCTGGGCCAGGGCCTTGTCGTTGCCCGGGAAGTAATCGCCTTCCCAACGGGTCACGGTGTCATTCTCGAAGAACACCACGAAGTTCTTCACTTCAGTACGTCCCAGGCGGTTCACCCGCTGGCTGGAGGTGTAGTCCCAGCGCTGGGCGTGGAACGGATCGGGAATGGACGGGGTGCCCAGCAGCGCGGTGACCTGCTGCTTGCTCTGCCCGACCTGCAGCTTGGCCACGGCATCTTCCCGGATCAGGTTGCCCTGATAGATGGGTTGCTTGTAGATGATGCCGCACCCGGTGGTGGACAGGGCGACGGCGGCGACCAACAGGAGATTGCGCATCGGGACTGGCGGTTGGGGAAATCAAACCGATGATACACTCCCGGCGTGCCACCGCGACCCAATCCGAGGCAGCTGGCGCTAAATCGCCAATGAACGGAGACCTATGGAAACCCACGACCTGCGTAAAGTCGGCCTGAAGGTGACCCATCCGCGGATGCGGATCCTGGCGCTGCTCGAGCAGCGCAATGCCCAGCACCACATGACCGCCGAAGACATCTACCGCCAGCTGCTGGAGCATGGCGACGAGATCGGCCTGGCGACGGTGTACAGGGTGCTGACCCAGTTCGAGGCCGCCGGCCTCGTGCTCAAGCACAATTTCGAGGGCGGCCAGGCGGTCTACGAGCTTGACCGTGGCGGCCACCACGACCACATGGTCGACGTGGACAGCGGCAAGATCATCGAGTTCGAGAGCCATGAGATCGAGGAGCTGCAGCGCAAGATCGCAGCCGACCACGGCTACGAACTGGAAGAGCACTCGCTGGTGCTGTACGTGCGCAAGAAGCGCAAGTAAGCCGATCCGGCCAGCCAGATGCGACGAAACCCCGGGCCTGCCCGGGGTTTTTCGTTGCTGGGGTCAGGGCCTGTTCCCTTCAGGAAAGGGCTCTGAGCCCGGGCGCCCCGCGGAGTCGGATCCCTTTGCACGAGCAAAGGGCTCTGACCCCTTGCGACCCAGCAGGATCTTCAGATCCACCGCCTCGGCCATCGCCCGGTTCCCCGCATCACCCGGATGCAGGTGGTCGCCGGAGTCGTAGGCAGCGGCCATCCGTGATGGATCGGCCGGATCGCGCAGGGCCGCGTCCAGGTCGATCACCGCGTCGAACGGCCCGTCGGTGCGCAGCCAGGCATTGAGCTGGCGGCGCACGGCGTCCTTGTCCGGGTGGTAGTAGTCGTCCAGCGGCGTGCCGGGCAGGGCGCCGGCGAACGGCATCAGGGTGGCGCCGAGGATGCGTAGACCCCGCCGATGGGCCTGTTCGGCCAGGGCGCGGTAGCCTGCCTGCAGCTCGGCAAGCGTGGGCCGCGCCTGCTTGCGGGCGAAGGCGGTGCCGGGCCAGCTGATGTCGTTGATGCCGATCAGCACGATCACGCTGGACACGCCAGGCTGATCCAGTGCATCGCGTTGGAAGCGGGCGAGCGCGGATTCCCCCATGCCGTCGCGCAAGAGGCGGCCACCGGAGATGCCGGCATTGACCACGGCGATGCCCCGCGGTGCCAAACGCGCGGCCAGATGGTCGGTCCAGCGCTGGTCCTGGTCGAGGCTGGCGGTGGCGCCGTCGGTGATCGAATCGCCGATCACCACCACGCTGCGTGCGCTGGTCGGCGCCTCGACCTCGATGCCGGCCAGGAACAGGCGGGCCGTGGTGCTGCTGGCCCCGCTCAGTGCCTGGGCCTGGCTCTGGTCGCCAGGCGCAATCCAACTGGTCTGCCTGCCCTCCCAATGGAACGTCTGTACCGGCATCGGCCCCGGCACGAAGACGCTGACCTGCAGCGCCTGCCGGTCAGCCGTGGCCAGTGGCAGCGGATCGCTCAGCCGTTCCTGCCCGGGGCCGATCAGTACCCCGGGCTGGCCTTCGAAACTGAGCGGCTGCGGGGTGTCCCCCGCCCGGGCGGCCACGCTCGCCGCCCCGATCCGCAGTGGTTGAGTGCCGTAGGCATTGCTCAGCCGCACTCGCAGCCGGGGCCCGCCCAGGCTGATACGTGCCGTCTGGCGGAAGGTCTGGTCCTGCAGAGCGGCTGGGACCAGGGTCGGAAACAGGAATTCCGCGCCCCAGACCGGTTGCGGGCTGGCCTGCCAGCTGGCGACCCAGTGTGGCGCAGGGGCGTCGCTGGCGGCGCTGGCGGCACTGGACAGGCCGATCAATGCGGTTGTGACGAACTGGCTGAAACGATTCATCGGGCAATCCCGGGTGGAGGGAAGGCCATGGTGATTCCGTGCTCATCTGTGAACTAGACTGCGCATGGACAATCATCTATGAACTGGATTCATTGCCATGGCGCGCTCCGACATCAACCGATCCGGCGAACTGGAAGTGTTCGTGCGGGTGATCGAGACCGGGGGCTTTTCCGCAGCCGCCCGAACGTTGGAGATGACCCCGTCGGCGGTCAGCAAGCTGGTGGCGAGGCTGGAACAACGGCTGGGGACGCGCCTGCTGCAGCGTTCCACCCGCCAGCTGCAGCTGACTCCCGAGGGCTGCGCGTTCTACGAGCGCGGCCTGCGCGTGCTGGCCGACCTGGACGAGGCCGAGCGCTGCGCCAGTGCTCACGCCGAGCCGCGTGGACGCCTGCGGGTCAATTCCAACGTGCCGTTCGGCCAGCATTTCCTGTTGCCGTTGCTGCCGGCGTTCCTGCAGCGCAATCCGCAGGTAGGCGTGGACCTGACCCTCAACGACGAGGTGATCGACCTGCTGGAGCAGCGCACCGACGTGGCGGTGCGGGCCGGTCCGCTGAAGAGCTCGAGCCTGGTGGCGCGGCGGCTGGGCGCGACGCGGATGATGATCGTGGCTGCGCCCGCCTACGCGCAGCGGCATGGACTGCCGCGCAACGCCGAGGAGATGCAGTCGCACAACCGGCTGGATATCGGCCATGCGCGCGCGATGCAGGGCTGGCCGTTGCTGCAGGACGGGCGCGAACGCATGCTGCTGCCCAGTGGCAACGCGCGCGCCAGCAACGGCGATGCGCTGCGCCAGCTGGTGCTGGGTGGGTTGGGCATGGCGCGGCTGGCAGCATTCCAGGTGCAGCAGGATATTGCCGCCGGGCGCCTGCTGCCGGTGCTGGAAGAGGCCAACCCCGGTGACCTGGAAGAGGTGCACGCGGTGTTCCTGGGGCAGGGCGGCTACCTGCCGCTGCGGGTGCGCGCGTTTCTTGATTTCCTGGTGGAGAACGTCGACCTGACGCAGCCACGGGGGTAGTGCCGGCCGCTGGCCGGCAACCTCACGATCTTCGCCCACCCGTGTTGGGTTGCTGGCCAGCGGCCGGCACTACCGCGCGGAAGCCGGGCCTATGCCCGGCTCGGGCGGCGTTACACCTGCAGCAGCTTGCGCGCGGCGGCGCGCGCTTCCTTGCTCACTTCCACGCCGCCGAGCATGCGCGCCAGCTCTTCCTCGCGCGCCTTGCTGTCCAGCTTTTCCACGGCGCTCTGGGTCATGCCTTCCACCGGGGCCTTGCTGACCCGGTAATGGGCATGGCCCTTGGAGGCAACCTGCGGCAGGTGGGTCACGCACAGCACCTGGCGCTTCTCGCCGAGCGCGCGCAGCTTCTGGCCGACGATGTCGGCTACCGCGCCGCCGATGCCGGAGTCGACTTCGTCGAACACCATGGTCGGTACTGCATCCAGGTCCAGCGCGGCCACTTCGATGGCCAGCGAGATGCGTGACAGTTCGCCGCCGGAGGCCACCTTGCGCAGGGCGCGCGGCGGCTGGCCGGCATTGGCTGCGACCAGGAATTCCACGCGCTCGGCACCCTGCGGGTCGGGCTTGCCGGCGTCCTGCGGTTCCAGCTCGATCAGGAACCGGCCGCCGCCCATGCCCAGCTCGGCGATGATGCCAGTGGTGGTGGCCGACAGCTCGGCAGCAGCGCTGCGACGGCTGGCGGTCAGCACTTCGGCCTGTGCGCGCCAGGCGGCGGCGGCCTTGTCGATCTCGCCGGCCAGGCGCTGCAGGCGTTCGTCGGCGCCGCGCAGCTGTTCCACTTCGGCGTGCATGCGCTCGCGCTGCGCACCCAGCTCGTCCATCGGCACGCGGTGCTTGCGGGCCAGGTCGTGCAGACGGCCGAGGCGGCGCTCGTTCTCCTCGAACTGTTCGGGGTCGGCGTCGAGGTCGTCATGCACCCGATCCAGCAGCGACAGGGCTTCGTGCAGCTGGATCGAAGCGTTCTCGATCAGGCCATCCACCTCGCCCAGGCGCGGGTCGTGCTCGATCAGGCGCGACAGCTCGTGGCGCACCTGCTGCAGCAGGTCCAGCGCGGAGCTGCCGTCGTCGCCGTTGAGCTGGTTGCTGGCGACCTGGCAGGCGCTCAGCAGGGCGCTGGCATGGGCCTGGCGGCGGTGGCTGGCGCCGAGTGCGGCAATCGACTCCGGCTCCAGGTCTTCACGGTCCAGCTCGCGCAGCTGGTGCTCCAGGAAGCCGATCCGGTCACTGACGTCGCCCTGTTGCGACAGCGCCAGCGATTCATCGACCAATGCCTGCCAGGCCGCGGCGGCGCGTCGCACCTGGCGGCGTTCGTTCTCGTTGCGCGCATAGGCGTCGAGCAGGGCCAGCTGCGACGGGCGCGTCAGCAGGGCCTGCTGTTCGTGCTGTCCGTGGATCTCCACCAGCAGCGAGGCCAGGTCGCCCAGCTGCGCCAGGGTCACCGGGCGGCCGTTGATCCAGGCCCGCGAACCGCCATCGGCGCGGATGACCCGGCGCAGCTGGCACTGCTCCTCGTCGTCCAGCTCGTTGTCGGCCAGCCACTGGCGTGCAGCCTGCAGCTGCTCCAGCGCAAACTCGGCCGAAAGCTCGGCGCGCGCGGCGCCGTGGCGGACCACGCCGCTGTCGGCGCGCAGGCCGGACAGGAAGCCCAGCGCGTCGACCATCAGTGACTTGCCGGCGCCGGTCTCGCCTGAAACCACGGTCATGCCTGGCCCGAACTCCAGTTCGGTGGCGCGGACGACGGCGAAATCCTTGATCGAAAGATGTCTGAGCATGGGTAAGGGGGGTATCAGCAGCCGCGCAACGCTAGCACGCGGGCGAGGGAGGTCCAATGACTTGCCAAGGTGATGCGCCGCCATTATCTAGTGTCCGTGTCTCACAGGTTGATTCCATGCACGGTTCTCCCGACCAGCTTGCCCCGCGTGCGCGCCATCTGCTGCGCACGCTGATCGCGCGTTACATCCAGGACGGCGAGCCGGTCGGCTCGCAGACGCTGGCGCGCGTGGCCGGGCTGGAGGTCAGTCCGGCCACCATCCGCAACATCCTGGGTGACCTGGAAGACCTGGGGCTGCTGGCCTCGCCGCACACCTCCGCCGGGCGCGTCCCGACCGCACATGGCTACCGGGTCTTCGTCGACAGCCTGCTGCAGATGCAGCCGCCGGGCGAGGGCGAACTGGCCCGGCTGCGCCAGGAACTGGCTGGCGGCGGCAGCACCCAGGCCCTGCTCGGCAGTGCCTCGGAGCTGTTGTCGGCGATGAGCCACTTCGTCGGCGTGGTCAGCGCGCCGCGACGCGAGCAGTTCGCCTTCCGCCAGATCGACTTCGTGGCGCTGGACGGGCGCCGGGTGCTGGCGATCCTGGTGTTTGCCGACAACGAGGTGCAGAACCGCGTCATCGAGACCCGGCAGGAGTTCGCGCCGGGCCAGCTGGAGCAGGTCGCGAACTACCTCAATGCCCATTTCGCCGGCCTGCCGATGGCCGAGATCCGCACCCGCCTGCTGCTGGAACTGCGCGATGCCCGTTCCGAGCTGGAACAGCTGCTGGCGCACAGCATCGAGCTGGCCGAGCAGGCCCTGCAGCCGGCGGCCGACGACATGCTGGTGGCGGGCCAGACCCGCTTGATGGGGGTGCAGGACCTGTCCGACCTGGAGCGCCTGCGCGAGCTGTTCGAGCTGTTCTCCAGCAAGCGCGAGATCCTGCAGCTGCTGGAGCGGACCATCCAGGCGCCCGGCGTGCGCATCTTCATCGGCGAGGAGACCGGGATGATGCCGCTGCAGGGCGTCTCGCTGGTCACTGCCCCCTACACGGCCAATGGCCAGGTGCTGGGCGTGCTGGGGGTGATCGGCCCCAAGCGGATGGCCTACGACCGCGTGATCCCGCTGGTCCAGGCTACCGCCGATGTACTGGGCGCGGCGTTTTCGCCAGCCGGCCGCCCGCCGGGAACATCCGACGCTTGAAACGCAGCATCCCGCCCACACTAGGGTGGGTGGAGGCGGAGATTGACCGCCAGGGACCCAGACATGAACCACGAACAGCCAGATATCGAATCCCAGCAGAGTGCCGCCGATGCGGCCGCCACCGCCGGCGTCAACGACGAAGTCGAGCGCCTGCGCGCCGAAATCGAACAGGTCAAGGCCGATGCCCTGCGTGAGCGCGCCGACCTGGAGAACCAGCGCAAGCGCGTTGCCCGTGACATCGAACAGGCCCGCAAGTTCGCCAACGAGAAGCTGCTGGGCGATCTGCTCCCCGTGTTCGACAGCCTGGATGCCGGCCTGAAGGCCGCCGGCGACGACCCGCACCCGCTGCGCGAAGGCCTGGAGCTGACCTACAAGCAGCTGCTGAAGGTGGCCGCCGACAACGGACTGGTCCTGCTGGACCCGATCGGCCAGCCGTTCAACCCGGAACACCACCAGGCCATCAGCCAGGTGCCGACGCCGGGCGCCGCCCCGGGCAGCGTGGTGACCGTGTTCCAGAAGGGCTACCTGCTCAACGAGCGCCTGCTGCGGCCGGCGCTGGTGGTGGTGGCCGCCGATTGATGGACCAGGCCGGGCTTTGCCCGGTCCCGGTTGTGCCAGGCCATGCCTGGCAAGGTTTTCCAGGCGCTGAACACAGCGTTCGGGAGATGGCTTGAATGTTCCACGAGCCTCCCCCACATCGTATTCATCCACCGGCCGAACGGCCGGACTGACACCAACAAGCATCCTCAGGAGTCTCCCCCATGGGCAAGATCATTGGTATCGACCTCGGCACCACCAACTCGTGCGTGGCGATCATGGACGGCGGCAAGGCCCGCGTCATCGAGAATTCGGAAGGCGATCGCACCACCCCGTCGATCGTCGCCTACACCAAGGACGGCGAAGTCCTGGTCGGTGCCTCGGCCAAGCGCCAGGCCGTGACCAACCCGAAGAACACCTTCTACGCGGTGAAGCGCCTGATCGGCCGCAAGTTCACCGACGCCGAAGTGCAGAAGGACATCGCGCACGTCCCGTACAGCATCCTGGCCCATGACAATGGCGACGCCTGGGTGGCCACCAGCGACGGCAAGAAGATGGCCCCGCAGGAAATCTCGGCCAAGGTGCTGGAAAAGATGAAGAAGACCGCCGAGGACTTCCTCGGTGAGAAGGTCACCGAAGCGGTCATCACCGTGCCGGCCTACTTCAACGACAGCCAGCGCCAGGCAACCAAGGACGCCGGCCGCATCGCCGGCCTGGACGTCAAGCGCATCATCAACGAGCCGACCGCGGCCGCGCTGGCCTATGGCCTGGACAAGGGCGACAACAAGGATCGCAAGATCGTGGTGTACGACCTGGGCGGCGGCACCTTCGACGTCTCGGTGATCGAGATCGCCAACGTCGACGGTGAAAAGCAGTTCGAAGTGCTGGCCACCAACGGCGACACCTTCCTGGGTGGCGAAGACTTCGACAACCGCGTCATCGAGTACCTGGTTGAAGAGTTCAACAAGGACCAGGGCATCGACCTGCGCAAGGATCCGCTGGCCCTGCAGCGCCTGAAGGATGCTGCCGAGCGCGCCAAGATCGAGCTGTCCAGCGCCCAGCAGACCGAAGTGAACCTGCCGTACGTCACCGCTGACGCGTCGGGTCCGAAGCACCTGAACATCAAGCTGACCCGCGCCAAGCTGGAAGCCCTGGTGGACGACCTGATCAAGAAGTCGATCGAGCCGTGCCGCGTCGCCCTGAACGATGCCGGCCTGCGTTCGAGCGACATCAGCGAAGTGATCCTGGTCGGCGGCCAGACCCGCATGCCGAAGGTGCAGCAGGCGGTGACCGAGTTCTTCGGCAAGGAACCGCGCAAGGACGTCAACCCGGACGAAGCCGTGGCACTGGGTGCGGCGATCCAGGGCGGCGTGCTGGGCGGCGACGTCAAGGACGTGCTGCTGCTGGACGTGACCCCGCTGTCGCTGGGCATCGAGACCATGGGCGGCGTGTTCACCAAGATCATCGAGAAGAACACCACCATCCCGACCAAGGCCTCGCAGGTGTTCTCCACCGCCGAGGACAACCAGTCGGCCGTGACCGTGCACGTGCTGCAGGGTGAGCGCGAACAGGCCCGCTTCAACAAGTCGCTGGCCAAGTTCGACCTGTCCGGCATCGAGCCGGCCCCGCGTGGCCTGCCGCAGGTGGAAGTGTCCTTCGACATCGACGCCAACGGCATCCTGCACGTGTCGGCCAAGGACAAGAAGACCAACAAGGAACAGAAGGTCGAGATCAAGGCCGGTTCGGGTCTGTCCGAGGAAGAGATCGCGCGCATGGTCGCCGACGCGGAAGCCAACCGCGAAGAAGACAAGAAGTTCCAGGAACTCGTGCAGGCCCGCAACCAGGCCGACGCCCTGATCCACGGTACCCGCAGCGCCATCACCGAGCACGGCAGCAAGGTCGGTGGCGATGTCATCGGCAAGGTCGAGGCGGCCCTGGCCGACCTGGAAACCGCGATGAAGGGTGACGACAAGGCACAGATCGAAGCCAAGTCGAAGGCACTGGAAGAAGCTGGCCAGTCGCTGTTCGCCGCTGCTTCGGCCGACCAGGGCGGTGCCCCGGGTGCCGACGCCGGCAATGCCGGCAAGGCGCAGGACGACGTGGTCGACGCCGAGTTCACCGAAGTCAAGGACGACAAGAAGTCCTGATCCGGACCGACACGGGACGCTGGCCACCAGCGTCCCGTTGTCGCATCAGGGTCCTGACCGCCCACCGGCGTGTCGGGGCGCCCGACGCAAGAGCGGACCTGGTTCCGCTCTTCCGCTTTGACGAATCCCGACTTTCCGGAACCAGATCCACGATATGAGCAAGCGCGATTATTACGAAGTGCTGGGCGTTGCCCGCACCGCCACCGACGACGAGCTGAAGAAGGCGTACCGTCGCTGCGCGATGAAGTTCCACCCGGACCGCAACCCGGGTGATGCGGCGGCCGAAGCCTCCTTCAAGGAGTGCAAGGAAGCCTACGAAGTGCTGTCCGACGGCAACAAGCGCCGCATGTACGACAGCCATGGCCACGCGGCGTTCGAGCACGGCATGGGCGGCGGCGGGCCGGGCGGCCCGGACATGAACGATATCTTCGGCGATATCTTCGGCAACATCTTTGGCGGCGGTGGCGGTGGTCCGCGCCAGGCGCGTCGCGGCGCCGACATCGGCTACGTGATGGAGCTGGACCTGGAAGAAGCCGTGCGCGGCGTCGAGCGCCGCATCGAGATTCCGACCCTGGCCGAGTGCGGCGACTGCGATGGCAGTGGCTCGGAAGATGGCAAGGTCGAAACCTGCAATGTGTGCCATGGCCGCGGCCAGGTGCGCATCCAGCGCGGCATCTTCGCCATGCAGCAGGCGTGCCACAACTGCGGCGGCCGTGGCCAGATCATCGCCAAGCCCTGCAAGACCTGCCACGGCAACGGCCGTGTCGAGGAAGACAAGGTGCTGTCGGTGAAGGTGCCGGCCGGCGTCGATACCGGCGACCGCATCCGCCTGCAGGGCGAGGGCGAAGCCGGTCCGGCCGGTACGCCACCGGGCGACCTGTACGTGGAAGTGCGCGTGCGCGAGCATGCGATCTTCCAGCGCGATGGCGACGACCTGCACTGCGAAGTGCCGATCCGCATCTCGCAGGCGGCACTGGGTGACACCGTGCGCGTGGCCACCCTCGGCGGCGAAGCGGAGATCCGCATTCCGGCCGAGACCCAGACCGGCAAGCTGTTCCGCCTGCGCGGCAAGGGCGTGCGTTCGGTGCGCAGCCGCAGCGAGGGCGACCTGTACTGCCGCGTGGTGGTGGAGACTCCGGTCAACCTCACCCCTGAGCAGCGCAAGCTGCTGGAACAGTTCGAAGCCACCTTCGTCGGCGAGGAGGCGCGCAAGCATTCGCCGAAGTCGGCCACCTTCATGGATGGCGTGAAGGGCTTCTGGGACCGGATGACGTCCTGAGTTTTTCAACCGAAGCGTTGAGCGGTAGCGCCGGGCCATGCCCGGCGTTTTCGTTTGCGATCAGCGGAAAAACGCCGCCGGCGTCTGCCCCAGCTGGCGCTTGAACATGCTGGTGAACGCGCTGGGGCTGTCGTAGCCCATCGCCAGCGCGACATCGATGACCTTGTCGCCGACCGCCAGCCGCTCCAATGCGGCCAGCAGTCGCGCCTGCTGTCGCCACTGGCCGAAGGTCATGCCCAGTTCGCTGGCGAAATGACGCTGGATGGTTTTCACGTCCACTTCCAGCGCCTGTGCCCAGTCCTGCAGCGTCGCGTCATCGCCGGGGTGCTTCTGGATGTGCTGGCAGATCCGCTGCAGGCGTGGGTCGGTTGGTGAGGGCAGGTGCAGCGGCAGCGCGTCCATGCGGTGCAGCTCGTCCAGCAGGAGGCGGACCACGCGGCCGTCGCGGCTGTCGTCCACATGCGCGGTCTCGATCAGGCTGGCGGCCAGCAGCAGCTCGCGCAGCAGCGGCGCCACCTGTACCGCGAACGCCTCGTCCGGCAGCTGCGGCGCGAAGTCCGGCTCCACGTACAGGCTGCGCATGTGTACTTCGGCGATGCAGTCCACCGCATGGGCCATGCCGGCCGGGACCCAGATCGCGCGGGTTGAAGGCACTACCCAGCGGCCGCCGTCTGCACGCACCACCATCAGTCCGGACATGGCGAACACCAGCTGGTGACGGCGGTGCCGGTGGGGCGCGATGTGGGTCCCGGGCTTGTAATGGCGGGCGCGGCAGGTCACTGGGCGGTGCACCGGAACCTCGTTCCACGGCGCACTCTCGCGGACCTGGCAGGGGATGTCCTTTTTGCGATAGGCCATGACCCGAACGCGGCAGAAGGGAGGGGAGGGCAACCGTAGCATGCGTGGCTCGCCCCCAACCTGACTGCGTCCATGTCCGCCTTGGCTTCTCCCGCAACGACCTCACGTCCGGTGGCTCCCGGTGTGCTGGCAGCTATTTCCACCTCGCATGTCGTCAACGACATGATGCAGTCGCTGATCCTGGCCATCTATCCAGTGATCAAGGGCGGCTTCAACCTGAGCTTCACCCAGATCGGCCTGATCACGCTGACCTACCAGCTGACCGCTTCGATCTTCCAGCCACTGGTTGGCGCCGCCACCGACCGTCGCCCGGCGCCGTACTCGCTGCCGATCGGCATGGCCTCGACCCTGTGCGGCATGCTGCTGCTCGGCTTCGCGCCGAACTATGCGGTGGTGCTGATGGCTGCGGCGATGGTCGGCATTGGTTCGGCCATTTTCCATCCGGAAGCATCGCGCATTGCGCGGCTGGCCTCGGGTGGCCGTCATGGCTTCGCGCAGTCGGTGTTCCAGGTGGGTGGCAATTTCGGCACCGCGCTCGGTCCACTGATTGCTGCAGCCGTGATCGTGCCGCATGGCCAGCATGCCGCCTCGTGGTTTGCCGGCGCCGCGCTGATCGGCATTGCACTGCTGACCTATGTCGGCCGCTGGTACGCGCTGCACCTGGGCACCCCGCGCCCGGCCAGCACCGCCTCGATGGCGCCGCGCCATCCGCCGCGCACCGTGGCCAAGGTGCTGGCGATCCTGCTGGTGCTGATCTTCAGCAAATACTTCTACATGGCCAGCATCGGCAGCTACTTTACCTTCTACCTGATCCACCATTTCGGCATTCCGGTGGCACAGGCGCAGCTGCACCTGTTCGCATTCCTGGTGGCGTCCGCGGCCGGCGGCTTCCTCGGTGGCCCGCTGGGCGATCGCATCGGCCGCAAGCCGATCATCTGGACCTCGATCCTGGGCGTTGCACCGTTCGCACTGATGCTGCCGCATGCCGATCTGTTCTGGACCACGGTGCTGGCGGTGCTGATCGGTTTCGTGTTGTCGTCGGCGTTCTCGGCCATCGTGGTCTATGCCCAGGAGATGATGCCGCACCGCATCGGCATGGTGTCCGGCCTGTTCTTCGGCTTTGCGTTCGGCATGGGTGGACTGGGTGCTGCCGTGCTCGGCCTGCTGGCGGACAAGACCAGCATCGAGTACGTCTACCAGTTGACTGCGTTCCTGCCGCTGCTCGGCATCGTGGCGGCGTGGCTGCCGCCGTCGCGCCCTGCTGTTCACTGAGGGGTTTTCGGTTTGCAGGGCTTGCAGCCCTGCACCCGCAGAGGCAACGTCAACAGCAGAAGCGGGCTATCCGTGGGTGGGCGGGGTGGGTCCGGCTGCAGGGGACGCCGTAAACCCATCCCTGGGGGCTTGGCCGCGGCATCCATGCCGCGGACACCCCTGCAACCGGACCCACCCCGCCTTCGACAGTTTTCCGTGATCTGACGGAACGGCTTACTGCTCTGGTAGGTGTCGACCTTGGTCGACACGGTAGATCCACGCCATGCGTGGATGACTCATTCGATATCTGACAGATGTGTCGACCAAGGTCGACACCTACCAACAGCGCGGAACAACAGCCGCAGTTGCCAACAGCCGCGTGAACCTGTCGAAGGCGGGGCGGTGTCGGAGTGCGGGGTGTCAGCGGCATGGATGCCGCTGCCAAGCCTACAAGGACGTACTTGCGGCGTCCCCGCACTCCGACACCGCCCCGCCACCCCACGAAATGCCGCTTTGGCTTCGGCTTCGGCCGTTGCAGTTGCCGTTGCATTGAGCAGGTGCAGGGCTGCAAGCCCTGCCGAAAACCCCCTTGGGCGTAGAATGCGGCCATGAGCGAATCCCTTGATAACCACCTGGTCCACGGCCGCCGCCAGCGGCCCGACGGCCCGTCGCCGATCGATGTCATCTCGGTCCAGTCGCAACTTGTCTACGGCCACGCCGGCAACAGCGCCGCCGTGCCGCCGATGCGCGCTCTCGGCGTGCGCGTAGCCGAAATTCCGACCGTGTTGCTCAGCAACGCGCCGTTCTACGACACCACGCGCGGTCGCGTGCTGCCCGCCGACTGGTTCGCCGACCTGCTGCTGGGCACCCACGAGCGCGGCCTGCCGCAGCGGGCGAAGATGCTGGTGTCCGGCTACTTCGGCAGCACCGCCAACGGTGCCGCCTTCGCCGACTGGCTGGACGACATCCTGCCGGCCTGCCCGCAGCTGCGTTACTGCCTGGATCCGGTGATTGGTGATACCCATACCGGCCCCTACGTGGAACCGGGCCTGGAAGCGATCTTCGCCGAGCGCCTGCTGCCGCATGCCTGGCTGGTGACCCCGAACGCCTTTGAACTCAATCGCCTCACCGGCATGCCGGCGCTCGCCGAGGCCGATGCCATCGCCGCCGCACGCACGCTGCTGGATCGTGGCCCGCACTGGGTGATCGCGCACAGCGTGGGCGGCACCCCGGGTGAACTAGTGACCCTGGCTGTCGGCCGCGAGGAGACCTGGCGCTGGACCTCGCCCCTGCTGCCGGTGGACGTGGCCGGTACGGGTGATGTGCTGATGTCGCTGGTGGTGTCGCTCCTGCAGCGCGGCGAATCGATGCAGCAGGCGATCTCGCGTGCGATTGCCGGCACCCACGCGGCCCTGGAGGCGACCCTGGACAACGGCTTCGAAGAATTCGACGTGATCGCTGCAGCGCCTGCCGCGCTGGCCGAGGGGACGCGCTTCCGCGCCGAACGCGTGGCATGAGCGGCCTGCTCGAACGCACGCCGCGCACGGTCGGCATCGTCGGCAGTGCCGGCGCCTACGGGCGCTGGCTGACCCGCTTCTTCCAGCAGCACATGCAGCTGCGGGTAATCGGCCATGATCCGGCTGATCCGGGCTCGCATACGCCGGAACAGTTGCTCGCGCAGGCCGATGTGCTGGTGTTCTCGGCGCCGATCCGGCATACGCCGGCGTTGATCGCCGAGTACGTGCGGCAGTCGGCCGGCCGCGAGCAGGACCGGCTGTGGCTGGACGTGACCTCGGTGAAGGAGGCACCGGTGCAGGCGATGCTGGCCTCGCAGGCCGAGGTGGTCGGGCTGCACCCGATGACCGCGCCACCGAAAGCGCCGACCCTGAAGGGTCGGGTGATGGTGGTCTGCGAAGCGCGGCTGCGGCACTGGCAGCCATGGGTCGATTCGCTGTGCACGGCGCTGCAGGCTGAGTGCGTGCGGGCCACGCCACAGCATCAAGACCAGATGATGGCGCTGGTACAGGCGATGGTGCATGCCACCCACCTGGCCCAGGCCGGCGTGCTGCGCCAGTACCAGCCGCAGCTGGGCGACCTGGCCGCGATGATGCCGTACCGGTCGGCATCGTTCGAACTGGATACGGCGATCATCTCGCGCATCCTGTCGCTGAACCCCGCGATCTACGAGGACATCCAGTTCGGCAACCCGTACGTGGCGCCGATGCTGGAGCGCTTGGTCGGCCAGCTGCAGGCCCTGCAGGCCCAGGTCGGACAGGGCGACGACACTGCACGCAGTGCATTCCGTGAGCAGCTGCTGTCGGCCAACCGCAGTGCCTTCGGCGAGCAGGCACTGGCCGCGGGCAACTACACCTTCGAACGCGTGGGCTATCTGCTGGCTGACCTGACCGAGCGCAATGCGTTGTCGGTGCACCTGCCGGAAGACCGGCCGGGCTCACTGCGTGAGCTGCTGAACGTGTTCGAGCAGCACCGCATCAGCCTGGCCTCGATCCATTCCTCGCGCACGCCTGGCGGCGAAGTGCATTTCCGGATCGGGTTCGTGGCCGGCAGCGATCCGGGGGCGATCAGTCGCGCGGCCGCCGAAGTGGACGCCAGCGGCATCGGGCGGGTGCTGGGCTGAGCACATTCATCCACAGGCGGTGTGGATGGTTTCTGAGCAAAGGTGTGGATAACCTCGCTCAGCCCTTGGTAGTAAAGGCTGTCAAGATGGTTGGTCAAAAATTGATCACGCTTTTTGTAGGGTCGAGCCATGCTCGACCGCCTTTGGCAAAAGGCGTGTCGACAAAGGTCCACACCCACCAGAGCGGAGCGGTACGAAATCCGGTGGCGCCGGGCCGTGCCCGGCGAACCTCAGATCGTCAGCCTCAGCTCACCGCCACTGGTGGTGAACTCGCGGCCGTCGCGTACCAGCGGCCGTCCATCATCCAGTTCGTAGCGTGGCGTGGCTTCGGAATGGTGCCCGCTGCCATTCGCCTCGGGCTTGAACTCGATGATGATGTGGCTTTCGCCGTTGCTGTCGACGGCGGGGAACTGACGGAACGACATCGTGCACCTCCTTCAGCGGATGCTGCTGTTGCGCGGCCAGCTTGGCCGCGCCGATGTTAGGCGGACGTCATCAATCGATGAACTGCAGGCGTGCAAGTTCAGCGTACAGTCCGCCTTCGGCCAGCAGTTGCGCGTGCGTGCCCTCGGCGACGATGCGGCCCTGGTCCATCACCACGATGCGGTCGGCCTTGAGCACGGTGGCCAGACGGTGGGCAATGACCAGCGTGGTGCGGCCCGCCATCAGGCGTTCCAGCGCTTGCTGCACGCCGTGCTCGCTCTGCGCGTCCAACGCGCTGGTGGCTTCGTCCAGCAGCAGGATCGGCGCATCCTTCAGCAGTGCGCGGGCAATCGCCACACGCTGCTGCTGGCCACCGGACAGGCGGGCGCCGCGCTCGCCCAGCTCACTGTCATAGCCCTGCGGCAACGCGCGCAGGAATCCGTCCGCCTCGGCGGCGCGTGCGGCATCTTCCACCTCGCTGTCGCTGGCCTGCAGGCGGCCATAGCGGATGTTGTCGCGCGCGCTGGCGGCAAACAGCGTCGGCTGCTGCGGAACCAGCGCCAGCTGTCCGCGCAGCTCGGCCGGGTCGACCTGGCGCACGTCGATGCCATCCACGCAGATGCGGCCACTGGCCGGATCGTGGAAGCGCAGCAGCATCGACAGCACCGTGCTCTTGCCTGCGCCGGACGGGCCAACCAGGGCCACGGTCTCGCCCGGGCGCACGTGCAGGTTGAAATGGTCCAGCGCCGCCTGGTCTGGCCGCTGCGGGTAATGGAACACCACGTCGTCGAACCGGATCTCGCCACGCAGCGGCTGCGGCAGCACGTGCGGCTGCGCCGGCGCGCGGATCTCGATGTCTTCCTGGAGCAGTTCGCCGATGCGGCCCATGCCGCCGGCCGCGCGCTGCAGTTCGTTCCAGACTTCGGCCAGGGCACCGACCGAACCACCACCGATCAGCGCGTACAGCACGAACTGGCCAAGGGTGCCTGCGCTGAGGCGGCCATCGATGACATCGTGCGCGCCCAGCCACAGCACGCCGACGATGGCGCCGAACACCAGCAGGATGGCGCTGGCGGTGACCAGCGACTGCGCACCGATGCGGCGGCGGGCGGCCTTGATGGCATCGCCCAGTGCATGGTCGAAGCGGCCGCGCTCGTAGGGTTCGCGTGCATGCGCCTGCACCGTCCTTACGGCGCCCAGGGTCTCGCTGGCCAGGCTGTTCGCATCGGCGATGCGGTCCTGGCTGCTGCGCGCGACGGTGCGCAGCTTGCGCGCACCGATGATGATCGGCAGTACCGCAAGCGGAATGCCCAGCAGCGACCACGCCGCCAGCCGCGGGCTGGTGACGAACAGCATCGCCAGGCTGCCGACCACCGTGACGCTGCTACGCAATGCCACCGACATGGTCGAGCCGACCACGCTGCGCAGCAGCTCACTGTCGGCGGTCAGGCGCGAGACCAGCTCACCGCTGCGGCTGCGGTCATGGAAGCCGGCACCGAGCTGGATGAGGTGTGCGTAGAGGCGGCTGCGCAGGTCAGCCACGACCTTTTCGCCCAGCAGCGACACGAAGTAGAAGCGCGCGGCGGTGGCCAGGGCCAGCACCACGGCCACCAGCATCAGCAGGGCGAAGGCACGGTTGATCTGGCCGCCGCTGCTGAAGCCGTGGTCGATCATCTGCTTGACCGCCGGCGGCAGGCTCAGCGTGGCCGCCGAAGACACCGCGAGGGCCATCAGCCAGGCGGTGAACAGGCCACTGTGGCGGCGCACGAACGGCCATAGCGTGCGCAGGCTGCCAAGGCGGCGCAGCGGCGGGGGCGAGGCGGGGGCGCCGTCCTTGTCAGTCATCCTGGTGGTCGTCTTCTATGCGGATACGGTCACGAGTGGCGTCGCGCAGGCGGATTTTCAATGCGTCGACCTGATCGGCCGGCAATTCGACCCGCAGGCACACCCCGTTCGCGTCGAACTGTTCATCGCGCTTTTCCGCGCCGAACCCCGGAAGGGCCGCATGCAGGGTGCCCAGGTCTTCGAAGCCGGCCTGCAGCTGCAGCCGTGCCATGGCGACCAGCGCCAGCCGCGGCGCGGTGCGCAGGCATTCTGCGGCGGCGCCACCGTACGCCCGGACCAGGCCGCCGGCGCCGAGCTTGATGCCACCGAACCAGCGCGTCACCACCACCATCACCCGGTCGAAGCCCTGCCCGTCGATCGCGGCCAGGATCGGCCGCCCGGCGGTGCCTGCCGGCTCGCCATCATCGCTGGAGCGGTAGTCCTGGCCATGCCGGTAGGCCCAGCAGTTGTGTGTGGCGTCGGCCACGGCAACCTGTTGCAGGAACGCCAGCGCTGCGGGGGCGCCGTCGATCGGCGCGGCATGGGCGATGAAGCGGCTGTGTTTGACTTCCAGCGTGTGGCTGACGGGCTGGGCGAGGGTATCGAGCATTCCCGCCATTCTACGGTGTTGCCGGGTACCCCCGCCCGTTTCAGTCGTCCAGCAGCGGGCGCAGGTCGCGCGGCAGGCGCGCTTCCGGATATTGCTGGATGTAGCGCTCCAGGCTGGCGCGGGCGAGGTCGCGCTGGTCCTGGTCACGGCGCTCGCGGATTTTCTGCAGCCACTGCCGGCGTGGCAGGCGCGCGTCGGCGTCCACCTCGGCCTGCACGGTATCCGCGCTCAGGCCCGCATCGCTGCCGCGGCGCATGATGCCCGGAGCCGAACGGGTGGGAGCCTCACGCTTCATCGAGGTGATCTCCACCCGATCCAGCGCCTCCGCCCGCTCGACCTCGGCGGCATTGGCTGCTGGTGCCGGTGCAGGTGCCGCGGCCGTGCGTGCTTTCAGTGCCCCGGACGCTGCCGGCGCGAATGCCGGTGCAGGTGCCGGTGCCGAGTAGGCGGCGGGTGCCGGTGGCGCAGGCGGCGCTGCTGCCGGTGCTGCCGTCGGCGCTGGCGGGAGGGCCGCAAAGGCGGTATCGGCGGCCGCATCCGCAGCCATCGATCGTGCAGCCTGGGCCGGCGCTTCAGCGGTTTCGGCCGGCGCCGGCTCGGGCGCGCGTGCGATGGACGGTGCCGGGGCAGCGGCAACAGGGGCGGCCTCGGGTGCTGCGGGCGCAGCGCTTGGTTGGGCGCCCGCCACAGCGCTGTCGGCTGCACTGTGGTCAGCGGCCTGATCGGCAGCCGCAACGTCTTCTGCCGCTGCCGGTGCCGCAGCAACAGCGGCCTCACCGGCCGGAACCGGCGGCGGTTCCGGACGCAGCTGCCAGGCGATGCCGATGGCAAACACCATCGAGGCGGCGATGCCGAACACCGCCGGCCAACGCGGGCGTGTGCGCTGCGTGCGCGGCGCCTCGGGAGAGGCGACCGCATCGGCGGCCGGCGCGTCCACGGCAGCGCGGGCCGCGGCCAGGATGGCGGCGTCCAGTGCGGCGGGCGGAGCCTGCTCGGCGCGACGGCCGAGCAGCCTGGCCAGCTCGCGTTCTTCCGGCGTCAGCGGTTCGTCTCGGTTCATGCGTTCAATCCCGCACGCAGCTTGTCCATCGCATAGCGCAGCCGCGATTTCACGGTTTCCCGGCCTACGCCGGTGATCTGGCCGATCTCCTCCAGGCTCAGTTCCTGATCCAGCCGCAGTTGCAGCACTTCGCGCTGCTCAGGCGGCAGTTGTTCCATCGCCAGCTGGATGCGGCGACGTTGTTCGAATTCGGAAAGCTCGCCTTCCGGGGTCTGCCCATCCTCGATCGCGGCCAGGCGCAGATCGGAATCGGCCGGGGCAGCCGGGCGGTGGCGGGCGGCGCGCCAATGGTCGTTCAGGCGGTTGTGGGCAATGCGGAACAGCCAGGTGCTGAAGGCCGCGTCCGGTTGCCACCCGGCACGGGCGCTGATCACCCGCTGCCAGACGTCCTGGAAGATCTCCTCGGCCAGCGCGGTGTCGCGCAGTTGCCGCAGCAGGAAGCCGAACAGGCGCTTGCGGTGGCGCCCATACAGGCTTTCGAACGCGCGCAGGTCGCCACCGGCCCAGGCCAGCATCAAGGCTTCATCGGTTGGCAGTGCGCTGGCTTCCACGGCGTACAGGGTAAGGCCTGCAGGCGGTGGCGCATAGCCGGTGGCAGGGGCGGGCAGGGCGAGGTTCATGGCATGGAAGCAGCTACGGACAGCACGAAAAACGTACGGGCGCACGATTCGGGGTTTACGGGCTTCCATTGCCCCCCGGGTGGCGCGCTATGCTCGGCGGCTCAGGGGAGGCGACGCACAGACGGCGCCAAGAGATTGTCATTTGTCCACGCATGCTGAATCGGCGGAAGAGCCACTACACGAGGCCGTGTTGAGCACGGCGCTGGTGCGCGCGTTGCATGCGCTTTTGCCGGAAACGGCCGTGGTCCGCGTTGGCTGGGACGACCCGCAGCTGGGGAATGGCCGAGGGGGCTGGCCCTTGCTTGCGATTGACAGCGCTGCGTCCGTGGAGCCCGCCGCCGGCGATGGCCAGCACGGCTGGGAGTATGACGGTGCGCGGCTGCTGCTGTCGGTTGCGGGCGCGGTGCCTTCACCCGCGTGGTGGGGGCTGGCCCGGCAGGCGATGGAGCTGGCGCTGCAGCGCGGCCGCCAGGCCGGCCAGATCAAGGCACTGGAAGAGGCCGAACGGCTGCAGCAGGCCCTGTTCCAGATTGCAGATCTGGCCGGTGCCGACCTGGAAATGCCCGAGATGCTGCGCCACGTGCATGGTGTGCTGGGCACGCTGATGTATGCCGAGAACTGCTACATCGTGGAATACGACGATGTGCGCGACCAGATCCGCTTCCTGTACTTCGCCGATCAGGTCGATGACTTCGTCGCCGATCCCACGCAGAGCCATGACGCCAGCGAGATGCCGCGCAGCCTGACCGTGGCGCGGCTGCGCCATGGCAAGCCGCTCAGTGGCCCTTCGCGCAAACTGCTGGCGCAGGTGATGGAACAGGAGCATGACCCGCAGCGCGGTCCCGAAAGCCTGGACTGGCTGGGCGTGCCGATGCTGCGCGACGGCCGCGTCTGCGGGGCCATCGTGGTTCAGAGCTATGAACAGGCAGCCCGCTATGGCGAGGCCGAGCGCGCATTGCTGGGCTTCGTTGCGCAGCACGTACAGACCGCGATGGACCGGCGCCAGGCGCAGGTGCGGCTGGAGCAGCAGGTGGCGCGGCGCACCCAGGAACTGCAGCGCGCCAACCGCAGCCTGCAGGATGAGGTGGCAGAGCGTCGCCGTGCCGAACAGTTGCAGACCGCGCTGTACAACATCGCCGAGATGGCGATGTCGGCCGACAGCCTGGACCAGTTCTATGGACAGGTGCATGGGGTGGTCGGGCGCCTGCTCGACGCACGCAATTTCTACATCGCCCTGGTCAACCCGGCCGGCAACGGCCTGGACTTCGTGTATTCGGTGGACGAGCACAATGCCAGCCGCGCGCCACGGCCGTTCAGCCGGGGCCTGACCGAATACGTGGTGCGCAACCGGCGCCCGCTGCTGGCGTCACGCGCGCAGATCGATGCGCTGCTGGCCAGTGGTGAAGTGCGCGAGTCCGGCGCGCGCTCGCATTGCTGGCTGGGCGTGCCGTTGCTGCGCGACGATGAGGTGGTGGGTGCGATCGTGGTGCAGAGCTACAGCGAGAACAGCACGTTCAGCGTGCACGATCAGCGGCTGCTGACCTTCGTTGCGCAGAACATCGGAACCGGGCTTGCGCGCCAGCGCGACCAGCAGCGGCTGCGTTCGGCACATGCCGAGCTGGAAAAGCGCGTTGAGGAACGCACCCGCGAACTGGCCGAGGTCAACGAAAAGCTGCTTGGGCAGATCGGTGAGCGCCTGCGTGCCGAGCAGCGCCTGACCCACCAGGCCATGCACGATGCGCTGACCGGCCTGCCCAACCGCCTGCACCTGCTGGATCGCCTGCAGGATTCACTGGCGCTGGCCAAGCGCGAGGGCGGACCGGTGTTCGCCGTGCTGTTCCTCGATCTGGACCGCTTCAAGCTGGTCAACGACAGCATCGGCCATGCCGCCGGCGACCGCATGCTGGTGGAAGTGGCCAAGCGCATCGTGTCGATGGCAGGTGCCGAAGATGTGGTGGCCCGGCTCGGCGGTGATGAGTTTGCTGTGCTGCTGCAGTGCCCGCAGGGCCTGGCGCAGGCACTGGATTTCGGCCAGCGGCTGCTGCTGGGGTTGCAGGAATCGATGTGGATCGCCGGGCGCGAACTGTTTCCGTCCGGCAGCCTGGGCATTGCCCTGTGGAATCCGCGCTACCGCACCGGAGAAGAGCTGCTGCGCGATGCGGATGCGGCCATGTACCGGGCCAAGGCGCAGGGCCATGACCGCTGTGCGATCTTCGACGAGGACATGCGCGAAGAAGCCATGCGCAGCCTGGACCTGGAAGCCGACCTGCGCCGTGCGATCAACAACCGCGATTTCGTGCCGTTCTATCAGCCGATCGTGCGCTTGTCCGACGGCGAAGTGGTCGGTCACGAAGCGCTGCTGCGCTGGCAGCATGAGCGCCGTGGCCTGCTGCTGCCCGGCGCGTTCCTGGAGCTGGGTGAAGAGAGCGGCCTGATCGAACAGGTGGACTGGCTGATCTACGAGCAGGTCATCGCGGGGCTGGCACGGGGAGGCGAAGGCTACGTCTCGGTGAACGTATCGCCCCGGCATTTCCGCTCGGCAGAGTTCAGTGATCGCCTGTTCGGCCTGCTCGACAGCTGTGGTGCCGATCCGCGCCGGCTGCGCCTGGAAATCACCGAGGTGGCGTTGCTGGACGACGGCCCGCACACGCTGCGTATCCTGCAGGGCCTGCGCGAGCGCGGCATCCAGGTGCAGCTGGACGATTTCGGTACCGGGTTCTCCGCGCTGTCCTACCTCCACCGTTTCCCGATCAGCACGCTGAAGATCGACCAGAGCTTCATCGCTGGCCTGCACGGTCCGGAAGTGCAGAGTACGCGGGCGCTGGTGGAAGGCGTGCTGTCGCTGGCGCGCACGCTGGGCATTGAGACCATCGGCGAAGGCATCGAGACCGACGCGCAGCGGCAGACCCTGCGTGAACTGGGCTGCGACTACGGCCAGGGCTACCTGCTGGGGCGGCCCGCGCCCTGGGCGCACGCGGCGGCCTGAGCCACCGCGTGCAGCTGGATCATCGCAGGGCGGCGCGGCGCTTCTCGTCGATCCACTTCGAGGCCTGGGCCGGCTGGTAGTTCTTCATCCACTGCAGCATCTCTTCGATGTCCGAGCCGTACCACAGGTCCTGGCGCTGGTCCGGATGCAGGAAGCGTTCTTCCACCATGCGATCGATCATGCCGATCAGCGGGGCGTAGAAGCCGTCCACATCGAGGAAAGCGCATGGCTTGTTGCCGATGCCCAGCTGGCGCCAGGTCAGCATCTCGAAGATCTCTTCCATGGTGCCGAAGCCGCCGGGCAGGGCGACGAAACCGTCGGCAAGATCGAACATGCGCGACTTGCGCTCATGCATCGAACCGACGATCTCCAGTTCGGTCAGGCCACGGTGGGCCACTTCCCAGTCGGCCAGCTGGCGCGGGATCACGCCGGTCACCTCGCCGCCAGCGGCGAGCACGGCATTGGCCACGGTTCCCATCAGGCCGACGTTGCCGCCGCCATACACCAGGCGCAGGCCGTCGCGGGCGATGCGGTCACCCAGGGCAATGGCGCGCTCGGTGTAGGCCGGTTTGCTGCCAGCGTTGGAACCACAGTACACACAGATCGATTTCATGGATCTTCCTGTCTCTTGGCCGGAAACGAAAACGCCCCGTCGCCAACCGCAGGGCGGTCGGGGACGGGGTGTCCTTGGATTATGAGCCCTTCTGTAGAGCCGAGCCATGCTCGGCCGCTCTTCGTTCAGATCGCGGCAAAGGCCGAGTCGAGCACGGCTCGACTCTACAAACGCCAAGCAGGCCTACGCGGCAGCGGCCTGCTCGCGGCGCGGGCCTTCACGCAGGGCGCGGCCGACCATGCCCACCAGCAGGTCCAGCTCCTCGCTGTCCATGCCGAAGTGCGGGGTGAAGCGCAGCGAGTTCTCGCCGCCGTGGATCACGTTGATGCCGTGCTGGCGCAGCCATTCCTCGGTCGAGTTGGCGCCGTAGCACTTGAACTGCGGGGCCAGCTCGCAGGAGAACAGCAGACCGGTGCCCTGCACCTTGGTGATCAGCCCGCCCAGCTCGTTCTTCAGCTGTTCCAGCTTGCGCACGGCCTCGGCACCGCGTTCGGCGATGTTGGCGCGCACCTGCGGGGTCAGCTGGGCCAGGGTGGCGCAGGCCACGTCCAGCGCACGCGGGTTGCTGGTCATGGTATTGCCATAGATGCCCTTGCGGTACAGCTGCGCGGCATGCTCGGTCACCGCCAGCACCGACAGCGGGTACTGCGCGGCGTTGAGGGCCTTGGAATAGGTCTCCATGTCCGGCGGGTCGAGGCCTTCGAAGCCCGGGTAATCGACCACCGACAGCACGCCATGCGCGCGCAGGCCGGCCTGGATCGAGTCGAGCAGCAGCAGGCTGCCGTGGGCACGGGTCAGTTCGCGGGCAACGGCATAGAACGACGGCGGCACCGAACGCCCCGGGTCGCCTTCGCCCATCACCGGTTCCAGGAACACCGCCTCGATGAACCACTGGTTGCGTGCGGCGTCCTCGAACACCTTGCGCAGGCCGGCTTCGTCGTACGGCGCCACGGTGATCACCGAGTCCTCACCGCGGTAGCTGGCCAGGTGCTGCATGTAGCTCTTGCGGCTGGAATCGGAATACAGGGCAGGGCGGTCGGTACGGCCATGGAAGCTGCCCTTGACCACCACGCGCTTGATCGCAGCGCCAGCGTGGCGCGCACCCGGGTCGGTCTGCAGCTTGGCGTTGACATCGGCGATGCGGGCGGCCAGGCCGACCGCTTCGGAACCGGAATTCAGGCACATGAAACGGGCGAACGGGCAGCCGCCACGGCGGTGGCCGATCTCGGCGCGCAGGGCGGTGATGAAGCGCTGCTGCGACAGGCTGGGGGTCATGATGTTGGCCATCACCTGCGGGCGGGCCATCGCCTCCAGCACGGCGTCCGGGGTGTGCCCGAAGCCGAGCATGCCGTAGCCGCCGGCGTCGTACAGCACGGCGCCCTTCAGGGTGACCACCCATGGGCCGCGCGCAGCCAGTGCCACGTACGGGGTCACCGCGTCATCGGCATAGAAATTGACGAAACCGTCCTGCATCGCGTCGATCTGCGCCTGTTCGTCCTGCGCCAGCAGCGGCCCCAGGTCGGCCTGCACGCGCGCGAATTCCTCGGCAGCGGCGTCCACCGCGGCGATCAGCTGCGGGTGGTTGGCGGACAGGGCGGTCAGGGTGGCATCGTCCAGCCCGGTGGTGAGACGGGTGCCGGGCTGGCTGCGCAGGGGGGCGAGGCGTTCGATGAAGCTCATTGCAGATCTCCTGAAACAATGGGTCGCACGGGCCATCAAAAGCAAAACGCGCGTCATCACGCGCGCTTGGGGCAGGCTCGTGCAGCGGACTTCCGGTTCGATGCTAGCACTTGTTTTTTTGCGCGATAACCCCGCAGAAACCTGCTGCATAGCAGCATTTTGCGCGACGTTCGCCGCGAAGTGCGCCGGCTCGCAGACGCTGGACGTACAATGCGCGCCATTGTCGACCTGTTGCCGCCCACCGCCTTGAAGAAGTCCGATTTCCATTACGACCTGCCGGCTGAACTGATCGCGCAGGCTCCCCTGGCCGAACGTTCCGCCAGCCGCCTCCTGGTGGTACCGCCGGCGCCCGGTGCCTTCACCGACCTGCAGGTGCGCGACCTGCCGTCGCTGCTGCAGCCGGGCGACCTGCTGGTGTTCAACGACACCCGGGTGATTCCGGCGCGCCTGTTCGGGCAGAAGGCCAGCGGCGGCCGCGTGGAGATCCTGATCGAGCGCCTGCTCGGCGCTCAGCAGGCGCGTGCGCAGGTCGGCGCCAGCAAGTCGCCGAAGGCCGGCAGCCGCATCGCGCTGGATGCCGGTGGCGAAGCCGAGGTGCTGGGCCGCGATGGCGAGTTCTACGTGCTGCAGTTCCATGTGCCGGAGTCGCTGGAGCAGTGGCTGCTGCATGCCGGCCGCCTGCCGTTGCCGCCCTACATCCAGCGCGAACCGGGCGTGGACGACCGCGAGCGCTACCAGACCGTGTTCGCGCGCGAAGTGGGCGCGGTGGCGGCACCGACCGCCGGCCTGCATTTCGACGAACCGCTGCTGGCGGCGCTGAAGGACAAGGGCGTGGAGTTCGGCCACGTCACCCTGCACGTGGGTGCGGGCACCTTCCAGCCGGTGCGCGCCGATGACCTGAAGGACCACGTGATGCACCGCGAGTGGCTGAACGTCGGCGCCGAGCTGGTGCAGCAGGTGCGGCGCACGCGCGCGGCCGGTGGCCGGGTGATCGGCGTCGGCACCACCGTGGTGCGCGCGCTGGAAAGCGCGATGCGCGATGGCGAACTGCTGCCGTTCGCCGGCGAGACCCAGATCTTCATCACCCCGGGCTACCGCATACGCAGCGTCGACGCGATGGTGACCAATTTCCACCTGCCCGAAAGCACGCTGCTGATGATGATCTCGGCGTTTGCAGGCAAGGACCGCGTGTTCGAGGCCTACCGGCACGCGATCGAGCAGCGCTACCGCTTCTTCAGCTACGGCGACGCGATGCTGCTGTTCCCGCAGGCGGAGTAGGGGGCTGACCTCTGCCTGATAGTGCTGGGTGCGCACCGTTGGTGCGCACCGCTTGTGCCTGAAGGTGGAATCCACGCCATGCGTGTCCGGCTACGGGGCTGGTACCCGGGGCGATTCGATCGGCTTTCTGCTCAATTTTTCCACCAGGGATTTTGTTCATTTGCTCGCCTTGGCTCATTCGATTGTGCATGGATGCTGCTGCGCAAGCCTTGCTTCGTGAATCGAGATCTCTGAAGGATCGACTTCAAATCGACGCATCCACTGATCGGCGATCCGGCCGACCAGTCTCGGTTCTGTGGACTTTGGGTTGGAATGGAGATTGCCGACCGACGCAGGTCGCAGACCCCGGAGTTGATGGTCGAGCAGTACATATTCAGGGGCGCGAGGATCTTCTGCATCAGCGTAGGCGAGGGGTCGCGCTCCAGCCTGGATCAAGACGCCGCCGCCATACCCTTGGAGCCTGAAATACTGCTCGGGGAGAGCGCTGCGGAGCTGATCAAGCCCTCCAGCCGCTGCCAGCCGGGCGTCATCCAGTAGGGTCAACCAGCTCACCGTCTTGATCTTGAGATGCTTGAGTTCCGCCCGGTTCGCCAGGAGCGCGGCGTCCCCCACATCCAGGCCGGGAAGGCGCTGGGCCAGCACTGCTTCAATGGGCTCATTGCGCTCTCGGCGTACTGCGCTCAGATTCAATGCGTAGCCGGCATGCCCATGTGCGGCCCTCAACCAGTGTGCACATTTGATCGCCAGTTTAATGAACTGGCATTCCTTTCCTGAGAAATGGCCAGTCGGGACCGACAGTTCAAGGACACTCATGTCGTTGCCCATTCGGGATTGCCAGCCGCGCTTGCCGTAAACACGGAACTGCCAGGCTCCGGCGTCTTCAGCATTGGGACCGCTGGTGTAGCAGAAGCTGAGATGGTCGTCTTCCAACATGGGCTCGATCATTTCTCGCAGAGCTTTGCTGTCCTTGACGCGCTGCCGGGATCGTCCATCCGTTGGTTTCTCGCGCCAGAGCCATGACAATTCGCCTCCCGCGTGCTCGCGGAACGCGTCGAAGCAAAGGCACAGGTTTTCTCTCGTGCAGGCCAGATGTGCGTCCTTGAAGTACAGCGTCAGGCGTAGACACATCACTGCGCCTACGTAGTTCGCTGGGCCGCTCGGAAGAAGCAGGTCGCCTGGAAACTCCAGCGACTCCTGTGCGTCCGGAAACCATTCAGTTTCCAGAGGAAGGTCGCGCAGGGTGGGCATGAGTGGAGTGCCAGCATGTGGGGCTGGTCACCCTAGGAGGAAGACGTTCCGCCGCCAAGGCCAATTGCGACAGGTAAAGTGTCAGATGGAGCCTGTTCAGGCCTGAATGGGCGGCCGCCCCGGTTTTGGGAGACAATGGGCGACTATTTGCCTGAACGACCGCTCCATGTCCCGACTGCAGTTCCAGCTCCAGACCCGCGATGGCCGTGCCCGCCGTGGCCGCCTGACCTTCCCGCGTGGCACGGTGGAAACGCCGGCCTTCATGCCGGTGGGGACCTATGGCTCGGTCAAGGGCATCCTGCCGGACCAGGTGCGGGCGCTGGGCGCCGAGATCATCCTCGGCAACACCTTCCACCTGTACCTGCGCCCCGGCCTGGACATCATCGCCGACCACGGCGGGCTGCACGGCTTCTGCCGCTGGGATGGCCCGATCCTGACCGACTCCGGCGGTTTCCAGGTGTTCTCGCTGGCCCATCGACGCAAGATCACCGAGCAGGGCGTGACCTTTGCCTCGCCCACCGACGGCGCCCGGGTGTTCGTCGGTCCCGAGGAGAGCATGAAGATCCAGAAGGTGCTCGATTCGGACATCGTGATGATCTTCGACGAGTGCACCCCGTACCCGGCCACCGAAGACGTTGCCCGCCGTTCCATGGAGCTGAGCCTGCGCTGGGCCCAGCGCAGCCGCAACGCGCATGACGAGCTGGGCAACGACGCGGCCTTGTTCGGCATCGTCCAGGGGGGCGTGCACACCGACCTGCGCAGCCGCTCGGCCGACGCCCTGCAGGCGATCGGCTTCGACGGCTACGCCATCGGCGGCCTGGCCGTGGGCGAGCCGGAGCACGAGCGCAATGCCATGCTCGACCACCTGGATCCGGAGCTGCCGGGCGACCGCCCGCGTTACCTGATGGGCGTGGGCCGGCCGGAGGACCTGGTCGAGGGCGTGGCACGCGGCGTGGACATGTTCGACTGCGTGATGCCGACCCGTAATGCGCGCAACGGCCACTATTTCACCTCGTTCGGCACCGTTCGCATCCGAAATTCCCAGTACGCGCGGGACATGGACCCGATCGAGCCGGGCTGCGGCTGCGTGGCCTGCACCGGCGGTTACACGCGTTCCTACCTGCGCCACCTGGACCGCTGCAACGAGATGCTGGCGCCGATGCTCGGTACCCTGCACAACCTGTTCTATTACGAAAAGCTGATGGCCGACATCCGCGCGGCCATCGAGGCGGGAACCTTCCTGGCCTTCCGCGAGTCCTTCTACGCGGCACGCGGGGCGGTGGCCCCGCCCCTGTAACCCGAATGCCCCTGCCAAACGGCCCAAGGACGAACGCTCGGGGCCGTGGCATACTTCAAGGCTGACCCAGATCCGCGGTCGACACCTCGTGCCCGTGAAAGGGCCGAAGCGCCGCCCAACCAAAGGACCAACGATGAACCTGCTTGCTTTCCTGATTCCCGCCGCCCACGCCCAGGCCGCCGGCGGCCAACCGCAGGGCATGGGCCTGACCACGCTGCTGTTCCCGGTCATCCTGATCGCCATCATGTACTTCCTGATGATCCGCCCGCAGATGAAGCGGCAGAAGGAGCACAAGGCCATGCTGGAGAAGATCAAGCGTGGCGATGAAGTGCTGACCAACGGCGGCATCGCCGGCATCGTCACCGACATCGGCGACAACTTCATCACCATTGAAGTGGCTGACAACGTGCGCATCCGCGTGCAGAAGGGCGCTGTCGGCAACGTGCTGCCGGCCGGTACCCTGAAGTCGGCCCAGTAAGCCACTCCCTTTCCGATGCACAACCGCGGCGCCGGGGATGGCGCCGCGCGGGACCCAAGCAATGCTCGAATTTCCACGCTGGAAGTACGTCGTCATCCTGATCGTACTGGCGCTCAGCGCGCTGTACGCGCTGCCCAACATCTACCAGAAGGACCCGGCCCTCCAGATCACCGCCAACCGTGGCGGGCAGATCGACGATGCGCTGCGCGACCGTGTGCTGGCCGACCTGAAGACGGCCGGAGTCACCCCCGTCGGTGTCGAGAAGGAAGGGGAAAGCCTGATTGTCCGCCTGCCGGACCTGAAGGCGCAGTCCGCTGCCAGCGACGCCCTGCGCGACACCGTCGGCGAAAAGTACACCGTGGCCCTGAACCTGGCCTCGACCGTGCCGGACTGGCTGGCCAACCTCGGCGGTCGCCCGATGGTGCTGGGCCTGGACCTGCAGGGTGGTGTGCACTTCGTGCTGCAGGTCGACCAGAAGGCCGCCCTCGGCAAGCGCCTGGACGCCTACACCGAAGACGTGCGCAGCACCCTGCGTGACGCGCGCATCGCGTACCAGTCGGTTGAGCGTCGCGCGGACAACAGCATCGTGGCCAACCTGAGCCCGTCCGCCGGTGATGACGCCGCACAGCGTGCCCGTGCGGCACTGGTGAAGGCGCAGCCGACGCTCGGCTACGACGTCAGCGGCAACCGAATCACGGTGACCGTGCCGGAGACCGAGATCGCGCAGATCGCCAATGGCGCCATCGAGCAGAACATCAACACCCTGCGCAACCGCGTGAACCAGCTCGGCGTCGCCGAGCCGATCATCCAGCGCCAGGGTGCCGACCGCGTGGTCGTGCAGCTGCCCGGCGTGCAGGACACTGCCGAAGCCAAGCGCATGATCGGCGCCACCGCCACCCTGGAATACCGCGCGGTGGTCGAGGGCAATGCCCAGGACGCCATCGACTCCGGCCGCATCCCGCCGGAAGCGAAGGTCTATCAGCGCCGTGACGGCGGCGGTCCGATCCTGCTGAACAAGCGCGTGATCGTCACCGGCGACCAGATGGTCGGCGCGCAGGCGGTGACCGACTCCACCAGTGGTGCCCCGGCGGTCAGCGTGACGCTGAACAACGTCGGCGGCCAGCGCATGTTCGACTTCACCAGCGCCAACGTGAACAAGCCGATGGCGGTGGTGTATACCGAACGCGTGCCGACCGTGACCCTGGTTGACGGCCAGGAAGTGCGTGGCTTCAAGGTCAATGAGGAAGTGATCTCGGTGGCCAACATCAACGGCGTGTTCGGCAAGAACTTCCAGACCACCGGCCTGCAGAAGAAGGAAGCCGACGACCTGGCCAAGCTGCTGAAGTCCGGCTCGCTGGCCGCGCCGATGGACTTCGTCGAAGAGCGTGTGGTCGGCCCGAGCCTCGGCGCCGAGAACGTCAAGAACGGCATGCGCGCAGTGGTGTTCGCGTTCCTGTTCACCCTGGTGTTCTTCAGCGTGTACTACCGCATGTTCGGCGTGATCACCTCGGCAGCGATGCTGTTCAACCTGCTGATCGTGGTGGCGGTGATGTCGCTGTTTGGCGCGACCATGACCCTGCCGGGCTTCGCCGGCCTGGCGTTGTCGGTGGGCCTGTCGGTGGACGCCAACGTGCTGATCAACGAGCGTATCCGTGAAGAGCTGCGTGCCGGTGTGCCGGGCAAGACCGCGATCGTGACCGGTTACGAGCGTGCCTCGGGCACCATTCTCGACGCCAACCTGACCGGCCTGATCGTCGGTGTGGCGCTGTTCGCATTCGGTACCGGTCCGCTGAAGGGCTTCGCACTGACCATGATCATCGGTATTTTCGCCTCCATGTTCACCGCGATCACCGTGTCGCGTGCGCTGGCGACGCTGATCTACGGCCGTCGCAAGAAGCTCCAGAACGTGGCCATCTGACGGGACGACACGCACAATGAAACTGTTTCCGCTGCACATCCTCCCGAACGACACCAAGATCGACTTCATGCGCTGGCGCCATGTCGCCATGGCAGTCACCATCGTGGTGTTCCTGGCCTCGGTCGCCATCATCGGCATCAAGGGCTTCAACTACGCGCTGGACTTCACCGGCGGCACCCTGATCGAAGCCCGCTTCGACAAGCCGGTGGACGTCGAGCAGGTCCGCAACAAGCTCGAGCAGAGTGGCTTCGAAGGCGCCCAGGTCCAGAGCGTCGGTGGCAACACCGACCTGCTGATCCGCCTGGCCCCGCACGGTGAGCATGCGCCGGGTACCGGTGACGCCGCCGCCGAGGACAAGGCCACCGCTGCCGCCGTGGTGAAGGCGCTGTCTTCTGCCGACAACCAGGCCACCGTGCTGCGCAACGAGTTCGTCGGCCCGCAGATCGGCAAGGACCTGGCGATGAATGGCCTGTACGCGACCATCTTCATGCTGGCCGGCTTCCTGATCTACATCGCGGTGCGCTTCGAGTGGAAGTTCGCGGTCACCGCCAGCATCGTGGCGATGTTCGACCTGATCGTGACGGTCGCTTACGTGTCCTTGCTGGGTCGTGAGTTCGACCTGACCGTGCTGGCCGGCCTGCTGTCGGTGATGGGCTTTGCGATCAACGACATCATCGTGGTCTTCGACCGCGTCCGCGAGAACTTCCGCAGCCTGCGCGTGGACTCGATGGAAGTGCTGAACCGTTCGATCAACCAGACGCTGTCGCGTACGGTGATCACCGCGGTGATGTTCTTCCTGTCGGCGCTGGCGCTGTACATGTACGGCGGCAGCTCGATGGAAGGCCTGGCCGAGACGCACATGATCGGTGCGGTGATCGTGGTGCTGTCTTCGATCCTGGTGGCGGTGCCGATGCTGACGATCGGCTTCCTGCGCGTCAGCAAGCAGGACCTGCTGCCGAAGGCGAAGGACGTCGAGGCCCTGGCCCGTCGCCCGTAAGCGCCTGCTGCACGCAGCACACAGAGAACCCCGCGCAAGCGGGGTTTTTTGTGTGCAGGGCTTGCAGCCCTGCACCCGCGGTAGTGCCGGCCGCTGGCCGGCAACAGCAACAGCAACAGCAACAGCGTGCATTCCGTGGGTGGGCGGGGCGGCGTCGGAGTGCGGGGACGCCGCAAGTACGTCCGTGTAGGCTTGGCAGCTGCTTGCTCGTGTGCGCTTTCCTGCGCACACGGCGAGACCGGGGTTGGGCGTCCTGCCCAACCCGCCCGAGGCATGCCTCGAGCCCATGCGGCTGACACCCCGCACTCCGACACCGCCCCACCTCTGACAGATTCCGGCGGCTGTTGGTAGGTGTCGACCTTGGTCGACACATCTGTCAGATATCGAATGAACTCATCCGTGTCGACCAAGGTCGACACCTACCAGAGGTGGACACCGTTCCGACAGATCGCGGAAATCTGTCGAAGGCGGGGTGGGGCCGGTTGCGGGGGTGTCCGCGGCATGGATGCCGCGGCCAAGCCCCCAAGGATGGGTTAACGGCGTCCCCCGCAACCGGGCCCACCCCGCCAACCCACAGGAACCCAGCTTCTGCCGTTGACGTTGCCTCTGCGGGTGCAGGGTGCAACCCTGCAAAACAAACACCACCCTACGCCAGCGTCGGTTGTGCATTCGGCCCCCGCGCACTACGATCCTGCGGTTCGCGCGCGCAGGCGCGCACCCGTATTCCTGCTGAGCGCCCCGTGCGCCGCATCTGCCAACCCGAGGTATCCATGGTCATCAAACCGCGCGTCCGCGGCTTCATCTGCGTCACCACCCACCCGACCGGCTGCGAAGCCGCGGTCAGGCAGCAGATCGACTACATCCGCGCGCGTCCGCCGATCCAGAACGGCCCCAAGCGCGTGCTGGTGATCGGCGCCTCCACCGGCTACGGCCTGGCTGCGCGCATCACCGCTGCCTTCGGCAGCGGCGCCGCGACCCTGGGCATCTTCTTCGAGCGCCCGGGTACCGAATCCAAGCCGGGCACCGCGGGCTGGTACAACTCGGCCGCGTTCCACAAGTACGCCGACGAAGCCGGCCTGTACGCCAAGAGCATCAACGGCGATGCCTTCTCCGATGAAGTGAAGGCGAAGACCATCGAAATGATCAAGGCCGATCTCGGCCAGGTCGACCAGGTCGTCTACAGCCTGGCGGCGCCGCGTCGCAAGCACCCCAAGACCGGTGAAGTCATCAGCTCCACGCTGAAGCCGATCGGCGAGCCGATCACCCTGCGCGGCCTGGATACCGACAAGGAAGTAATCACGGAAACCACCCTGCAGCCGGCTACCCCGGAAGAGATCGCTGGCACCGTCGCGGTGATGGGTGGCGAAGACTGGCAGATGTGGATCGACGCGCTGGCCGACGCCGGCGTGCTGGCCAACGGCTGCACCACCACGGCCTTCACCTACGTGGGCGAAGAGATCACCCAGGCAATCTACTGGAACGGCTCGATCGGTGCGGCCAAGAAGGACCTGGACACCAAGGTGCTGGGCCTGCGCGAAAAGCTGGCGAAAATCGGCGGCGACGCGCGCGTGTCGGTGCTGAAGGCCGTGGTCACCCAGGCCAGCTCGGCCATTCCGACCATGCCGCTCTACCTGTCGCTGCTGTTCAAGGTGATGAAGGAAAAGGGCACCCACGAAGGCTGCATCGAGCAGCTGGACGTGCTGTACGACATCCTCTACGGCGGCAAGGCCGACGGCGTGGCGATCGATCGCCTGCGCCACGATCTGGTCGATGGCGATGGCCATACCGTCGCGCTGGTCGACGAGGAAGGCCGCCTGCGTGCCGACTACAAGGAAATGGCGGCAGACGTGCAGGGCAAGGTGGTCGCGCTGTGGCCGCAGGTCACCAATGAGAACCTGTACGAGATCAGCGACCTGGCCGGCTACAAGGCCGACTTCCTGCGCCTGTTCGGTTTTGGCGTGGAGGGTGTCGACTACGAGGCCGACGTCAATCCGGACGTGAAGATCGACAATCTGGTCGACATGACCTGATCAATGAAAAGGCCGGCGAAAGCCGGCCTTCTCTTTTGGTGGGGCCGGCCGCTGGCCGGCAACCCTGGGGACCAAGGACGCCGGCCAGCGGCCGGCACTACCGCGGTCACCCGAACTCGAACCCCATCTCCGGCAGCGCCGGGCCGACGAAGTCGCCCTGCACGTAATCCACGCCGGCACTGAACAGCAGGGTCATCGAATTGGCGTCGCTGACGAACTCGGCGATGGTGCGGATGCCGGCCTCCTGCGCGCGTGCGGTGATCTGGCTGATGCGGTCGATGTTCTCGCGGGTGGCCGCCAGATCGCTGGTGAAACCGCGGTCCAGCTTGAGGAACTGCGGCTGGAAGTGGGCGAGCAGCTGGAACGAGTCCAATCCCGAACCGAACTGCTCCAGGCCGATGCGGCAGCCCAGTGGCGCCACTTCGGCAAGGAACTGTTGCGCACTGCGCAGGTGGGTGAACACCTTCGCTTCCGGCGCATGCAGCCACAGCCGTTCGCCGGGCACGCCCTGCGCCTGCAGCTCGCGCCGCAGGGTGGCGATCATCTCGGGGTCGTCGAACGATTCCGGCGTCACCTTCACCAGTACCTGGGTGGCGTGGCCCTGGCGTGCGCGCTGACCCAGTACGGCGATGGCCTGCGAAACCACCCAGCGGTTGATCTCCGCCAGCAGGCCGTACTCCTCGGCGATGCCCAGGAACGCGGTCGGGCTCAGCAGTTCGCCGTTGTGCTCCAGGCGCAGGTAGGCCTCGTACAGCTCCAGCGGCTCGCCCTGCAGGTTCAGCACCGGTTGGTAGTGCAGCTGGAAGCCGTCGCCGGCCAGTGCTTCACGGATACGGGTGACCCAGCGCAGCACGCGTTCTTCCTCGACGCGGTCGGCCGCAGCCGGGTCGAAGATGCGGCAGGTATTGCCCAGTTCGGCGGCGGCATGCGTGCACTCGCTGGCGCGTGCGAGCACCTGGCCGATGCTGGCGATCTTCTCGCCCACCTGTACGCCACCGATGCTGACCGTCACCGTGGCCGAGCGCGCGCCGATGCTGAACACATGCGCTGCATACGCTTCGCGGATGCGCTCGGCCAGTGCCACGGTCTGCGCGTAGGGCCCGGCCTGCAGCACTGCGAAATTGTGTTCGCCGAAGCGGGCCAGCTGCGCGTCCTCGCCAACGACCTCGGCCAGCAGGCCGGCAAGGGCGCCGATCAGCGCGTCGGCCGAGGCCAGGCCGATGTCCGGCAGCAGGCGCGCGTAGTGGTCCGGCTCGATCAGCAGCAGGCCGAACTGGCCTTCGCTGCGGCCGGCCTGTGCCACCGCGCTTTCCAGCTGCAGCATGAAGGTCGGGCGGTTGAGCAGGCCCGTGACCTGATCGCGCTGGCGCAGGTCCTCGACCTCGCGGGCCAGCTCCGGATCGAACTCCATGCGGCGGCGAAGCACCACCTGCAGGCAGGATTCGCCTTCGTAGGTGGCGGCGGTGAATTCCATGGTTGCCGCGAACGTACTGCCATCCTCGTGGCGGGCATCGAGCTGGTACTGCGGCGGCGGCGCCTCGCCACGGCTCAGGCCCTTCAGCAGCTGCTTGAAGCCTTCCACATGCTGCGCGGCGACCATGTCCAGCAGCGAGATGCCTTCGATGTCGTCGAACTGCTCGTAGCCGAACATTTCCAGGTAGGCATCGTTGGCGCGGATGTGCATGCCTTCGTGCACGTAGGCGATGGGATCGCGCGAAGAGGCGATCAGCGCATCGCAGCGGCGCTCGGTCTCGCGCATCTGCGCTTCGATGCGGCGCAGGCCGCGACGGGCCTGCAGGTCCACCCATTGGTCGCGGACCACGGCCAACAGATGCTCGGAGCGCTGGCGCAGGGCGAGGGCACGGATGCCGTGGCTGCTGGCCTGCACCAGCTCGTCCTCGTCGATGCGATCGGCCAGCAGCACCAGCGGAATGTCCTTGCCGCTGGCGGCGATGTGCTGGGCCACCAGCGGCAGCGGGATGCCCTGCGAGGGGGACGCCAGCACCAGGTCGATGGCCTGGCTGGACAGCACCTGGGACAGCTCGGCCGCATCCTGCGGACGCCAAGGGCGCACCGCGATGCCGCTGTTGCGCAGCGTACTGACGATGGCTTCGGCATTCTCGCCGCTGTCATCGACGATCAGCAGGCGGATGGTGATGTCGTTCGCGTTCTGCATGCACTGCTCCCCAATCTGCGAATCTAGATACACGATGCGCGCCGAACCGTCCATGCGCGCGCCCCCTGCACGCATCGAACGGCGATCTGGTTCACACCACGCCACCGGCCGCGTGGCCGCTGGCCCAGGCCCACTGGAAGTTGTAGCCGCCCAGCCAGCCGGTCACATCCAGCACCTCGCCGACGAAATGCAGGCCGGGCACGCGCTTGGATTCCATTGTCGAGGACGACACGTCGGCGGTATCCACGCCGCCCAGGGTGACTTCGGCGGTGCGATAGCCCTCGGTGCCGCTGGCCACCAGCGGGAACGCGCCCAGCAGCTGCGCGGCCTGGCGCAGCACCGGCTCGTCCAGCTGGCGCACGGGCCGGTCAGGCAGCCAGTGCTCGCACAGGCGCTGCGCCAGCCGCTTCGGCAGTACCTCGGCCAGCACCGTGCGCAGCTCGGCGGCCGGGCGCTCGCGCTTCATCTGGCGCAGCCACTCGCCGGCATCCTGGCCGGGCAGCAGGTCCAGCTCCAGCGCATCGCCGGGTTGCCAGAACGAGGAGATCTGCAGGATCGCCGGGCCGCTCACGCCGCGATGGGTCAGCAGCATGAAGTTCTGGAAGCTCTTTCCGTTGCAGCGCGCCTCGATCGGCAGGGCGACACCACTCAGATCAGCCAGCCGTTCCTGGTGCTTGCCGCTGAGTGTCAGCGGCACCAGCCCGGCGCGGGTCGGCAGCACCTGATGGCCGAACTGGCGAGCAATCTCGTAGCCAAAGCCGGTGGCGCCCATGCTCGGAATCGACAGGCCGCCGGTGGCAACCACCAGCGAGGCGCAGTGGAACAGGCCCTGCGTGGTGTGCACGCGGAACCCGTCGCTGCCGTGCTCGATGCGCTGCACGCTGCATTCGGTGCGGATCTGGGCGCCGGCCGCCTGGCATTCGTCCACCAGCATCTTCACGATCTGCTTGGACGAGATGTCGCAGAACAGCTGGCCCAGCTCCTTTTCGTGATAGGCGATGCCGTGCTTGCTGACCAGCTCGATGAAGTGCCAGGGCGTGTAGCGCGCCAGCGCCGATTTGCAGAAGTGCGGGTTGGCCGACAGGAAGTTGGCCGGGGTGGTGCCGGTGTTGGTGAAGTTGCAGCGGCCACCGCCGGACATCAGGATCTTCTTGCCGACCTTGTTGGCATGGTCGATCACCTGCACCTGGCGGCCGCGCTGGCCAGCCGTGATCGCGGTCATCAGCCCGGCCGCGCCAGCGCCGATGACCACCACGTCGCAACGGATCGTGCTCATGCCTTGGCGCGCTTGCGCCAGTTCGGGACCACGTCGAGTTGCATCTGATCGTTGAGCAGCTGCACTTCACCGTCCTGGATCAGCACGCTCCAGCGCATCGCGCGCTGGATCTGCTGGCCCCACAGTTCGACGAAGGCACCATCGAGATCAACCACCGACAGGTTGTCGAAGCGCGCCAGGCCCTTGCCCTGCTTGCCCCACCAGATCTCCGAGGCGTTGCCGCCGTAATTGACCACCTGCACCTGCCGGCTGCGGTTGCTGGCCTTGCGGATGCGGGATTCGTCGGGATGGCCCAGGTCGATCCATTGCAGGATGTCGCCGGTGTAGTCGTGTTCCCACAGGTCCGGCTCATCGTCGGTACTCAGGCCGCGGCCGAATTCCAGGCGGTCGCCGGCGTTCAGCGCGAAGGCGAGCAGGCGCACCATCAATCGTTCGTCGGTCTCGGACGGGTGCTGGGCCAGGGTCAGGTTGTGGGTCGCGTAGTAGCCGCGATCCATGTCGCTGATCTGCAGTTCGGCCTTGCGGATGGTGGCGGTAAGAGCCATGGGGGATCCGTGGACTAAAGACGTCAATGATAGAGGTTTGCTGCAAGGGTGTCCGTTGCCGGGCTGTCTGCGCAGCGTCAACGGTGGCACTCTTGGCGCTCTTTCCCGTGGCCGGAATGGACGCCATGACCCTGCCCAGCCACCTGCAGCTGCCACCCGGCCACTGGCCCAGCCTGCTCGATGGCCTGTGCGCGCGTTTCCCGCGCATCGGTCGCGCGCAATGGCAGGACCGCTTCGCCCGAGGCCGTGTGCAGGATGCGCAGGGCAGGGCACTGGCGCCGGACATGCCGTGGCAGGTGGGGCTTGAGATCCAGTACTTCCGCGAGGTTGCCGACGAGCCGGTGATTCCCTTCGCCGAGACCATCCTGCATCTGGATGCGCACCTGCTGGTGGCCGACAAGCCGCACTTCCTGCCGGTAACGCCGGCCGGTGGGTATGTGCGCGAAACCCTGCTGTCGCGCCTGGTCGCACGCACCGGCAACACCGAACTGGCGCCGTTGCACCGCCTGGACCGGCTGACCGCCGGCCTGGTGCTGTTCTCGACCCAGGCAGCCACGCGCGATGCCTATCAGCGGCTGTTCCGCGAGCGGCGCATCGAGAAGACCTATGAGGCGCTGGCACCGGCGCTGCCCGGGCTGGCGTTTCCGTTGCAGCGGGACAGCCGTCTGGTGCCGGGGGAGCCGTTCTTCCGCATGGCCGAAGTGCCGGGCGAGCCCAATGTGCGCAGCCTGATCGAGCCGATCGAGGCCGAGGGTCCGATCTGGCGCTACCGGCTGAAGCCGGAAACCGGTCGCAAGCACCAGCTGCGCGTGCACATGGCGATGTTGGGCGCACCCATCGAGGGCGATGACCTGTATCCGCAGCTGGGGCCGCGCCGGGGTGACACGTTCGAGTCGCCCCTGCAGCTGCTGGCGCAGAGGCTGGCCTTCGATGACCCATTGAGCGGGGAGCCACGGCGGTTCAGCAGCCAGCGCCGCCTGTGCCTGCCCGGCCAGAGCGTGTAGGGCCGTTCAGCGAACCGGGCGTCGGGCCAGCCAGCGGTCCAGCTCGGCGGCGAACAGCTGCCGGTCGCGCTGGCCCAGCGGCGGCGGGCCGCCGGTCTGGACCCCGGCGCCGCGCAGTTCTTCCATGAAATTGCGCATCGACAGCCGCTCGGCGATGTTGTTCGGCGTGTACAGCTGGCCGCGCGGATTCAGCGCCACGGCCTTCTTCTCCAGCACCAGCGCGGCCAGCGGGATGTCCTGGGTGACGACCAGGTCTCCGGCAGCGACCCGTTCGACGATGGCGCTGTCGGCCACGTCCAGGCCCTGGGGCACCTGGATCGAACGCAGCCAACGCGACGGCGGGGTCCGGATCCACTGGTTGGCGACCAGGGTCAGCTCGATGCCAACGCGTTCAGCGGCCCGGAACAGGATGTCGCGGATGACAGTGGGGCAGGCGTCCGCGTCCACCCAGATGCGGGGGAGGGCGGGTTCAGCTTGGGTTTCAGCTTCAGTCATTTACCCAGTGTAGGGTAGGAAAATCCTGAATGGGGACTCGGGGTTAGCCTCGATCGGCTGCCAGCCCTTGTCACGTCTAGCGGGCGGGGCCAGCCGATGAACGTCCGGGCTATCGCTTTTTGCAGAAAACACGCGTATCGTTCGTCCCACTGTGTTTGCTAGGGTCACCGTGAATCGTGGCCTGGTGCAGTTGATCTCACGATCCGCTCATCGATCCGCTTTACCAACGCCTGCAACTCAGTCTCGGCCCCGATACCCGGTGGCTGCGATTTTTTCAACATGTGTTTCAGGAGTTAGTCAAATGTCTGATCGTCAGACCGGCACCGTCAAGTGGTTCAACGACGCCAAGGGCTTCGGCTTCATTACCCCGGAAAGCGGCCCGGACCTGTTTGTGCACTTCCGTGCCATCCAGGGCACCGGCTTCAAGACCCTGCAGGAAGGCCAGAAGGTTACCTTCATCGCCGTCCAGGGCCAGAAGGGTATGCAGGCTGACCAGGTGCAGGCGGTCTAATCCGTCTGCTACCGTTTGGTAGCCAGAACGCCGGAAGCGAAAGCTTCCGGCGTTTTTTATTGCCTGCTGCTTTGTAGAGTCGAGCGTGCTCGACTGTCTCTGGAAAGCAGTCGAGCACGCTCGACTCTACAAGGGGCATGCAGCTGGCGCGGTACGATGCAGGCCTCCCCAAGGATCATCCCCATGCGCATCGTCCACCACCTGGAAAACTCCCGTTCCCTGCGTGTGCTGTGGATGCTGGAGGAGCTGGGGCTGGACTACGAACTGCGCCGTTATCCCCGCGATCCGAAGACGCTGCTGGCACCGCCCGAACTGCGCAACGTGCATCCGCTGGGCAAGTCGCCGGTGCTGCAGGATGGCGAGCTGGTACTGGCCGAGTCCGGCGCGATCCTCGACTACCTCGCAGACCGCTACGACACCCAACGCCAGCTGTCGCCGTCACCGATGCCGGCCGATGGCGCCGAGCGCATCGCCTACCGCTACTGGCTGCACTACGCCGAAGGCTCGGCGATGCCCCCGCTGCTGCTGACCCTGGTGATGGGCCGCATCCGCAACGCGCCGATGCCGTTCTTCGCCCGCCCGATTGCGCGCAGCATCGCCGACAAGGCCGAGCGTGGCTTCATCGGCCCGCAGCGACGACTGCACCTGGACTGGATGGAGCGCCGCCTGTCTGAAAGCCCATGGTTCGCCGGCGAACGCTTCAGTGCGGCCGACATCCAGATGAGCTTCCCGATCCAGGCGGCCGCCGCGCGCGGCGGTGGCCTCGACGACAAGCCGGCGCTGCGTGGCTTCCTCAAGCGTATCGGCGAGCGCCCGGCCTACCAGCGTGCAGAGGCCCACGGCGGTCATCTGCAGGCGCTCAGCGGCAATTGAGGCGGGCGGCGGTCGTCCCCATCTTCAGCACCATGGATACCGACAGTCCCCGTTTCGACAACCGCCTGCTGCACACCCTGCCGGGCGACCCCGAATCCGGCCCGCGCCGCCGCGAAGTGATGGGCGCGGCCTGGTCGCCGGTGATGCCGACTCCAGTGGCGGCGCCCACGCTGCTGGCCTGGGCGCCGGACGTCGCCGCGATGCTTGGCTTCGATACGGCTGAAGTCGAAAGCGAAGGCTTCGCGCAGGTGTTCGGCGGCAATGCGCTGTACGCCGGCATGCAGCCGTGGGCGGCCAATTACGGTGGCCATCAGTTCGGCCACTGGGCGGGCCAGCTCGGCGACGGCCGCGCGATCTCGCTGGGCGAACTGGTCGCACCGGATGGCCGTCATTGGGAACTGCAGCTGAAGGGTGCCGGTCCCACGCCGTATTCGCGGGGTGCTGATGGCCGCGCAGTGCTGCGCTCATCCATCCGTGAATTCCTGTGCAGCGAAGCGATGCATCACCTGGGCGTACCGACCACGCGCGCGCTGTCGCTGGTCGGCACCGGCGAAGACGTGGTACGCGACATGTTCTACGACGGCCACCCGCGTGCCGAGCCCGGCGCCATCGTGTGCCGGGTATCGCCCTCGTTCCTGCGCTTTGGTTCATTCGAACTGCCAGCATCACGCGGCGAAACTGCCTTGTTGCGGCAGCTGGTCGACGCGTGCATCGCCCGCGACTTTCCGGAGCTTGAAGGGCAGGGTGAGGCGCTGTACGGCGACTGGTTCGCGCAGATCGCGGTGCGCACTGCCGAGATGATCGCGCACTGGATGCGCGTCGGTTTCGTGCATGGCGTGATGAACACCGACAACCTGTCCGTGCTCGGCCTCACGCTCGACTACGGTCCTTATGGCTGGGTCGAGGACTTCGACCCGGACTGGACGCCGAACACCACCGACGCACAGGGCCGCCGTTATCGTTTCGGTACCCAGCCGCAGGTGGCGTACTGGAACCTGAGCCGGTTGGCGCAGGCGCTGTCGCCGTTGTTTGCCGATGTGGCGCCGCTGCAGGCCGGTCTGGCGGCCTACCAGTCCACCTTCGTGGCCTGCACCCGACGCGATGCCGCAGCCAAGCTGGGCCTGGCCGCCGCCGACGATGACGACCTGGGGCTCTACCAGCGCTGGCAGCAGCTGATGCAGGACGGCGGCATGGATATGACCCTGGCCTGGCGTGCACTGATGCGGGTTGATCCAGCGGCGCCAGACGTGGGCGTGCTGGATGCGGTGTACTACGACGAGTCGCGCCAGCAGGCGGTGCAGGCGCCGTTGCAGCAGTGGCTGCAGGACTACGCGGCGCGGTTGCAGGCCGATCCACTTTCGGCCAGTGAGCGCGCGGCGAAGATGGTCGCGGCCAATCCGCTGTACGTGCTGCGCAACTGGCTGGCCCAGGAGGCGATCGACCGCGCAGAGCAGGGTGACCTCGGCGGTGTTCACGCACTGCAGGACGTGCTGCGCGATCCATACACCGAGCGTGCAGGGCTGGAACACTTCGCCGGCAAGCGCCCGGCGTGGGCCGACAACCGCGCCGGCTGCTCGATGCTGTCCTGCAGTTCCTGAGGGGGGGGGGCGGGAGGGCTGCGCCCTGCACCTGCAGAGGCCACCGCGCAAGCAACGGCCAAAGCCAAAGCGGCTCTGGATTGCTGATGGTCTGGCGGGACGGTGCGGGGCTGCAGGACACGCCGTAAACCCGTCCATGGGGGCTCGATGGCGCCATCCATGGCGCCAACGGTCCTGCAGCCCCACACCGCCCCACCTCCGGCAGATTCCCGCGGCTGTGGGTAGGTGTCGACCTTGGTCGACACGGTAGATCCACGCCATGCGTGGATGCTCTTCGTTCAATCTTCGAAATAATAGATTTCGATGAAGATTCATCCACGCATGGCGTGGATCTACAGAAAGCAATGCCCGCCATCCCACAGGAAACCCGCTGTTGCCTTTGCTGTTGCCGTTGAGGTTGCCGGCCAGCGGCCGGCACTACCGCAGGTGCCGGGCGCAGCCCGGCCGAACACCCCCAACAGGCAGCCGGCGCCCGGAACAGGTACCCTATGCCGCCATCAGATAGCCAACGTGACATGACCGACGCCCTCGTCGCTCCGCAGTGGGCCTCCCGCCTGCGCGACATCGCCGACTTCCCCAAGCCCGGCATCCTCTTCAAGGACATCATGCCGCTGCTCGCCCATGGCGAGGACTTCCGCGGTGCCATCACCGCGATGGCCGACCGTTGGCGCGACCAGAAGCTGGACGCGGTGATCGGTATCGAATCGCGTGGCTTCATCCTCGGTGCCGCGATGGCGCTGGAGCTGGGCGTGGGCTTCGTGCCGGTGCGCAAGCCGGGCAAGCTGCCGGGCCAGGTGCTGCGCGAGGAATACACGCTGGAATACCGCAGTGACTGCATCGAAGTGCACGCCGACGCGCTGCCGGCCGGGGCCCGCGTGGCGATCATCGACGACGTGCTGGCCACTGGCGGCACGCTGGTCGCTGCGCTGTCGCTGGTGCGCCGCCTGGGCGTTGATGTGGTCGGTGCAGGCGTACTGGTCGAACTGGACGGCCTGGGTGGTCGCGCCCGCTGGGAATCGGATCTGCCGCTGCACACCGAACTGGTGTTCTGATCGAAGGGCAGGTGCCAACCAAGGTTGGCATCTACCAGAGCGAATGGCCGGGAACCGGTAGTTGCCAACCTTGGTTGGCAGCGCTTTTCGCGATTGACGCCACGGATGGGCCAACCAAGGTTGGCCACTACCAGGTCAGATCATTGCCAACCGTGGTTGGCAACGCTGCTTCAATCACATCATCCGCACGCGGAAACGACGGCCCTTGATCTTGCCGGCTTCCAGCTTGGCCACTGCCTTGTTGGCCTGCTCACGGGCGATCGCCACGTAGGAGCGGGTCGGGAAGATCGCGATCTTGCCGATGAACTTGCTCGACAGGCCGGCATCACCGGTCAGCGCACCGAGGATGTCGCCTGGGCGCAGCTTGTCGGTCTTGCCACCGTCGATCCGCAGCGTGCGCATCGCGGCCTGCGGCAGTTCGGCCGGGCGCGAGGTTGCCAGCGGCGTCTTCTGCCAGTCCAGCGGCTGCCCCATCTGCGCTTCGATGGCTTCGGCGCGGGTCTTCTCGCGGCCGGCCACCAGGCTGATCGCCAGGCCGCTGGCACCGGCACGGCCGGTACGGCCGACGCGGTGCTGGTAGCTTTCCACGTCGGTCGGAAGCTCGTAATTGATCACTGCCGCCAGATCTTCCACATCGAGGCCACGTGCGGCCACGTCGCTGGCCACCAGCACGTTGCAGCTGCGGTTGGCCAGCAGCAACAGCACTTCCTCGCGGTCGCGCTGTTCCATGTCGCCATGCAGGGCCAGCGCGGAGAAGCCGAACTGCTGCAGTGAGTTGGCTACTTCGTCCACGTCTTTGCGGGTGTTGCAGAACACCACCGCCGATTCCGGCGTGTACTTCAGCAGCAGGCCGGCCAGCGCCTTCTGGCGATGCGCCGGTTCCACCTCGCAGAACAGGTGGCGGATGGCCGGTGCCTGGTCGGCGCCTTCCACGGTCACTTCCACCGCATCGCGCAGCAGGTCACGCGCCATGGCGCGGATGCTGTCGGGGAAGGTGGCCGAGAACAGCAGGCTCTGGCGGTCCTTGTGGGTGCGGCCGGCGATCTCGCGGATCGGCTCCTCGAAGCCCATGTCGAGCATGCGGTCGGCCTCGTCCAGCACCAGCGTGCGCACCGCGCCAAGATTCAGCGCGCGCTTGCGTGCCAGCTCCTGCACGCGGCCGGGCGTGCCGACCACAACGTGCGGGTCATGGCCTTCCAGCGAGGCCAGCTGCGGGCCCAGCGGCACGCCGCCGACCAGCAGCAACAGCTTCAGGTTGGGGATGCCGGTGGCCAGCTTGCGGATCTGCTTGCCGACCTGGTCGGCCAGTTCGCGGGTCGGGCACAGCACCAGCGCCTGCACGCGGATCAGGCTGGGGTCGATGGACTGCAGCAGGCCCAGGCCGAAGGCGGCGGTCTTGCCGCTGCCGGTGGGTGCCTGTGCGATTACATCGCGGCCATCCAGGATGGCCGGCAGGCTCTGCGCCTGCACGGGGGTGAGGGTGGTATAGCCGAGGGCATCCAGGCCGGGCTGCAGGGCCGGGCTCAGTGGCAGGGTCGAGAAGTCAGTCATGGCGCATTGTACCCGTCCGCGCGGCAGGTCCCTGCCACAGGGCCTTCATCCATGTGGGTGCCGACCTTGGTCGGCACGCTCTTCCTCAGCCCAGGAACGCCAGCACGCCCTGATGAATCGCCAGGCCACCGAACAGCAGCCAGGCGAACAGAATCAGCGCCAGCAGCAGCGGCTTCAGGCCTGCCTGGCGCAGCGCCGAGACGTGGGTGGTCAGGCCCAGCGCGGCCATCGCCATCGCCAACAGCACCGTGTCCAGCTGCACCAGCCCGGCCTGCAGGCCGGCCGGCAGCAGATGCAGCGAGTTGAAACCGGCCACGGCCACGAAACCGAACGCGAACCACGGCACCACGATGCGCGCCTTGCTGCCATCGGCGCTGGCCTTGCCGCCACGGGCCAGCCACAGTGACAGCGCGATCAGGAACGGCGCCAGCAGCATCACCCGCACCATCTTGGTGATCACCGCCGTGTCAGCTGCCGCTTCGTTGACCGCACGGCCGGCCGCCACCACCTGTGCCACTTCGTGCACCGTCGCACCGGTGAACAGGCCGTACTGCCGCGCGTCCATTGGCAGCCAGCCGTGCGACTGCACAAGCGCATACAGCACCGGGTACAGGAACATCGCCAGCGTGCCGAACACCACCACCGTCGAGACCGCGACGGTGACATGCGCAGCGCGGCCACGCACCACCGGCTCGGCGGCCATCACCGCTGCCGCACCGCAGATCGCGCTGCCAGCGCCGATCAGCATCGCTGCCTCGCGCTCCATCTTGAACACGCGCACGCCCAGCCAGCAAGCCAGGCCGAAGGTGCTGGCAACCACCAGCACGTCCATCAGCACGCCAGTGACGCCGACATGGCCGATGTCCTGGAAGGTCAGGCGCAGCCCGTACAGCACGATGCCGGCGCGCAGCAGCCAGTGCTTGGAGAAGCCGACACCGGCCGCGCTGCCCGGTGCCAGCCGCGGGTAGAAGGTGTTGCCAACCACGATGCCGGCGACGATCGCCACGGTCAGCGCGCTCAAGCCATGTGCCTGCAGCCACGGAAGCTCGGCCAGATACAGCGACGCCGCCGCGATCAGGCCTACCAGCACGAGACCGGGCAGACGCGGCTGCCAGCGTTGGCGCAAGGCGGGCAGGGACCAGGGGGAGAGGGCAGGGGCATTCATGGCAGGGGCAAGGCTGGAGTGATGGGGCAAGCGTGCGCGTCTGTCGCTGACCTGTAAAACGAATAATATTGGTGAAACCTACCCATCAAGAAGGTAAGTGCCATGCGCCTGACCTTGCGCCAGCTGCAGGTCTTCGTCGCCATAGCCGACCATGGCAGCACCACCGCTGCCGGCCAGGCCATTGCGCTCTCGCAGTCGGCCAGCAGCGCCGCCCTGCAGGAGCTGGAGGCGCACTTCGGCACCCCGCTGTTCGACCGCATCGGCCGCCGTCTGGCGCTGAACGGGCATGGCCGCGCACTGCTGGAGCCGGCGCGCACCTTGCTGGTCAACGCCGCCGACCTGGAGCGTCAGCTGGCCGCCGGCGGCGACCCATCGCAGGGGGCACCGCTGCGGCTGGTGCTGGCCGCCAGTACCACCATCGGCAATTACCTGCTGCCGCCACGCATCGCCGAACTGCTGCGGCAGGCGCCGCAGGCCGAGGTCGACCTGCGCATCGACAACAGTGCCGGCGTGGTCGCTGCCGTGCAGCGCCTGGACGTGGACGCCGGCCTGATCGAAGGCCCGTGCCACGAGCGCGGCCTGCAGGTGACCGCCTGGCAGCAGGACCCGCTGGTGATCGTGGCTGCCGCCGATGCCCCCGCCAGCTGGTCGCTGGACGAACTGCGCCGCGCACGCTGGCTGCTGCGCGAGCCAGGCTCCGGCACCCGCGAAGCCGTCGAACAGGCGCTGCTGCCGCACCTGCGTGGCTTCGCCCAGACCCTGCAGCTGGGCAATACCGAAGCAATCAAGCAGGCCGCCATCGCCGGCCTCGGCCTGGCCTGTCTTTCGCGTCACGCGCTGGAAGAGCCATTGGCCCTGGGCCGCCTGCGCGTGCTCGAAACCCCGCTGCCGGCCCTGCAGCGCACGCTGTGGCTGGTACGGCATCCCGGCAAGCAGTGGCTGCCGGGGTTGCAGGCGCTGCTGGGGGACGTGGAGTAGCAGGGATCGGTCTTGCACTGCGCGAATTCCACGAAGGGGTCAGAGCCCGTTGCGCAGCAATGGGATGCGACCCCGACAGATCGACAGGCCTTGCAGCGCTCATCCACGCATGGCCTGGATCTGCTGTGTCGACCAAGGTCGACACCCACCAGAGCAGAATGCCGTTCCGACAGATCGCGGGAAACTGTCAGGGGCGGGGCGGTGTGGGTCTGCAGGACCGTTGGCGCCATGGATGGCGCCATCGAGCCCCCAAGGGTGAGGGCGCTTTGCTTGCGAAGCACTGCTTCGCAAGTGCCCGAACGCACAGCCGCCAGCGGCTGGGCCGGACCCCGGAGGGGGGGTTACGGCGTGTCCTGCAGACCCACACCGCTCCGCCATCCCACAGGAAACCAGCTTTTCACGTTGCCGTTGAAGTTGCCGGCCAGCGGCCGGCACTACCGCGGGTGCCGGGTGCAACCCGGCCGACGCCCCCAACCCGTACAATATCCGGATGCCTCTGATTACTCTGCAGAACGTCGACTTCAGCGTCGGCGGCCCGTTGTTGCTGGAAAAGGCCGAACTGTCGATCGAGCCGGGCGAACGCATCGCCCTGATCGGCCGCAACGGCGCCGGCAAATCCACCCTGCTCAAGCTGCTGTCCGGCGACCACAAGCCCGATGACGGCGAAGTCCGCGTGCAGCAGGGCGTGCGCGTCACCCGCCTGGAGCAGGAAGTGCCGCACGGCGCGGCCGGCTCGGTGTTCGACGTCGTCGCCGACGGCCTTGGCGAGCTGGGCCAATGGCTGGCCGAATTCCACCACCTCAGCCATGCCGAAGTCTTCGATGGCGAAGCCCTCGGCAACGTGCAGGCCAAGATCGATGCCGCCAACGGCTGGGGCCTGGACCAGCGCGTCAGCGAAACCCTGACCAAGCTCGACCTGGATGGTGAGGCCGAGTTCGGCCGCCTGTCCGGCGGCATGAAGCGCCGCGTGCTGCTCGCCCGCGCGCTGGTGTCCAGCCCCGATGTGCTGCTGCTGGACGAACCGACCAACCACCTGGACATCGAAGCCATCGACTGGCTCGAAGCGTTCCTGAAGGGTTGGAGCGGCAGCGTGGTGTTCGTCACCCATGACCGTCGCTTCCTGCGTGCCCTGGCCACCCGCATCGTCGAGATCGACCGCGGCCAGGTCACCAGCTGGCCAGGCGACTGGGCCAACTACGAGCGCCGCCGCGAGGAACGCCTCAATGCGCAGGCGCAGGAAAACGCCCGCTTCGACAAGCTGCTGGCGCAGGAAGAAGTCTGGATCCGGCAGGGCATCAAGGCCCGTCGCACCCGCGACGAAGGCCGCGTGCGCCGCCTGAAGGCGATGCGCGTGGAGCGTTCGCAGCGTCGCGACCTCAGCGGCAACGTCAAGATGGAGGCCGCGCAGGGCGTCAGCTCCGGCAAGAAGGTCATCGACGTCAAGGACATTTCGTTCGCCTTCGGCGAGCGCACCATGGTCCGCGATTTCACCACCACCATCATGCGCGGCGACCGCATCGGCCTGATCGGTCCCAACGGCAGCGGCAAGACCACGCTGCTCAAGCTGCTGCTGGGCGAACTGCAGCCGGCCAAGGGCGAAGTCAACGCCGGCACCAACCTGCAGATCGCGTATTTCGACCAGTACCGCGCTGTGCTGCGCGAAGACTGGAGCGCGATCGAGAACGTCGCCGAAGGCCGCGATTTCCTCGAGTTCAACGGCAAGCGCAAGCATGTGCATGCCTACCTGCAGGACTTCATGTTCACCCCGGAGCGCGCGCGTGCGCCGATTACCCGCCTGTCCGGTGGCGAGCGCAACCGCCTGCTGCTGGCCAAGCTGTTCGCGCAGCCGTCCAACCTGCTGGTGATGGACGAACCGACCAACGACCTGGACGTGGAAACGCTGGAGCTGCTGGAAGAGCTGCTGGGCGAATACACCGGCACCCTGCTGCTGGTCAGCCACGACCGTGACTTCATCGACAACGTGGTCACCTCCACGCTGGTGATGGAAGGCGATGGCGTGATCGGCGAGTACGTGGGCGGTTACAGCGACTGGCAGCGTTATGCGGCCAGCATCGCAGCGCCTGCCGCGGCCCCTGCGGCCAAGCCGGCGGCCGCTGCGCCGGCCACCCCGGCTACCGCAGCTCCGGCCGCACCCAAGCGCAAGCTGGCCTACAAGGAAGCGCGCGAACTGGAGCAGCTGCCGAAGACCATCGAGAAGCTGGAAGGCGATGTCGAAGGCCTGACCTCGGCGATGAACGACCCGTCGTTCTATACCCGCAGCAGCGCCGAAGTGACCGCGCACACCCAGCAGCTGGCCAAGGTGCAGGCCGAGCTGGATGCCGCTTACGCGCGCTGGGAAGAGCTGGAAGGCTGAGTATCGGTCGGCGCCAGAAGTGCGCCGATTGATCGAGTCGAGAATCAGTAGATCCACGCCATGCGTGGATGGTGGCATCAGTGCGGACCAAGGTCCGCACCCACCGACGCCGATGCCTGGTAGATCCACGCCATGCGTGGATATCCGGACATGTGCGGACCAACGGTCCGCACCTACCAATCAACGATCCGCACCCACCGGGGGCCTGCGGTCATTTGACCCCGTGCAGATCCCGCAGTTGGCTCGGCCGGCTGCCGAAATACGCCGCCAGATCGGCGATGTCCTGATCGCTCAGGTCCTTCGCCTGCGGCGTCATCAGCATGTGCTGGCGGTCACCGGCGCGGTAGGCCTGCAGCGCATGCGCCAGGTAGTCACCGTACTGCCCACCCAGCTTCGGATAGGTCGGATCGATCGGCGCATTGCCATCGGCCCCGTGGCAGTCGATGCAGCTCTGGTTGGTGGCCTTGCCCTTCACCTTGGCGCGGGCTTCACCGGCGGCCTCGCGACCTGCAGGCAGGCCAGCCGAAGAAGAAGAGCCGTGTTCGCCACTGGCATGGCCCGGATCGGCGGCGGATTTCTCGCTGTTTTCCACCTGCGACTGTGAACAGGCCGCCAGCAGCAGGGCAACGGACAGGGCGATGGCGTGACGCAGCGGATGCGCGGCTTTCGACATGGGCGGGCCTTACTTGACGGTGGACAGGTAAACAGAGAGATCGGCGATCTCCTGTTCGCTGAAACTCATCGACTGCGCCTGCATCGTCGGATGCCGGCGCTTGCCCTGGCGGTACTCGGTCAGGGCCTGGGCCAGGTACTGCTGGGTCTGGCCGCCGATCTTCGGCACCCGGTAGCTGGGGTAGGCGTTCTTGTAGCCGGTGATGCCGTGGCACCCCTGGCAGGTGTAGGCCAGCACGCGGCCATTGTCGAAGTTGCCGGTGGGCGCGGCAGGCGCCGGCGCGGCGGCAGGAGCCGGGGCCGGAGCGGGTGTGGCAGGAGCAGGAGCGGGCTGTGCGGCGGCCCCAAGGGGCAGGAGGACGGCCAGAGCGAGACAAGCGGCGAGCGGCTGCGGGCGCATGGTGTCGTTTCCGGGGATTCGGGTCTGGTCGTTCCGGCGTGGGGTACGGAACGCCCCGAGTATAGCCCCAGGTTTCATCTAGCTGAAATGGGGTCGGGCCGACCAGCGGCGTGAAGACACCATGACCTTTGGGATATGGTGTTGCCGTGAAGTGGTGCATTACTTTGCTACCACACCTGTCCACGCATCCTCCAGGGACCTGACGATGTCGCACCCAACCTTCCTGTCCGGCCGTCGCAGCGGAATCTGCGCTGCCGCACTGCTGATCTCCACCTCCCTGCTGCTGGGCGGTTGCGCCGCAGGGCCCAATTCCGAAGCCAAGGCCGCCGAGACCAAGGAGGAGAAGAAGGTCGATGCGGTCCCGGTCGAAGTGGCCGTGGCCAGCCATCGCGCGGTCGCGGCCAGTTACACAGGCACCGCCGCGCTGGAACCACGCGCCGAGTCGCAGGTGGTGGCCAAGACCTCCGGTGTGGCGCTGGCGGTGCTGGTCGAGGAAGGCCAGCGGGTCACCGCCGGCCAGCCGCTGGTGCGCCTGGACCCGGACCGCGCACGCCTGGCCGTAGCGCAGAGCGAAGCGCAGATGCGCAAGCTGGAAAACAACTACCAGCGTGCACAGAAACTGGTTGGCCAGCAGATGGTCAGTGCTGCCGATGTCGACCAGCTGCGCTTTGATCTGGAAAACGTCCGTGCGCAGTACCGTCTGGCGACGCTGGAGCTGTCCTACACCACCGTCGTGGCGCCGATTTCCGGTGTGATCGCATCGCGCTCGATCAAGACCGGCAACTTCGTGCAGATCAACACGCCGATCTTCCGCATCGTCGACAACTCGCGCCTGGAAGCCACCCTCAACGTGCCCGAACGCGAGCTGGCCACGCTGCGTGCCGGCCAGCCGGTGACGTTGGCCGCCGATGCGCTGCCGGGCCAGAGCTTCACCGGCACCGTCGATCGCATCGCGCCGGTGGTGGATTCGGGCAGCGGCACGTTTCGCGTGGTCAGCGCCTTCGATGGCGCCGCGCACGCGCTGCAGCCCGGCATGTTCGGGCGCATCCGCATCGATTACGACCAGCGTGCCGATGCGCTCGTGGTGCCGCGCCTGGCGCTGCTCGACGACGGTGAGCCGGCGGTGTTCCGGGTGCGCGAAGGCAAGGTCGCACGCGTTCCGGTCAAGCTCGGTTACGCCGAGGGCCCGTGGGTGGAGATCCGTGATGGCCTGGCGGCCGGTGATCAGGTGGTCACCGCCGGCAAGGTCGCGCTGCGCGACGGTACCGCGGTGCAGGTGATCGCCGATCCGAAGGCAAAGGCGAAGACGGTCGCAGCGGCCGCCAAGCCGGCAGACAAGGCCGGGAGCAAGCAATGACCGCCCCGGGCCACGACCACGGTGCCTCGCCGGCGAGCGATGGCGCCGCCGCCGGCATGCGCGGCGGCCTGGTGGAATTCGCCACCCGCCGCCGCGTGACCATCGCCATGTGCACGGTCACCCTGCTGCTGTTCGGCCTGATCGCGCTGGGCAACCTCAAGGTCAACCTGCTGCCCGACCTGAGCTACCCGACGCTGACCGTGCGCACCGAGTACACCGGTTCGGCGCCGACCGAAATCGAAACCCTGATCACCCAGCCGGTCGAAGAGGCCGTCGGCGTGGTCAAGAACCTGCGCAAGCTGAAGTCGGTCTCGCGCACCGGCCAGAGCGACGTGGTGCTGGAGTTCGCCTGGGGCACCAACATGGACCAGGCCAGCCTGGAGGTTCGTGACAAGATGGAAGCGCTGAACCTGCCACTGGAGGCCAAGGCCCCGGTGCTGCTGCGCTTCAATCCGTCCACCGAGCCGATCATGCGCCTGGTGCTGTCGAACAAGGTGGCGCCGACCAGCGATGCCGATGCGGTCCGCGAGCTGACCGGCCTGCGCCGCTATGCCGATGAAGACCTGAAGAAGAAGCTGGAGCCGGTTGCCGGCGTGGCAGCGGTCAAGGTCGGTGGCGGTCTGGAAGATGAGATCCAGGTCGACATCGACCAGCAGAAGCTGGCACAGCTGAACCTGCCGATCGACACCGTCATCAAGCGCCTGAAGGACGAGAACATCAACATCTCCGGCGGTCGTCTGGAGGAGGGGTCGCAGCGCTTCCTGGTGCGCACCGTCAACCAGTTCGCCGACCTGGAGGAGATCCGCAACCTGCTGGTCACCACCCAGGGTTCGAACGGAAGTGCAGCCGACTCGGCATTGCAGCAGATGTTCAACATCGCCGCGTCGACCGGTTCGGCCGCGGCCATCGCAGCGGCCTCGGCGGCGCAGAGCGCATCGTCCGGTGCTGGCTCCAGCGTGGTCGCCAATGGCGTGCCGGTACGCCTGAAGGACGTGGCCACCGTTCGCCAGGGTTACAAGGAGCGCGAAGCGGTGATCCGCCTGGGCGGCAAGGAATCGGTTGAACTGGCCATCTACAAGGAAGGCGACGCCAACACCGTGTCCACCGCCGAAGCGCTGCGCAAGCGCCTAGAGCAGATCAAGGGCACGTTCCCGTCCGACGTCGAGATGACCACCATCGAGGACCAGTCGCGCTTCATCGAGCACGCCATCGCCGACGTCAAGAAGGATGCGGTGATCGGTGGCCTGCTGGCGATCCTGATCATCTTCCTGTTCCTGCGTGATGGCTGGAGCACGTTCGTGATCAGCCTGTCCTTGCCGGTCTCGATCATCGCCACGTTCTTCTTCATGGGCCAGCTCGGCCTCAGCTTGAACGTGATGTCGCTGGGCGGCCTGGCATTGGCGACCGGCCTGGTGGTGGACGACTCGATCGTGGTGCTGGAGAGCATTGCCAAGGCCCGCGAGCGTGGCCTGGGCATCCTGCAGGCAGCGATCGTCGGTACCCGCGAAGTGAGCATGGCGGTGGTCGCCTCGACCCTGACCACCATCGCGGTGTTCCTGCCGCTGGTGTTCGTCGATGGCATCGCCGGCCAGCTGTTCCGCGACCAGGCATTGACCGTGGCGATCGCCATCGCGATCTCGCTGCTGGTATCGATGACGCTGATTCCGATGCTGAGCTCGCTGAAGGGCCGGCCGCCGCTGGCATTCCCGGAAGAGGCGCCGAACGAACCGTGGCAGCCGCAGAACCGCTGGCAGAAGCCGGTGGCACTGGGCCGTCGTGGTGCCGTCGCAACCGCGCGCTGGAGCTTCTATGCGCTGGCCTGGCTGGTCGTACGTGCGTGGCGGGGCGTCGTGGCAGTGGTCGGCCCGGTGATGCGCAAGGCCAGCGACCTGGCAATGAAGCCCTACGCCGGTGCCGAGCGCGGCTATCTGCGCCTGTTGCCGAGCGCGCTGGCCCATCCGGGCAAGGTGCTCGGCGTGGCCACGATCATCTTCGTGGCGACCATGGCGCTGGTGCCGATGCTCGGTGCCGACCTGATCCCGCAGCTGGCGCAGGACCGTTTCGAGATGACGGTGAAGCTGCCGGCCGGCACACCGCTCAAGCAGACCGATGCGCTGGTGCGTGAGCTGCAGCTGGCCCACGGCAACGGCGAGGGCGTGGCCTCGCTGTACGGTGTCAGTGGCAGCGGCACCCGCCTGGATGCCAGCCCGACCGAGAGCGGCGAGAACATCGGCAAGCTGACCGTGGTGATGGAAGGCGGTGGCAATGCACGCACTGAAGCCGAGATCACCGAGCGCCTGCGCGACAGCATGGGCCAGCATCCGGGGGCACAGGTCGACTTCGCGCGGCCGGCGCTGTTCAGCTTCTCCACGCCGCTGGAAATCGAGCTGCGCGGGCAGGACATGGCGACGTTGGAAGTGGCTGGCCAGCGCCTGGCGGCGATGCTGCGTGGCAATGCGCACTACGCCGACGTGAAGTCCACGGTGGAAGAGGGCTTTCCGGAAATCCAGATCCGCTTCGACCAGGAACGTGCCGGTGCGCTGGGCCTGACCACCCGCCAGATCGCCGACGTGGTGGTGAAGAAGGTGCGCGGCGACGTGGCTACCCGCTACAGCTTCCGCGACCGCAAGATCGACGTGCTGGTGCGTGCCCAGGAAGGCGACCGCGCCAGCGTGGAGAGCATCCGCCGGTTGATCGTCAATCCGGGCAGCACCCGGCCGGTCACGCTGGATGCGGTGGCCGACGTGGTTGCCACCACCGGCCCCAGCGAGATCCATCGCGCCGACCAGACCCGCGTTGCGGTGGTCTCGGCCAACCTGCGCGACATCGACCTCGGCGCGGCCATGCGCGAAGTGCAGCAGATGGTGGCCGAACAACCGCTGGGCGCGGGTGTCGGCCTGCACATCGGTGGCCAGGGCGAGGAGCTGGCGCAGGCGGCGAAGTCGCTGATCTTCGCCTTCGGCCTGGCGATCTTCCTGGTCTACCTGGTGATGGCCTCGCAGTTCGAATCGATGCTGCATCCGTTCGTGATCCTGTTCACCATCCCGCTGGCGCTGGTCGGCGCGATCCTGGCACTGATGCTGACCGGCAAGCCCATCTCGGTGGTGGTGTTCATCGGCCTGATCCTGCTGGTCGGCCTGGTCACCAAGAACGCGATCATCCTGATCGACAAGGTCAACCAGCTGCGCGAGGCCGGCGTGGCCAAGCACGAGGCCCTGGTGGAAGGTGCACGTTCGCGCCTGCGGCCGATCATCATGACCACGCTGTGCACGCTGTTCGGCTTCCTGCCGCTGGCGGTGGCGATGGGCGAGGGCGCCGAAGTGCGCGCGCCGATGGCGATCACCGTGATCGGTGGCCTGCTGGTGTCGACCCTGCTGACCCTGCTGGTGATCCCGGTGGTCTACGACCTGATGGACCGCCGTGGTGATGCCTATTACCGCGAGCGTGGCCGCAAGCACGCCGGCGAGATCGAGCCGGGCGCAGCAGGCAGCGCGGCGGGTGCGGAGGAGCCGGCATGAGTGTTGCCGAGTTCTCCATCCGCCGCCCGGTCACCACCATCATGTGCTTCGTGTCACTGGTGGTGATCGGCCTGATCGCCTCGTTCCGGTTGCCGCTGGAAGCGTTGCCGGACATTTCCGCGCCCTTCCTGTTCGTGCAGATTCCGTACACCGGTTCAACCCCGGAGGAAGTGGAGCGGACCATCATCCGCCCGGTGGAGGAATCGCTGGCGACGATGACCGGCATCAAGCGCATGCGCTCGTCGGCCACCTCCGAGGCGGCGCTGATCTTCATCGAGTTCAGCGACTGGGACCGCGACATCGCCATCGCCGCCTCCGACGCACGCGAACGCATCGACGCGATCCGCAGCGATCTGCCGGACGACCTGCAGCGCTACAACGTGTTCAAGTGGTCCAGCAGCGACCAGCCGGTGCTGAAGGTGCGCCTGGCCAGCACCACCGACCTGACCACCGCTTACGACATGCTCGACCGCGAGTTCAAGCGGCGCATCGAGCGTATCCCCGGCGTGGCCCGCGTCGACATTACCGGCGCGCCGCCGAACGAGGTGGAGATCGCCATTGATCCGAACCGGCTCAACGCGCATGGGCTGAGCATCAATGAGCTGAGTGACCGCCTGCGCACGCTGAACTTCTCGATCTCGGCCGGGCAGATCGACGACAACGGCCGGCGCGTGCGCGTGCAGCCGGTGGGCGAGATCACCGACCTGCAGGAAATGCGCGACCTGGTGATCAACGCCAAGGGCCTGCGCCTGGGCGACATCGCCGACGTGCGCCTGAAGCCGGCGCGGATGAACTACGGGCGCCGCCTGGACGGCAACCCGGCGGTCGGGCTGGACATCTTCAAGGAGCGCAGTGCCAACCTGGTGGAGGTGTCGCGCGCGGCGCTGGCCGAGGTTGAAGCGATCCGTGCCGAAGCGTCGATGCGCGACGTGCAGATCAAGGTGATCGACAACCAGGGCAAGGCGGTGACCTCCTCGCTGCTGGAACTGGCCGAGGCCGGTGCGGTCGGCCTGATCCTGTCGATCACGGTGCTGTTCTTCTTCCTGCGCCATTGGCCGTCCACGCTGATGGTGACCCTGGCCATTCCGATCTGCTTCACCATCACCCTGGGCTTCATGTACTTCGTCGGGGTGACGCTGAACATCCTGACCATGATGGGCCTGCTGTTGGCGGTGGGCATGCTGGTCGACAACGCCGTGGTGGTGGTGGAGAGCATCTACCAGGAGCGCGAGCGCATGCCGGGACAGCCGCGCCTGGCCTCGATCATCGGCACCCGCAACGTGGCCATCGCGCTCAGCGCTGGCACCTTGTGCCACTGCATCGTGTTCGTGCCGAACCTGTTCGGCGAGACCAACAACATCAGCATCTTCATGGCGCAGATCGCGATCACCATCTCGGTCTCGCTGCTGGCCTCGTGGCTGGTCGCGGTCAGCCTGATCCCGATGCTGTCCGCGCGGATGGCCACGCCCAAGCTGGTGCACTCGCAGACCGGCCTGATCGCGCGGCTGCAGCGCCGCTACGCCAGGCTGCTGGACTGGTCGCTGCACCATCGTGGCTGGAGCCTGCTCGGCATCGTGCTGGTGGTGCTGGTCAGCCTGGTGCCGATGAAGCTGACCAAGGTCGACATGTTCGGCGGCGATGGCGGCAAGGACATCTTCATCGGCTACATGTGGAAGGGCGCCTACACCTACCGGCAGATGTCCGAGGAAGTGGCGCGCGTGGAGAACTGGATCGACGCCAACCGCGAGCGCCTGCACGTCAAGCAGGTGTACTCCTGGTACAGCGAGCAGGAAGGCAGCTCGACCGTGGTCACCCTGGACGAGAAGTACGCCAAGGACATCAAGGCGCTGCAGGAAGAGCTGCGCAAGGGCCTGCCGAAGTCGGCCCGCACCGACTACTTCGTTGGCAACCAGGGCGGTGATGGCGGCGGTGGCGGCAACCAGGGAGTGCAGGTGCAGCTGGTGGGCGACTCCAGTTCGATGCTGCAGGAGATCGGCCAGGAAGTGGTGCCGCTGCTGGCCCAGCGTGCCGAGCTGCGCGACGTGCGCATCGACAATGGCGAGAAGGGCGGCGAGCTGAAGGTGCGCGTCGACCGCGAGCGTGCCGCCGCATTCGGCTTCAATGCCGAGCAGGTCGCCAGCTTCGTCGGCCTGGCCCTGCGCGGTGCGCCGATGCGCGAGTTCCGCCGCGGCGACAATGAAGTACCGGTATGGGTGCGCTTCGCTGGCGCCGAGCAGAGCAGCCCGGAGGACCTGGCTGGCTTCAGCGTGCGCACCGGCGACGGCCGCAGCGTGCCACTGCTGAGCCTGGTCACCGTTGACGTCGGTTCATCGGCGACCCAGATCGGTCGCACCAACCGCCAGACCACGCTGACCATCAAGGCCAACCTGGCCGAGAAGGTCACCGCGCCCGATGGCCGCAAGGCGATGGAATCGGTGCTCAAGCCGATGAACTTCCCGGCCGGCTATGGCTTCACCTTCGATGGCGGCGACTACGGCAACGACGACGAAGCGATGCAGCAGATGGTGTTCAACCTGCTGATCGCGCTGGTGATGATCTACGTGGTGATGGCGGCGGTGTTCGAGTCGCTGCTGTTCCCGGCGGCGATCATGAGTGGCGTGCTGTTCTCGATCTTCGGTGTGTTCTGGCTGTTCTGGATCACCGGTACCTCGTTCGGGATCATGTCCTTCATCGGCATCCTGGTGCTGATGGGCGTGGTGGTGAACAACGGCATCGTGATGATCGAGCACATCAACAACCTGCGGCGCGGCGGCATGGGACGCACGCAGGCGCTGGTGGAGGGTTCACGCGAGCGCCTGCGCCCGATCATGATGACGATGGGCACGGCGATCCTGGCGATGGTGCCGATCTCGCTGACCAATACGCAGATGTTCGGCAATGGCCCGGAGTACGCGCCGATGGCGCGCGCGATTGCCGGCGGCCTGGCGTTCTCGACCGTGGTCAGCCTGCTGTTCCTGCCGACCATCTATGCGGTGCTGGATGACCTGCGCAATGCCGTGACGCGGTTGATCCGCCGCGCGCGTGGAGCGGAAATGGTAGAGCCGGGCGCTGCCCGGCTGTAATGCACATCAATGTGTTGTGGTGTGGGGGAGGCCGGTCGTAGTGGGGCGGCCTCCCCCTTTTTTTGCCGGGCATCGCGTGCCAACCAAGGTTGGCACCTACCAGAGCGCAGTCGAGCATGGCTCGACGCTACACAAAACAATCAACCGGCGACCTTGCCCCACACCTTGAACGTGGTCAGCCACAGGCCGAGCATGCTGCCGATGTTGGTCAGCATGAATGTCAGCACCACGCGCGTGACCCGATTGCGGTACCAGCCGTTCAGGCTCTGCGCGTCGTCGCGCAGCTTCAGGAAGTCCTCGTACGCCGGCTTGCGCAGGCGCGCTTCCACCAGCGCCGAGAACGCGCCGGTCGGGATGCTCAGGCGGAACGGCTTGAACGGGGCCACCGCGATCGCGGTGAGGATGCTCAGCGGGTGACCGCCTGCCAGCAGGCAGCCCAGGCCCGCCAGGCCGCCGGTATACATCGCCCAGGTCGCCAGCAGTTCGGTGCCCACGCCCAGACCACCGCGGTAGAAGCCCACGCCGATGCCGGTCGCCACGATGGCCAGGATGCCCAGCGTGAACCACGGAATGTTGCGCTTCTTCGGCACCGCCTCCAGCTCGGCGCGCAGCGGTGCCGGTGCCTCGGTGTCGGTTTCCAGGTAACGCGCCAGGCCTGCCAGGTGACCCGCACCGACAACCGCCAGCACTTCACGCTGCTGCGGGTTGTGTTCCTCGCGCAGGCGCGTAGCCATGTAGCGGTCGCGCTCGCCGATGATGGTCTCGTACAGTGCCGGGCTCTCGCTGGCGAACTCGCCGAAGCTCGATTCCAGCATGTCGCCCTGCTTGAGCTTCTCGATCTCGTTCTCGCCCACCTCCTCGGACGAGAACAGGCCGGCGCCGAGACCGGCAACCAGCTTCAGCTTGCCGAAGAAACCCAGCCGCTGCGAGGCGCGGCGGAAGGTCAGGCCGACCTCGCGGTCAATCAGGTGCACCGGCAGGTCGCGTTCGCGCGCCAGTTCCACCGCGCGCTTCAGTTCCGCGCCCGGCTCGATGTCGAGCTGTTCGGCCAGGCGGCGCTGGTAGGCGGACAGGGCCAGGTTGGCGGCGAACAGGGCGACGCGGCCCTTGCGGATCACCTCGACCAGGTCGAGCTTGGCCAGCGTGTCCGGGTCGCTCAGCGCCTGCAGGCGCTGCGGGTCCAGTTCAACGGCCACCGCGTCGAAGCGACCGCTGTCGATGGCTTTCTCCACCGCCTCGACGCTGGCGCGTGAGACATGGGCGGTGCCCAGCAGGGTGTAGCGCACGCCGTCGCGTTCAACAACGCGTACCGGCTGGCCGGCGAACAGGTCGTCGCCGGTCTCGGGAAGGGTTTCGGTCATGGGTTCATTCATTGGAAGGTGCAGTGTCGGCGCCATCGCCGAGCGCGCGCTGCATCTGCACGGTATCCAGCCAGCGGCCATGCTTGCGGCCGAGGCCACGGAACACGCCGACCAGCTCGAAGCCGAAGCGTTCGTGCAGCTTGATTGAAGCGGTATTGGTCGGTTCGCCGATGACCGCCACCATCTGCCGGTAGCCACGCGCCACGCAGGCGTCGATCAACGCCTGCAGCAGGCCGGTGCCGACACCCTGGCCCTGGAAACGGGCATCGACGTAGACCGAGTTCTCCACGGTCCACTGGTAGGCAACGCGGGTGCGGTAGGTGTTGGCGTAGGCATAGCCGGCCACCTGGCCGTCAATCTCGGCGACCAGGTAGGGGAAGCCGCGGTCGATGATGTCGCGCATGCGGCGCAGCATCTCGGACGCGTCCGGGATGTCGTACTCGTAAGTGTTGACGAAGTCGGTCACTTCCACCGCGTAGATCGCGGTGATCGCGGCGATGTCGGCCGGGCCGGCATCACGGATGAGGACGGCCATGCGCGGGCTCCGGCTCAGTCGATGTAGCGCTTGAGCAGGTCGCCGTAGGCATCGATGCGGCGGTCGCGCAGGAACGGCCAGATGCGGCGCACATGCTCGCTGCGCTGCAGGTCGACATCGCACAACAGAACCGTGGCATCGGTGCCGGCTTCGGCCAGGAACTCGCCCTGCGGGCCCAGCACGTGGCTGTTGCCCCAGAACTGGATGCCGGAGGCGCCCAGCGGCGAGGCCTCGTGGCCGACGCGATTGCAGCTCAGTACCGGCAGGCCGTTGGCCACGGCGTGGCCGCGGTGGCTCAGCACCCAGGCGTCGCGCTGGCGGGTCTTCTCGTCCTGCATGTCGTCCGGGTCCCAGCCGATCGCGGTCGGGTAGAGCAGCAGTTCGGCACCGGCCAGCGCCATCAGGCGCGCCGCTTCCGGGTACCACTGGTCCCAGCACACCAGCACGCCAAGGCGACCCACCGAGGTATCGATCGGCTTGAAGCCGATGTCGCCCGGGGTGAAGTAGAACTTCTCGTAGAAGCCCGGATCGTCCGGAATATGCATCTTGCGGTACTTGCCGAGCAGCGTACCGTCCTTCTCGAACACCACGGCGGTGTTGTGGTACAGGCCGGCAGCGCGGCGTTCGAACAGCGAGCCGACCAGCACCACGCCGTGCTTCTTCGCCAGCGCGCCCAGGCGCTCGGTGCTGGGGCCCGGAATCGGCTCGGCCAGGTCGAATTCGTCCACCGATTCGTGCTGGCAGAAGTACGGACCGTTATGCAGTTCCTGCAGCAGCACAAGCTTGGCACCCTGCGCAGCCGCCTCGGCCACGCGTGCTTCGATCACCGCCAGGTTGGCGGCGGCATCACCGTGGTTGCGCTCCTGGATCAGGGCGACGGTAAGGGGGCTGCGCGAGTTCATGCGGGGCGTTCCTGCGGGGGAAAACCAGCATGTTAGCGCGGATGGACGGCGACGGCGTGTCGCGCGCTGAATGGGTGCGCTCGGTAGTGCCGGCCGCTGGCCGGCAATCCCGTGGATCCATCAGGCGGTGCAGGGTTGCCGGCCAGCGGCCGGCACTACCGTCAGACCTTCAACAGCCCTTCCGGCAGCTGCATGGTGATGCAGTGCAGGCTGCCGTTCTGCCAGATCAGCGAGCGGCAGGGCACCTGCACGATCTCGCGGCCCGGGTGCGCCTGGGCCAGCACATCGCGGGCCAGGTCGTCGGCCGGGTCGCCATAGGCCGGCATCAGCACCGCACCATTGACGATCAGGTAGTTGGCGTACGACGCAGCCAGGCGGCGGCCTTCGTCGATCACCGGCTGTGCCCACGGCAGCGGGAACAGGCGGTACGGCTGCCCATCCTTGGTGCGCAGTGCGGCCAGCTCGTTGCCCATCGCCTGCAGTTCGGCGTAGTGCGAGTCGCTCTCGTCGTCACAGGCCTGGTAGACGATGCTGTCGGCCGAGGCGAAGCGGGCGAGGGTGTCGATGTGCGCGTCGGTGTCGTCGCCTTCCAGGTAGCCGTGGTCCAGCCACAGCACGCGGTCCTGCTGCAGCCAGTCGGCCAGGTCGGCGCTCAGGCTGGCGCGGTCGCGGTCCGGATGGCGCTCGTGCAGGCACTTCCAGGTGGTCAGCAGGGTGCCTTCGCCATCGGTCTCGATGCCGCCGCCTTCCAGCGCGAACGGGATGCTGCGCACCGGCGCGTCGTTGAACACGCCGGCTCGGTCCAGCACGCCCACCAGCTGGTCATCCAGGGTGGCGTCGAACTTGCCGCCCCAGCCGGTGAAGCGGAAATCCAGCAGCTGGAAACCGCCGTCGGCACGGCGCAGGGTGATCGGGCCGGAGTCGCGCAGCCAGGTATCGTCGTAGGCGGCCGTGGTGAAGTGGACCTTGTCCATGTCGATGCGGTTGGAGCGCAGCCGCATTTCGGCATAGGTCTCCACATCGTCGTCGGCCACGCAGATCAGCACCGGCTGGAAGCGGGTGATGGCCGCGACCAGGGCGATGTAGGTCTCTTCCACCTGGCCCAGGCGGTCGGCCCAGTCGGTGTCGGCGGTGGGCCAGGCAATCAGGACGCCGCTCTGGGCTTCCCACTCGGCAGGAAAACGAAGGGTCTGGTTCATGGTCTCGCTACACAGGCCCGCCCACGGCGGGTAAAGGGATCAACGGATCGGTGGTTTCGGGCCGATTTCGTTCGGGTCCGCCTGGTTGGCCACCACGTCGATCACCTTCTGCTTCTCGAAGTAGACGGTGAACTGCGGGTACACCCAGCGGTTGATGGTCGGCCATTGCCGCTTCTGCCCGCCACGCGGCTGCAGCTGTTCGCTCGGCGCGCCGAACTGCGCCTGTACCTGCTGCATGCTCTGGCCGCGCACGGGCAGGGCACCGGCCGGCTTCTCGCGGGCGCGGTCGACAAGCAGGGTATCGGCCAGCGCCGGCGTGGCGGCGGCCAGGGTGGCCATCACGGCCAGGGCGGACAGGTAACGCTTCATCTCGATCTACTCCCCAGTGGTCAAGAAAGGCGATTACAGCAAAATCAGCAGGAAAAAGCCGCATAAACAAAAAACCGCCCGAAGGCGGTTTCTTGCATCGGGTCGGCCCCGCGTAGGGCCAGCCGCAGCCGTGAAGGCTGTTGGGCTTAGCGCTGACGCGCCTTGAAACGCGGGTTCGACTTGCAGATGACGAAGATCTTGCCGCGACGACGGACGACCTTGCAGTCGCGGTGACGGGCCTTCGCCGACTTCAGGGAGGACAGGACTTTCATGGCATACCTCGGCGTAAACAGTAGTTGTTCGGGTGGAGCGTGGCCGCGATATGCGAAAGACAATCGGCAGTTGACGCTCGTTCAAGCCCGCCATTCTACCGGGCTTTTCCTCGTGGTTTCAAGTGGTTGCACAAAAGATCCCGCTGGGGGTGTCTGGCAGGGGCTAGAATGGCCCCTTCACACGCTCTGGGAACCCCATGAATCCACTCGCTCCCGTCCTGACCATCGACGGCCCTTCCGGGGCCGGCAAGGGTACCATCAGCCGCATCATCGCGCGCCGGATGGGCTGGCATTACCTGGATTCGGGGGCGCTGTACCGCGCGGTGGGCGTGGCCGCGAGCTGGGCCGACATCGACACCTCCGACGCCTCGGCGCTGGTGCGCTGCACCTTCGACACCCATGTTCAGTTTGTTGAACAGGGCGAGTCGATGCGGGTCATGGTCAACGGCACCGATGCCACCGACGAACTGCGCCTGGAGACCACTGGCGCCCTGGCTTCTGCCATCGCCGCCATTCCCGAGGTGCGCGCCGCGCTGAAGGAGCGCCAGCGCGCATTCAGGGAGCTGCCCGGCCTGGTCGCCGATGGCCGCGACATGGGCACGGTGATCTTCAAGGACGCCCCCTACAAGGTCTTCCTGACCGCCAGTGCCGAGGAGCGCGCCGAGCGCCGGCATAAGCAGTTGAAAGACAAGGGGGTTTCTGTTAACTTTGATGACCTCCTGCGCGAGATCATGGCCCGCGACGCCCGTGATGCCCAGCGTACCGTGGCGCCCCTGAAGCCGGCAGACGATGCTGTCCTCATCGACACCACAGGCATCGGCATCGATGATGTCGTTGCCCGAGTGATGGATCTGCTTCCAGTTCCGGCTGCCTGATCCGTTCGCGCGGGAGCACTGCCAGCTGCATCGGTGGTGGTCGCGCAAAGCAGTGCTGTACCAGCTCCGTCGCGCAATGATGCGTGGCGGTTTTCCTACTACACACGACCTGCGTTTCCGGGGTCGACCAACAGGCGGGCGGTCGCCATTCCCCTGAAGGGGACGCCACCGACCCATGTGTCCAACAGAGTAAATCTAATGACCGAATCATTTGCCGAACTGTTTGAAGCCAGCCAGGCCAACCTGGCCAAGCTGAAGCCGGGCGCCATCGTCAGCGGTACCGTTGTTGAAGTCCGCGGCGACGTCGTGGTGATCAACGCTGGCCTGAAGTCCGAAGGCATCGTGCCGATCGAACAGTTCCGTAACGACGCTGGCGAAATCGACGTCGCCGAAGGCGACATCGTCAAGGTCGCCCTCGACTCGATCGAGAACGGCTTCGGCGAAACCGTCCTGTCGCGCGAGAAGGCCAAGCGCGCGATGGTGTGGGACGAGCTGGAAGAAGCGTTGGAAAAGAACGAAACCATCACCGGCCGCATCAGCGGCAAGGTCAAGGGTGGTTTCACCGTGGACATCAAGGATGTCCGCGCCTTCCTGCCGGGTTCCCTGGTCGATGTGCGCCCGGTGCGCGATCCGGCCTACCTGGAAGGCAAGGAACTCGAGTTCAAGCTCATCAAGCTGGACCGCAAGCGTAACAACGTCGTGGTCTCGCGCCGCGCTGTCGTCGAAAGCGAGCACTCGGAAGAGCGCGAGCAGCTGATGGACAAGCTGCAGGAAGGCGCGATCCTGAAGGGTGTCGTCAAGAACCTGACCGATTACGGCGCGTTCGTGGACCTGGGCGGCATCGACGGCCTGCTGCACATCACCGACATGGCGTGGAAGCGCGTGCGTCACCCGTCGGAAGTCGTGAACGTCGGCGACGAGCTGGACGTCCGCGTGCTGAAGTTCGACCGCGAGCGCAACCGCGTTTCGCTGGGCCTGAAGCAGCTGGGCGAGGATCCGTGGGACAACATCGGCCGTCGTTACCCGGCCAACAGCCGCGTCTTCGGCAAGGTCTCCAACGTCACCGATTACGGTGCGTTCGTTGAGATCGAGCCGGGCGTCGAAGGCCTGGTGCACGTCTCCGAGATGGATTGGACCAACAAGAACGTCAACCCGTCCAAGGTTGTGCAGGTTGGTGACGAAGTCGAAGTGATGGTGCTGGACGTCGATGAAGAGCGTCGCCGTATCTCGCTGGGCATGAAGCAGGTTGCCGCCAATCCGTGGGAAACCTTCGCTGCCACCCACAAGAAGGGTGACAAGGTGTCGGGCCAGATCAAGTCGATCACCGACTTCGGCATCTTCATCGGCCTGGACGGCGGCATCGACGGCCTGGTCCACCTGTCCGACATCAGCTGGAACACCACCGGCGAAGACGTCGTTCGCAACTTCAAGAAGGGCGATACCCTGGACGCCGTCGTCCTGGCTGTCGATCCGGAGCGCGAGCGCATCTCCCTGGGCGTGAAGCAGCTGGAGCAGGATCCGTTCGGCCAGTACATGGCTGCCAATCCGAAGGGCTCCAAGGTCGAAGGCGTGGTGAAGGAAGTCGACGCCAAGGGCGCGATCATCGAGCTGGCTGACGGCATCGAGGGTTACGTTTCGGCTCGCGACATCGCCAACGAGCGCGTTGACGACGCCACCCAGCACCTGAAGGTCGGCGACAAGATCGAAGCCAAGTTCGTGGGCATGGACCGCAAGGGCCGCACCCTGCAGCTGTCGATCAAGGCCAAGGACGACGCGGAAATGCGCGAAGTGCTGGAGGAATACCAGTCCTCTTCGGCTTCCAGCGGCACCACCCAGCTGGGCGCGCTGCTGCGTGCACAGCTGAACGGCAACAAGTCCGAGTAATCGGCCTTACGCTGTTTGTTGTTTCCTGGACGGCCCGGGCTTCTGCCCGGGCCGTTTCAGGCTGAGATGCCCCTGATGTGAGCCGGTGATGACCAAATCCGAACTGATCGAAATCCTTGCGCGCCGCCAGGCGCACCTGAAGGCCGATGATGTCGATCTGGCGGTGAAGTCGTTGCTGGAGATGATGGGCGGATCGCTGTCCGCCGGGGATCGCATCGAAATCCGTGGTTTTGGCAGCTTCTCGCTGCACTATCGTCCGCCGCGCCTGGGTCGCAACCCGAAGACCGGCGAATCGGTTGCCCTGCCGGGCAAGCACGTCCCCCATTTCAAGCCGGGCAAGGAACTGCGCGAGCGGGTCAGCAGTGTGCTGCCGCTGGACGCCGATCCGGCCTGAGCCCCCGTCGCGCCACCGCGTGCGAATCCAGCCGCGGGTCGGATAAGCTACGGACTCCTGCCACTGGAGCTGTCGCATGAAGGTCTTTCGTCTGCTGGTCCTGCTGGCGGTCCTGATCCTTGGGCTGATCATTGGTGCGGTCAACATGACCGCGATGTCGATCAACCTGCTTTTCACTCAATTGCACACCTCGGTGGGCGTGGCGCTGATCGCTGCACTGCTGGTGGGTGTCGTGGTCGGTGCCGGCCTGGTACTGGTGAGCGTGGTCATTCCGCTCTACAGCCAGCTGCGCCGTGCCAACAAGTCCGTGGCGGCAACGCCGGCCGCGGGTGTTTCCCCCCAATCTTTTGATGGACGCTGATCGAAGATGGATTTCGTCACCGAGTGGCTGTGGTTTTTCCTGTTCGTTCCGCTGGCCGCACTGGCCGGGTGGGTGATCGGCCGGCGTGGTGGCCAGCGCCACGGTGACAACCAGGTCAGCCGCCTGTCCAGCACCTACTTCCGTGGCCTGAACTACCTGCTCAACGAGCAGCCGGACAAGGCCATCGAACTGTTCCTGCACATCGCCGAGCTGGACAAGGAAACCTTCGAGACCCAGGTCGCGCTGGGCCACCTGTTCCGCCGCCGCGGTGAAGTCGACCGCGCCATCCGCCTGCACCAGGGGCTGGTCAACCGCCACGACCTGAGCGACGCGCAGCGCGTGCAGGCCCTGCTGGCGCTGGGCGAGGACTATATGAAGTCCGGCCTGCTGGACCGTGCAGAGACGGTGTTCACCGAGCTGGCGCAGCTGGACCAGCGCGCCCCGCAGGCGCTCAAGCACCTGATCGGCATCTACCAGGCCGAGCGCGACTGGGAAAAGGCGATCGACAACGCCACCCGCTTCGAAGACGTCACCGGCGAGCCGATGGGCAAGCTGATCGGGCAGTTCGAGTGCGAACTGGCCGAGCGCTTCCGCGGCGCCGGCAAGCTGGAAGAGGCGAGGGCAGCGATCACACGCGCCTACCAGGCCGATGCGATGTCGGTGCGTGCCGGCATCATTGAAGGTCGCCTGGAAACCGATGCCGGCAATCCGGAAGCGGCCGTGCGCGCCTTCGAGCGCGCTGCGCGCAACGATCCGGAGTACCTGCCGGAGCTGCTGCCGGCGTTGATGGAAAACTACCGCAAGGTAGGCGATCTGGCAGGCGCACGTGCGTTCCTGTCGGAAATGACCGAGCACTACCGTGGCATCGCCCCGGTGCTGGCCCTGACCCGGCTGATGGAAGAGCAGGAGGGCGTGGCTCCGGCCCGAGCCTACCTTGGCCGCCAGCTCAAGGATCGTCCGTCGGTGCGTGGCGAATCGGCGCTGATCGACCTGACCCTGGCCGAGGGCGCCGATTCCACGGCGACCCTGCATGACCTCAAGCACATCACCGACCAGCTGCTGGTGCGCAATCCCGCTTACCGCTGCACCCGTTGCGGGTTCGGTGCACGCACCCACCACTGGCAGTGCCCGAGCTGCAAGGAATGGGGCACGGTCAAGCCACTGCTGAACTACGCGGTGCTCTGATCCATGCCGTGGCTCGTGATGGGCGCGCTGCTGGGGCTGGCCCTGCTGAGTGCGGGGTTGACCTGGGCGGCACGGGGTTATGCCCTGCGCCAGCAACTGCTGGATCACCCCGGCGAGCGTCGCAGCCATAGCGTGGCAACGCCGCGCGGTGGTGGCATCGCCATCGTCATCAGCCTGCTGGTCACCGCCGGTGCAGCGATGTGGGTCTGGCCTGAATCGACACCGAGCCTGCTGGTGGCCGGCCTGGGCCTGGTGCTGGTGGCGGGCATCGGCTGGTGGGACGACCACCGGCCGTTGCCGGCCATGCGCCGCCTGCTGGTGCACTTCATTGCCGCCGCGCTGCTGGCCGCCCTGGTCAAGGTGCATGGTGGAAGCTGGTTGCTGGCCGGGCTGGTGCTGGTATTCACCGCCTCGTTGATCAACATCTGGAACTTCATGGATGGCATCAACGGTATTGCCGCCAGCCAGGCCATTGTTGTTGCGCTGGGCCTGGCGCCGGTGCTGCCCTGGCCGTATTCGCTGGCCGCGGTGGCGCTGGGCCTGGCCTGCCTGGGCTTCCTGCCGTTCAATTTCCCGCGGGCCCGGATCTTCATGGGTGATGTCGGAAGTGGCGCGCTGGGCTATGCAGTCGCCGTCGTCCTGGCGATCGCTGCGGTGCGTACCGATATCAACTGGATCCTGCTGCTGGTGCCGGCTTCGGCGTTCCTCGTGGACGCGGGCTTCACACTGGCGGCGCGCATCATCTCCGGACAACGCTGGATGGAACCCCATACCCAGCACGTCTACCAGCGGGCGGTGCAGGCAGGAGCCAGCCACGCCCAGGTGACAGGGATGTACTTTGCTCTGGGCCTGTTCAGTATTACAGTGCTTAATGTCTGCTCCAATTTGCAGCCGAGGTGGGAGGCTGTCCTGGCGGTCGCGTGGTTTCTCGCGCTGAGCGTCCTCTGGATCCTCCTGCGCAATGGATTGCGTCACCGACAAGGAAATACCTGACTTATGGCTTCACCCTGGCGGGACAGAATCCTCGGCCTGATGCCGCGTTCGGCCATCGTCTGCCACGACCTGTTCATGGTCTGGGCATGCTGGCAGCTGCTCCACGCCGGGCGGTACTCGATCCTCCCCAACGCGCCCTCGCTTCCGCTCTGGAATGTCGACACCACCCTGGTGCTGCTGCTGCAGGGCCTGGTGTTCTGGCGCGTGGGCCTGTATCGCGGGCTGTGGCGTTTCGCCAGCGTCAGCGACCTGCTGAACATCTTCAAGGCCAGCTTCATCGGCCTGGTCGGCATCGTGCTGGTGCTGATGTGGAAGCGTTTCGACGGCGTGCCGATGTCGGTGCTGGTGATCTATCCGTTCGCGCTGTCGGCGCTGCTCGGCGCGCCGCGCCTGCTCTACCGGGCCTGGAAGGATTACCAGGCACTGCAGTCGGATTCGAGCGCGCGCCGCGTGCTGATCCTCGGTGCGGGGCAAGCCGCCGAGACGCTGGTCCGCGATCTGCGCCGCTCCGGCAACTTCGAACCGGTCGGCCTGCTGGACGACGCACCGCACCTGCGCGGCGCCAAGCTGCAGGGCCTGCCGATCCTGGGCAGCCTCGATGATGCCCCGGCGGTGGTCCGCGAGACTGCAGCCAAGTTGCTGGTGATCGCCATGCCCTCGCTGGATGCCGCAGGCATGCAGCGGGTGGTCGCCATCTGCGAAAGCACCGGCGTGCCGTTCCGCACCGTGCCCAAGCTGAGCGACATCCTGCAGGGGCAGTCGCTGCCCGGCCAACTGAAGGAGGTGGCGATCGAGGATCTGCTCGGCCGCAAGCCGATCACCCCGGACTGGAACCTGATCCGTGGCTGGTTGGGCGGTCGCACCGTGATGGTGACCGGTGCCGGTGGCTCGATCGGCTCGGAGCTGTGCCGCCAGTGCGCGCGCCACGGTGCCGGCCGCATCATCCTGCTGGAGATCAGCGAACTGCTGCTGCTGACCATCGAGGGTGAGCTGCGTCGCAGCTTCCCCGATATCGAGATCGAAGCGGTGCTGGGCGACTGTGGCGATCCTGCGGTGATCCGCCATGCGCTGTCGCTGCATCCGGTCGACACCGCGTTCCATGCCGCAGCGTACAAGCATGTGCCGGTGCTGGAGCGGCAGCTGCGCGAAGCCGTGCGCAACAACATCCTGGCGACCGAGAACGTGGCCCGCGCCTGCCTGGAAGCGCGCGTCGAGCATTTCGTGTTCATCTCCACCGACAAGGCGGTCGATCCGGTCAACGCGCTGGGTGCCAGCAAGCGCTATGCCGAGATGATCTGCCAGAGCCTGGACCAGAAGTCCACGCACACCCGTTTCGTTACCGTGCGCTTCGGCAACGTGCTGGCCTCGGCCGGCAGCGTGGTGCCGCTGTTCCGCGAGCAGATCCTGCGCGGTGGCCCGGTCACGGTCACCGATCCGGAAGTCACCCGCTACTTCATGACCATCCCCGAGGCCTGCCAGTTGATCCTGCAGGCCGCGGCCTCGGCCTCGCACGGTGCGATCTACACGCTCGACATGGGCGAGCCGGTGCCGATCCGGCTGCTGGCCGAGCAGATGATCCGTCTGGCGGGCAAGCAGCCGTACAAGGATGTGCAGATCATCTATACCGGCCTGCGTCCGGGCGAGAAGCTGCACGAGACGCTGTTCTATTCGGACGAGGACTACCGCGCAACCGCGCATCCGAAGGTCCTCGAGGCCGGCGTGCGCATGTTCTCGCGCGATCTGGTGCTGGGCAACGTCCCGCGCCTGCGCGAGGCGGTGTGCAGCTACGACACCGAAACCATCAAGGAAGTCCTGTTCGCGACGATGCCCGAGTTCTCGCCAATCGAACAGGATGCTTACATTTCATCCGCTAAAGTCGTGCCCTTTCCCGCACGCGAGGCCAACAGGCACCAATGAGCAAGCGAATTCGCAAGGCAGTTTTCCCCGTAGCGGGTTTGGGGACGCGTTTTTTGCCAGCAACCAAGACCGTGCCGAAGGAGATGCTGCCGATCATTGACCGGCCGCTGATCCAGTACGCAGTGGATGAAGCAATCGAGGCCGGCTGTGACACGCTGGTGTTCATCACCAACCGCTACAAGCACGCGGTCGCCGACTACTTCGACAAGGCCTACGAGCTGGAGCAGAAGCTCGAGCGCGCCGGCAAGCAGGAGCAGCTGGAGCTGATCCGTCACGTGCTGCCCAATGGGGTGCGCGCGATCTTCGTGACCCAGGCCGAGGCGCTGGGCCTGGGCCATGCGGTGCTGTGTGCCAAGGCCGTGATCGGTGACGAGCCGTTCGCGGTGCTGCTGCCGGACGACCTGATCTGGAACCGCGGCGACAGTGCGCTGAAGCAGATGGCCGATCTCAACGAAGCCAGTGGCGCCAGCGTCATTGCCGTTGAAGATGTGCCGCACGACAAGACCGCCAGTTACGGCATCGTCGCGACCGAGGCCTTCGATGGCCGCAAGGGCCGTATTTCGCAGATCGTGGAGAAGCCGAAGCCGGAGGACGCGCCGAGCGACCTGGCCGTGGTCGGCCGCTACGTGCTGAGCCCGAAGATCTTCGAGCTGCTGGAGCAGACCGGCAGCGGTGCCGGCGGCGAGATCCAGCTGACCGATGCGATCGCGCAGCTGCTGAAGACCGAAGAGGTGGATGCCTACCGTTTCGAGGGCACTCGTTTCGACTGCGGTACGCACCTGGGGCTGGTGGAAGCGACGATCCGCTTCGCGCTGGACAACCCGAAGCTCGCAGGGCCGGCGCGGGAGAAGCTGACGGCGATGTTGGCGGAGTAAGGGTTTTATCAAGCGCTCCGTTCGCGGCGCCTTGATTGATACGTGGTGGGGGGTACGGGTGGGCCTTTGCAGGACACGCCGTAAACCCATCCATGGGGGCTCGATGGCGCCTTGCTCGTGTGCGCTGTCCTGCGCACACGGCAAGACCGGGGTTGGGCGTCCTGCCCAACCCGCCCGAGGCATGCCTCGGGCCCATGGCGCCAACGGTCCTGCAAAGGCCCACCCGTCCCGCCTGCCAGGTTTCCTGCGGGCGCGGACGGGAAGGGCGGAATCAAGGGCGGGAGCACAATCAAAAAAGGCAGCCTATGGCTGCCTTTTTTGATTGTTGGGGTCAGATCCCTTTGCGTAGCAAAGGGCTCTGACCCCAGCTTTTGACCTTGCTTTTGCTAAACCCTCCGCCGCGCGGAATGTTGGGTGGCGCGGGTGGGTGAGGCTGACCGGGACTGTCAGCGGCATGGGCCAGGCGCATGCGCCTGGCGGGTTGGGCAGGACGCCCAACCCCGGCCTTGCTGCGTGCGCAGGATTGCGCACGCTAGCAAGCCGCTGCCAAGCCCCCATGGGTGAGGGCGCTTTGCTTGCGAAGCACTGCTTCGCAAGCGCCCGAACGCACAGCCGCCAGCGGCTGGGCCGGTCTGGGGGTTCACGGCGTGTCCCGGGCAGCCTCACCCACCCGGGCCCCACAGCCAACCAACAATCAGCCGGCAACGCCTTGATCCTTACAGCGCCTCGAAAATACCCGCTGCGCCCATGCCGGTGCCGATGCACATCGTCACCATGCCGTACTTCTGCTGGCGACGACGCAGGCCGTGCAGCAGGGTGGCGGTACGGATCGCGCCGGTCGCACCCAGCGGGTGGCCCAGGGCAATCGCGCCACCCAGCGGGTTGACCTTGCTCGGGTCCAGGCCGCAATCGCGGATCACCGCCAGCGACTGCGCGGCGAACGCTTCGTTCAGTTCAATCCAATCCAGCTGGTCCTGGGTCAGGCCGGCCTGCTTCAGTGCCTTCGGGATCGCGGCGATCGGGCCGATGCCCATCACTTCCGGGCGCACGCCGGCCACCGAGAAGCTGACGAAACGGGCCAGCGGGGTCAGGCCGTAGTCCTTGATCGCCTGTTCCGAGGCCAGCAGCACGGCACCGGCGCCATCGCTCATCTGCGACGAGTTGCCGGCGGTCACAGTGCCGCCGAACTGGCCGTTGCGGAACACCGGGCGCAGCTTGGCCAGGCCTTCAGCCGAGGAATCCGGGCGCGGGCCTTCGTCGGTGTCGGCGATCTTGTTGCGGGTGATGATGCGCTGGCCGTCGGCCAGGTCCGGCAGGTGCGAGACGATCTCGTACGGGCTGATCTCGTCCTTGAACTCGCCGTTCTGGATCGCGGCCATGGCCTTCTGGTGCGAGGCGAGGGCGAAGGCGTCCTGGTCTTCGCGCGAGACCTTCCACTCTTCGGCGACCTTCTCGGCAGTGATGCCCATGCCGTAGGCGATGGCCACGTGGTCGTTGTCGAACACGCTCGGCGCCATGGCGATCTTGTTGCCCATCATCGGCACCATCGACATCGACTCGGTGCCACCGGCCAGCATCAGGTCGGCGTTGCCCAGGCGGATCGCGTCGGCGGCCTGCGCCACGGCCTGCAGGCCGGAGGAGCAGAAGCGGTTCACGGTCTGCGCGGCGATGGTGTTCGGCAGGCCGGCCAGCAGCACGCCGATGCGTGCCACGTTCATGCCCTGCTCGGCTTCCGGCATGGCGCAGCCGATGATCGCGTCATCGATGCGGTTGACGTCCACGCCCGGGGCCTGCGCGACGACGCTGCGCAGCACGTGCGCAAGCATGTCGTCGGGGCGGGTGTTGCGGAACATGCCCTTGGGCGCCTTGCCGACCGGGGTGCGGGTGGCGGCGACGATGTAGGCGTCCTGGATTTGCTTGGTCATTGCAGTGATCTCTTGAATAGGGGGTGGAAGAGGTTGCCGGCCAGCGGCCGGCACTACCGATGTCTTCCGTCAGTTCCGCAGCGGCTTGCCGGTCTTCAGCATGTGCGCGATGCGGGCCTGGGTCTTTTCCTGCTGGGCCAGTTCGACGAAGTGCTTGCGCTCCAGGGTCAGCAGCCACTCTTCGTCCACCAGGGTGCCGCGGTCGACCTTGCCGCCGCACAGCACGGTGGCGATGCGCTCGGCGATCTCGTAGTCGTACGGGCTGATGAAGCGGCCTTCCAGCATGTTGACCAGCATCATCTTGAAGGTGGCGATACCCACGTCACCGGCGACCTGGATGCGGCGTGCCGGCAGCGGCGGGCGGTAGCCCGCTTCTGCCAGGGCGCGTGCTTCGGCCTTGGCGATATGCAGGGCCTCGTAGCTGTTGAACACCACCTTGTCGGTGCTGCGCAGCAGGCCCAGCTCCTTGGCGTTGACCGCTGAGTTGGACACCTTGGCCATCGCCACGGTCTCGAAGGTCTTCTTCAGTTCGGCGAACACGTCGCCGCCCGGGCCTGCGGCCTGCGAGGCACGCACGGCCAGTTCCTTCAGGCCGCCACCGGCCGGCAGCAGGCCGACGCCGGCTTCGACCAGGCCGATGTAGCTTTCCAGGAAGGCAACGGTCTTGGCGCTGTGCATCTGGAACTCGCAGCCGCCGCCCAGGGCCAGGCCACGCACGGCGGCCACCACCGGCACCAGGGAGTACTTGATGCGCTGGCTGGTGTGCTGGAAGTTGGCGACCATTTCTTCGAACTGGTCGACCTTGCCGGCCTGCAGCAGGCCCAGTGCACCGGCAAGGTCGGCACCGGCGGAGAAGGGTTCCTTCTGCTGCCAGATCACCAGGCCCTGGAAGTCCTTCTCGGCGCGGCTGACGCATTCCTGCAGGCCGTCCAGCACCTGGTCGGAGACGGTGTTCATCTTGGTCTTGAAACTGACCACCGCGATGCCATCGCCGTCGTGCCACATGCGCAGGCCGTCGTTCTCGAACACGGTCTCGCCCGGCGCGAACTTCTCGCCCAGCAGCGGATCGGGGAAGCGCTGGCGCTGGTACACCGGCAGCGACGAGCGCGGCAGCTTGGCGTTGCGCGACGGGCTGTAGCTGCCTTCGGCGGCATGCACGCCGTCGCGGCCATCGAACACCCAGTCCGGCAGCGGGGCGTTGCTCATGCTCTTGCCGGCCACGATGTCATCGGCGATCCACTGTGCCACTTGCTTCCAGCCGGCGGCCTGCCAGGTCTCGAACGGGCCCAGCGACCAGCCGTAACCCCAGCGGATGGCCAGGTCGACGTCGCGCGCGGTCTCGGCGATGTCGGCCAGGTGGTAGGCGCTGTAGTGGAACAGGTCGCGGAAGGTCGCCCACAGGAACTGCGCCTGCGGGTGCTGGCTCTCGCGCAGCTTGGCGAACTTCTCGGCCGGGTTCTTGATCTTCAGGATCTCGACCACTTCCGGCGCGGCAGCGCGATCGGCCGGGCGGTAGTCCTGCTTCTCCAGGTCCAGCACCACGATGTCCTTGCCGACCTTGCGGAAGATGCCGGCGCCGGTCTTCTGACCCAGTGCGCCCTTGGAGATCAGCGCGTCCAGCCACTTCGGCGACTTGAAGAACTCATGCCACGGATCATTCGGCAGGGTGTCGCCCATGGTCTTGATGACGTGCGCCATGGTGTCCAGGCCGACCACGTCGGAGGTGCGATAGGTCGCCGACTTCGGGCGACCGACCAGCGGGCCGGTCAGGCCGTCCACTTCATCGAAGCCCAGGCCGAACTGCTGGGTGTGGTGGATGGTGGACAGGATCGAGAACACGCCGATGCGGTTGCCGATGAAGTTCGGGGTGTCCTTGGCGTACACCACGCCCTTGCCCAGGGTGGTGACCAGGAAGGCTTCCAGGCCTTCCAGCACGGCGGCGTCGGTGGTGGTGGCCGGGATCAGCTCGGCCAGGTGCATGTAGCGCGGCGGGTTGAAGAAGTGCACGCCGCAGAAGCGGTGGCGCAGCTGTTCGGGCAGCACGTCGGCCAGCTTGTTGATGCCCAGGCCCGAGGTGTTGGAGGCCAGCACCGCGTGGTCGGCCACGAACGGCGCAATCTTCTTGTACAGGTCCTGCTTCCAGTCCATGCGCTCGGCGATGGCCTCGATGATCAGGTCGCAGTCCTTCAGCTGCTCCAGGCCGGAGTCGTAATTGGCCGGGGTGATGGCTTCGGCCAGCGACTTGCTGGCCAGCGGCGCCGGGCTCAGCTTGCCCAGGTTGGCGATCGCCTTCAGCACGATGCCATCGGCCGGACCTTCCTTCGCAGGCAGGTCGAACAGCACGGTGTCGACGCCGGCGTTGGTGAGGTGGGCGGCGATCTGGGCACCCATGACGCCGGCACCCAGCACGGCGGCGCGGCGGACTAGCAGGGAATTGGACATGGTGTAGGGCCTTTGTTGGTCAGCAGTTACTGGGTGGAATCAAGGGAAGCGGGCAGGGCGCTGGCGCGTGCGGCGGCGCGGAACCCGGCTTCGGCGAAATGGATCAGTTCGTGGGCGGCATGGGCACGATGCGCCGCTTCGGTGACACCGGCGGGACGCTTGATCAGCCCGAAGTCGGCCATCGCATAGGTCAGCGAGCCGGCCAGGAAGTCGAGGCGCCAGTACAGCTCCTCCTTGCTCAGGTCCGGCACGCACTCGCCGATGGCCTTGCCGAACGCACGCAGCACGTGGCCGTAGTGGTCGGACAGGAACTTGCGCAGGTTGTCGTTCTTCTCGGCGTAGGCACGGGCGATCACGCGCACGAAGGCGCCGCCGTTCTGGCGGTCCTGGGCCAGCGCCAGGGCAGGCTCGACGAAGGCGGCCAGCACCGGGCGCAGTTCGCCCGGGTGCTCCGTGCGGGCGCGTTCCAGCTGCGACAGGCGGGCGCCGGTCATCTCGTCCATGCGGCGGCGGAACACCTCGTTGACCAGGTTTTCCTTGGAGCCGAAGTGGTAGTTGACCGCCGCGATGTTGACGTCGGCCTGGCTGGTCACCTGGCGCAGCGAGGTGCCGGCGAAGCCGTGCTGGGCGAACAGCTCCTCGGCGGCACCGAGGATCCGGTCCTTGGTCGAGAAGTGGGCGGGCTTGGCCATCGGTGGTCGGACCTTAATCAAACGATTGTTTGATACTAGGACCAGACGGTACCGTATGGCATTTTGCAGTGCAGCAAAATCGGCCGACCCGGTCAGATTTCACTCAGGTCGGTGAATGGGGTAGTGCCGGCCGCTGGCCGGCAGCCCCGAGGTTGAATGGCGCCCTATGCCGGCCAGCGGCCGGCACTACCATGCCGCCGCTTTATCTTTTACAATTCGCCTACGTTTATCAGGCTAAGCCCGCGTCCCGACGCGGGTTTTTTTCATGTTACCCTTCGGGCCATCAGCGGCCCGATTCCATTGGAGACATCCCATGGCGCTGGAGCGCACCCTTTCGATCATCAAGCCGGACGCCGTTGCCAAGAACGTCATCGGCGAAATCTACGCCCGCTTCGAGAAGGCCGGCCTGAAGGTCGTGGCCGCCAAGTACAAGCAGCTGTCGCGCCGTGAAGCCGAAGGCTTCTACGCCGTGCACCGCGAGCGTCCGTTCTTCAACGCGCTGGTCGAGTTCATGATCTCCGGCCCGGTGATGATCCAGGCCCTGGAAGGCGAGAACGCCGTCCTGGCCCACCGCGACCTGCTGGGCGCCACCAACCCGAAGGAAGCCGCGCCGGGCACCATCCGCGCCGACTTCGCCGAATCCATCGATGCCAACGCCGCCCACGGCTCGGACTCGGTCGAGAATGCCGCGATTGAGATCGCCTACTTCTTCGCCGCCACCGAAGTCGTTTCGCGCTGAGAGTAATGCCGTGAACGAGGTCGTACAGTCCCCCGCCATCCAGCCGCTGCCGAAGTCGGCACCCACGGCTGGCAAGCAGAACCTGCTCGACCTCGATCGCGCGGGCCTGGAGAAGTTCTTCGTCGAGGTTCTCGGCGAAAAGAAGTTCCGTGCCCATCAGGTGATGAAGTGGATCCACCATCGCTACGTCACCGACTTCGATGAAATGACCGACCTCGGCAAGGTCCTGCGCGCCAAGCTGCAGGCCCATGCCGAGGTGCTGGTTCCCAACATCGTGTTCGACAAGCCCTCCGCCGACGGCACCCACAAGTGGCTGCTGGCGATGGGCGTGGATGGCAAGAACGCCATCGAGACCGTGTACATCCCGGACAAGACCCGCGGCACGCTGTGCGTGTCCTCGCAGGTCGGTTGCGGCCTGAACTGCACGTTCTGCTCCACTGCTACCCAGGGCTTCAACCGCAACCTGACCACCGCCGAGATCATCGGCCAGGTGTGGGTTGCCGCGCGCCACCTGGGCAACGTGCCGCACCAGATGCGCCGCCTCACCAACGTGGTGATGATGGGCATGGGCGAGCCGCTGATGAATTTCGACAACGTCGTGCGCGCCATGAGCGTGATGCGCGACGACCTTGGCTACGGCCTGGCCAACAAGCGCGTGACCCTGTCGACCTCCGGCCTGGTGCCGCAGATCGACCGCCTGTCTGCCGAAAGCGACGTGTCGCTGGCGGTGTCGCTGCATGCGCCGAACGACGCGCTGCGCGAGACCCTGGTGCCGCTCAACAAGAAGTACCCGATCGCCGAGCTGATGGCCTCGTGCGCACGCTACCTGCGCGCCAACAAGCGCCGCGAATCGGTCACCTTCGAATACACCCTGATGAAGGGCATCAACGACAAGCCCGAGCATGCCCGCGAGCTGGCCCGCCTGATGCGCCAGTTCGACAACGCGGTGCAGGCCAAGGATTCGGGCAAGGTCAACCTGATCCCCTTCAACCCGTTCCCGGGTACCCGCTACGAGCGTTCGGAAGAGGCGCACATCCGCGCCTTCCAGAAGATCCTGCTCGACAGCAACGTGCTGACCATGGTCCGCCGTACCCGTGGCGACGACATCGACGCCGCCTGTGGCCAGCTCAAGGGCCAGGTGATGGACCGCACCCGCCGCCAGGCGGAGTTCAACAAGACGCTGCAGGCGGGGAAGGGGAGCGATGCCGCGGCCTGACCGCCTCTGGCTGGTTCTGCTCGCAGGCACGCTGGCCCTCGCGGTCGGCGGCTGCAAATCCCATCCCAAGGCCAAGCTTGGCCCGAGCGAGGCGCCGGTCTACTCCGTCCGTGATCCGGAAGGGGTGCGGCAGCAGGTGCGCTGGCAGGAATTGCTGACCCTGGCCGGCCGCGACATCCAGGGCGGCAATCTCGATGCTGCCGAGCGCAAGGCGCGCGAAGCCCAGAAGCTGGTGCCGACGGCCCCCGACGGCCTGGTCCTGCTTGCGGGCATCGACGAGCGTCGCGGTCGCAGCCAGCAGGCCGGCGAGAACTTCCGCAAGGCTGCCGAGCTGGCGCCGCAACGTGGCGACGTGCTCAACAACTATGGTGCCTGGCTGTGCCAACAGGGCCAGGCGGCCGAATCGCTGGTGTGGTTCGATCGTGCCCAGCGGGCGCCGGGCAATCCCGCCGTCGCCGAAGCGCAGTCCAATGCCGGCAGCTGTGCGCTGGATGCAGGCCAGTTCGAGCGTGCCGAGCGCGACCTGCGCGCGGCGCTGTCGGCGCTGCCGGGAAACCCGGTCGCGCTGGAGGCCATGGCCCAGCTCAGCTTCCGCCAGGGCCGCTACATGGAGGCCCGGGCCTTCGCCGAACGTAGGATTGCGGCTGCACCCGCAACGCGTTCCGTGTTACAACTTGCGTCTCAAATCGAAGCGCGGCTGGGTGATCGGGCGGCATCTGACCGCTATCTTCAGCGCATTCGACAGGAATTTCCGCAGGAAGCGGGCTCCTAACTCCAGGGTTGATGCATTGTGATTGATGACCAGACTGTGAGCGCTCTCGAGACTGCGGCCGGCTGCGGCACCCGCCTGCGCCAGGCCCGTGAAGCGGCCGGACTGACCCTTGAGGATGTCGGCTCGCGCCTGCGCATGCCGGTCCAGGTGGTCAGGTCGCTGGAGGAAGAGCAGTGGCAGAAGCTGGGCGCGCCCGTCTTCGTGCGCGGCCAGTTGCGCAGCTACGCGCGCCTGCTCGACGTCGATGTGAGCCAGCTGCTGGAGCAGGCCCAGGTGGGCCCTGTCGTGCCGCCCACCCTGGTCAGCCATACCCATACCCCGCGTGCGCGCCGCATTGCCGAGAATCTCGGCCGGCGCGTGCTGTACGTCGGCATCACCGCCGTGCTGGCCGTGCCGGTGTGGTTCGCCACCCGCGGCCATTTCGATGGCAGCACCACGCCGTCGCCGAACACGGCCTCGCTGGACGCAATCCCGGCCGCTGTGCCGGTGGCCCCGTCCGCTGCGGGTGTCGAGCCGGCAGCCCCGGCTGAAGTCGCGAGTGCCCCGGCCAGCAAGCCGGCCGCAACCCCGTATGTCGCTTCGCTGTCCCCGGTGCCGCGTTCGGCACCCGCTGCGCCCGCAGCCGCCAATACGCTGGAGATGCAGTTCAGCGGCGACAGCTGGGTCGACATCGGCGGCCCGGACGGCAGCACCGTCGAGAAGGCGCTGATCAGGTCCGGCGAAACCCGCAGCTTCACGCCGGGCCAGGTGACCCGGGTGACCCTGGGCAACGCCTCGGCGGTCCAGGTTCAGCAGAACGGCGCTATCGTCGATCTGACCCCCTACCAGCGAGCCAACGTGGCACGCTTTCAGGTATCCTCTGAAGGCTCCGTGGTCCCAGTTTCGCACTGAGGCGCGGTTTCACCACCTTCGATAATCCCAATGGTCCCTCCCGATGGGCGGGGCGAGAGTACGCATGGCGATCGACGATCTGCTCGACGAGCACGAACAAAGTGAACGCGTCCGCAGCTGGCTGCGGAAGAATGGCGCCAGCATCCTCGGTGGCGTAGTCATCGCCATCGGTGCCATTGCCGGCTGGCAGTGGTACCAGAAGGATCAGGGCGGCAAGCTGGCCTCGGCCAACGTGGAATACCAGAAGGCCCTGGTCGGTCTTCAGCAGAACAAGCTCGACGACGCTGCCAAGGCAGTGAAGGCGCTCGAAGCGGGCCCGTCCAGCATCTATGGCGACCTCGCGGCGCTGCAGCTGGCCAAGGCCCAGGTCGACGCCGGCAAGAACGAAGAAGCGCTGGCCACCCTGCGCGCCGTGAAGGTCGAAAGCGACCTGCAGCGCGTGGTCGACCAGCGTGTGGCCCGCCTGCTGGTGGCCACCGGCAAGAGCGACGAGGCGATCAAGCTGCTGGGCAGCGCCACTGACAGCAGCAGCCTGGAAATCCATGGCGATGCGCTGATGGCGCAGGGCAAGCGCGATGACGCCCGCGCACAGTACGAGAAGGCGCTGAAGTCGCTGGACGTGGCAGCGCCGCAGCGGCGCCTGCTGGAAACCAAGGTTATGGATGCCGGCGGCACGGTCGCCGCCCCTGCGGAGTCGGTTTGATGAGTCAGAAGGTCATGATCACCCGCGTCGCCACCGTGCTCCTGATGGGCATGGCCCTGACCGGCTGCAGCACCATGAAGGGCTGGTTCGCCGGCAAGGACGCGGCAGCGAAGAAGGCCCAGGAGCCGGCTGAGCTGGTCAAGTTCGAGCCGAGCGTCAAGGTCAACAAGGCCTGGTCGGTCAACCTCGGCAAGGGCGAGCGCCGCATCGGCGTGCGCCAGGGCCCGGCCGTTGCCAATGGCCACGTGTTCGCTGCGGCGATCACCGGCGGCGTGCACGCCATCGACCTGCAGACCGGCAAGAAGGTCTGGACCTGGGAGCCGCAGAAGGAAAAGAAGAAGCCGAAGCTGCGCCTGTCCGGCGGCCCGGGTGTCGGTGAGAACCTGGTCGTGATCGGCACGCTCGATGGCCAGGTCATCGCCCTGGACATCAATGACGGCAGCGAGAAGTGGCGCGCCCGTGTTCCGGGTGAGGTCATTGCCGCGCCGGCCGTGGCCCAGGGCCTGGTGTTCGTGCGCAGCAACGACGGCCGCGTCACCGCGTTCGATGCCGGCAACGGCACGCAGAAGTGGTTCAACCCGAGCGAACTGCCGGCGCTGACCGTGCGCGGCAACGCGCCGGTGGTCACCGGTCCGGGCGTGTTGTTCATCGGCAAGGACGAAGGCGCGGTTGCCGCGCTGGCCATGCAGGATGGGCGAACCCTGTGGGAACAGAACCTTGGCAACGGCGAAGGCCGTACCGAGCTGGACCGCATGGCCGATGTCGACGGTGCCCCGGTGCTGGAGGGCAACACCCTCTTCGTGAGCAGCTTCAAGAACCAGACCATGGCCATCGAAGGCCCGACCGGTCGCCCGCTGTGGGCGCGCGACCATGGCGGTGCAGGTGGCGTGGCAGTGTCGTCGGGCAATGTGTTCGTCACCGACAACAAGGGTGGCGTGTTCGGCCTGGACAAGGCGACCGGCGCTGCCATGTGGTCGCAGACCGAGCTGGCGCGTCGTTCGCTGACCGGCCCGGCGCTGCACGGTGATTACGTGGTCGTCGGCGACTACAAGGGATACGTGCACTGGTTGAAGACCTCCGATGGTGCGATGGCGGCACGGGCGAAGAGCGGCGGTGACGCCCTGCTGGCCCAGCCGGTCGTCGTCGACGGGGTGCTGCTGGTGCAGAACGTGGATGGCAAGCTGACCGCCTTCCGGTTGGCAAACTAAAAAATTGGAGTAATCGCGATGCTGCCTCTGGTCGCCCTGGTTGGACGGCCGAATGTCGGCAAGTCGACTATTTTCAATGCGCTTACGCGCACCCGTGACGCGCTGGTCCACGACCAGCCCGGCGTCACCCGCGACCGCAACTACGGTGTCTGCCGCCTCGACGAGGACAATCATTTCCTCGTCGTGGATACCGGCGGTATCGCCGGGGAAGACGAAGGCCTGGCCGGCGCCACCACGCGCCAGGCCCGTGCGGCCGCGGCCGAAGCCGATCTGATCCTGTTCGTCGTCGATGCCCGCGAGGGCACCTCGGCGCTGGACGACGAGATCCTGGCCTGGCTGCGCAAGCTGTCGCGCCCGACGCTGCTGCTGATCAACAAGATCGACGGCACCGACGAGGACAGCGTGCGTTCCGAGTTCGCCCGTTATGGCTTCGGCGAGATGCTGACCGTCTCGGCCGCGCATCGCCAGGGCCTGGACGACCTGCTGGACGAAGTGATCCAGCGCCTGCCGGAAGAAGGCAGCGGCGAAGAGCTGGACAACGACCCGAACCGCATCCGCATCGCCTTCGTCGGCCGCCCGAACGTGGGCAAGTCGACCCTGGTCAATCGCATCCTCGGCGAGGAGCGCATGATCGCCTCCGACGTGCCGGGTACCACCCGCGACTCGATCGCGGTGGACCTGGAGCGCGACGGCCGTGAGTACCGCCTGATCGACACCGCCGGCCTGCGCCGCCGTTCGCGCGTGGATGAGGTCGTCGAGAAGTTCTCGGTGGTCAAGACCATGCAGTCGATCGAGCAGTGCCAGGTGGCCGTGCTGATGCTCGACGCCACCGAAGGCGTGACCGACCAGGACGCCACCGTGCTCGGTGCCGTGCTCGACGCCGGCCGCGCGCTGGTGATCGCCATCAACAAGTGGGATGGCCTGACCGAGTACCAGCGCGAGCAGGCGGAAACCATGCTGTCGCTGAAGCTGGGCTTCGTGCCGTGGGCCGAATCGGTGCGCATCTCGGCCAAGCACGGCTCGGGCCTGCGTGAGCTGTTCCGTGCGGTGCACCGCGCGCACGAATCGGCGAACAAGACCTTCACCACCAGCGAAGTGAACAAGGCGCTGGAAGTCGCGTACGAGACCAATCCGCCGCCGACCATCCGCGGCCACGTCTCCAAGCTGCGCTACGTGCACCCGGCCGGTTCCAACCCACCGACCTTCATCGTGCACGGCACGCGCCTGAAGGAGCTGCAGGAGTCGTACAAGCGCTACCTGGAGAACTTCTTCCGCAAGCGCTTCAAGCTGATCGGTACGCCGGTGAGCTTCATCTTCCGCGAGGGCACCAACCCGTACGAGGGCAAGAAGAACGTCCTCACCGAGCGGCAGGTCAAGGCCAAGCGGCGCTTGATGAAGCACGTCAAGGGCAAGTGATTCACGGGAAGGCGGCCGCAGGGCCGCCTTTCTTGTCTGTGGTAGTGCCGGCCCCTGGCCGGCAACCTCGCGTCATCCCGTGCGTTCATGGCCATGCCGGCCAGCAGCCGCCACTCCCCCATGTTTGCAGGTATCGGCCAAGGCGGCCTGCCGCCACGTGCGTGATAATGCGCCCATGAGCATCCCAGAGCTTTCCCCCGCACAGGCACGCGAGCGCCTGGCCCATGGCGCCGTGCTGATCGACGTGCGCGAGGCGCACGAACGGGCCGGCGGCATGGCAGAGGGCGCGCGCGGCGTGTCCAAGGGCGAACTGCAGGCCGACCCGGCCGCGCATCTGCCGCGGCACGACCAGGAGATCCTGCTGATCTGCCAGAGCGGCAAGCGCTCGGCCGATGCCGCGCAGTGCCTGCTGGAGGCTGGATACACCCATGTGGCTTCCGTGACCGGCGGCACCGTGGCCTGGCGCGAGCAGTCGCTGCCGCTGGTGCAGCCGCTGGCCAGCGCCGCCGACCGTGACTTCTTTGATCGCTATTCGCGCCACCTGCTGCTGCCGCAGGTGGGTGAGGCCGGCCAGCGCCGACTGCAGCAATCAAGCGTGCTGGTGCTGGGAGCGGGTGGCCTGGGTGCGCCAGCCGGCTTCTACCTGGCCGCCGCCGGGGTAGGGCACCTGCGTTTCGCCGACCACGACCGCGTGGAGCGCAGCAACCTGCACCGCCAGATCGTGCACACCGAAGCCAGCGTCGGCCAGCTCAAGGTCGATTCGGCGCGCGAGCGGTTGCTGGCGTTGAATCCGTCGATCGAGGTCGAGTCGGTTCCCGAGCGGGTCACCTCCGAGAATGTGGATGCGCTGCTTGAGGGCGTGGACGTGGTGCTGGATGGGTCGGACAACTTCCCGCTGCGCTACCTGCTCAACGACGCTTGCATCAAGCACGCGATGCCGCTGGTCTACGCCGCCATCGAGCGCTTTGACGGCCAGGTAAGCGTGTTTGATGCCGGCCGCCAGCGTGGCGTGGCGCCATGCTACCGCTGCCTGTTCCCGGAACCGCCGCCGCCGGAGTTCGCGCCGAACTGTTCCGAGGCCGGCGTGCTGGGCGTGCTGCCTGGCCTGGCCGGCGTGTTGCAGGCCACCGAGGTGCTGAAGCTGCTGCTGGGCATCGGTGAACCACTCGTCGGTCGGCTGCTGCGCTTCGATGCGCTGGGCATGCGATTTCGTGAGACCGGCATCCGGCCGGACCCGCAGTGCCCGGTATGTGCGCCGGGTGTGCCGTTCCCGGGGTATATCGATTACGCCGCGTTCTGCCGGGGTGGGTGAATCCGGCCGGGCGTCATCCACGCAGGGCGTGGATCTACAGCGACGTGCAATGGTTTCGGGATGATGCTGGGGCGGGTACCCACCATCGTTCCACCTCCAAGACAATCCGGCGCAACATGCGTGCTATTGCCGTCATCGGCATTGCTCTATTGTTGAACCCGATTCTGGATCTTGGGGAACACACCGCATGGCGGTAGAAGCAGCGACCAGCGAGCTGGTCAAGGTCGTCGCCCTGCTGGGCGCGGCGGTGGTGATGGTGCCCTTGTTCCGCCGGGCCGGCCTGGGCTCGGTGCTGGGCTACTTCGCTGCTGGCCTGGCGATCGGACCGTTCGGCCTGGGCTGGTTCTCCGACCCGCAGGCGATCCTGCATACCGCCGAACTCGGCGTGGTGATGTTCCTGTTCGTGATCGGCCTGGAAATGCGGCCCTCGCACCTGTGGAGCCTGCGCAAGGAAATCTTCGGGCTGGGCACGCTGCAGATCGTCACCTGTGCGCTGGTGCTGACCAGCATCGCCAAGCTGTTCGGCTTCCCCTGGCAGGTCGCCTTCATCGGCGCCACCGGCTTCGTGCTCACCTCCACCGCAGTGGTGATGCAGCTGCTGGCCGAGCGCGGCGACATCGCGCTGCCGTCGGGGCAGAAGATCGTTTCGATCCTGCTGTTCGAAGACCTGCTGATCGTGCCGCTGCTGGCGCTCGTGGCGTGGATGGCGCCGAGCGCGGGCAGTGCCGATGGCGAGGGTTCACGCTGGTTGTCGGTGGCCATCGGCGTGGGCGCCATCGTCGGCCTGGTGCTGGTCGGCCGCTTCCTGCTCAATCCGCTGTTCCGCGTGCTGGCCGAATCGAAGGCGCGCGAGGTGATGACCGCCGCCGCGCTGCTGGTGGTGCTGGGTGCGGCGCTGCTGATGCAGCTGTCCGGCCTGTCGATGGCGATGGGCGCGTTCCTGGCCGGCGTGCTGCTGAGCGAGTCGACCTTCCGCCACCAGATCGAAGCGGACATCGAACCGTTCCGCGGCATCCTGCTGGGCCTGTTCTTCCTCAGCGTGGGCATGGCGCTGGACCTGGGCGTGGTGGCCGGCAACTGGCAGCTGATCCTCGGCCTGGTGCTGGCGCTGATGGCAGCCAAGGCGCTGTGCATCTACGTGGTCGCGCGCATCATGGGCAGCGACCACGCGCAGGCGCTGGACCGGGGCGTGCTGATGGCACAGGGCGGCGAGTTCGCCTTCGTGCTGTTCTCTGCCGCCGCATCGGCCGGCGTGATCAACCTGGAGATCAATGCCAACTTCACCGCGGTGGTGGTGCTGTCGATGGCGCTGACCCCGCTGGTGGTGCTGGTCTACAAGCGCATCGCGCCGAAGCCGACGGTGAACATGGACGGCGTGGACGAGGCCGAGGGCCTGTCCGGCAGCGTGCTGCTGATCGGCTTCGGCCGCTTCGGCCAGGTCGCCAGCCAGTCGCTGCTGGCGCGCGACGTGGACGTGACCATCATCGACAACGATGTGGAGATGATCCAGAGCGCCGCGCGCTTCGGTTTCAAGATCTATTACGGCGACGGTACGCGACTGGACGTGCTGCATGCCTCGGGCGCGGCCACCGCGCGTGCGATTGCGGTGTGCGTGGACAAGGCCGAGGCCGCCGACCGCATCGTCGAACTGGTGTCGCACGAGTTCCCGCAGGCCAAGCTGATGGTGCGCTCGTTCGACCGCGAGCATTCGCTGCGGCTGATCCATGCCGGTGTCGATTTCCAGATCCGCGAGACGTTTGAATCGGCGGTGCTGTTCGGCCAAGCCGCGCTGGTGGAACTGGGTGCGGATGAGGACGACGCGGTGGAGATTGCCGAGCAGATCCGCCGCCGCGATGCCGAGCGATTTGAGTTGGAAATTGCGGGTGGTGGTTTGAACGCCGGCGCCAAGATGGTGTTCGGCAACTCCGGCCAGGGCGTGCCGACGCCGACGCCGTTCACCGCGCCGAAGCGGGCAAGCAAGACGTTGAACCCGCAGGACGTGCCGGAGGAGGAAGAATAAAGCCCGGTCGTGCCGGCCGCTGGCCGGCAGATGCGGAAACGTTCCGCCGTCATGGGGGTGCCGGCCAGCGGCCGGCACTACCCGTGTGGGGAATTGCCGGAGCCGGTGGTTGGTAGTGCCGGCCGCTGGCCGGCGGATACGGAAACGTTCCGACGTCATGGGGTTGCCGGCCAGCGGCCGGCACTACCGGTGCGCGGAGTCGGCGCACGGCGGTGGGCGAGGGGGCCTGAATCGGGGACAATAGCGTCCCCGCCGCCCCACGCCTGCCCCCGATGAACGATTCCGCCCCCCAGCATCCTGCCCGCATCCTTGATGGCCGCCGCATTGCCGAGGACCTGCTCGACAGCCTGAAGGTGCGCGTCGACGCTCGCGTGGCCGCCGGTGGCAGCCGCCCGGGCCTGGCCGTGGTGCTGGTCGGTGGGGACCCGGCCTCGACCGTCTACGTGCGCAACAAGCGCCGCGCCGCCGAGAAGGTCGGCATCGAGGCGCACGACTACGATCTGCCGGCCGGTACCACCGAGGCCGAGCTGCTCGACCTGATCGACCAGCTCAACGCCGATCCGAAGATCAACGGCATCCTGATCCAGCTGCCGCTGCCGGGCATCCCCGACGCGCGCCGGCTGATCCAGCGCATCGACCCGCGCAAGGACGTGGACGGCTTCCACCCGGAAAACGTCGGCCACCTGGCCCTGCGCGAGTTCGGCCTGCGCCCGTGCACCCCGCGCGGCATCACCACGCTGCTGGGCCACACCGACCAGCCGGTGCGTGGCCGCAACGCTACCATCGTCGGCGTCAGCAACCACGTCGGCCGCCCGATGGGCCTGGAGCTGCTGATTGCCGGCTGCACCGTGACCAGCTGCCACAAGTTCACCCCCAAGGACGTGCTGGAACAGGCCGTGCGCAACGCCGACATCCTGGTGGTGGCGGTGGGCCGCCCGGGCATCGTGCCGGGCGAGTGGGTGAAGCCGGGCGCGGTGGTGATCGACGTGGGTATCAATCGGCTGGATGACGGCCGCCTGGTGGGCGACGTTGGGTTTGAGGCGGCCGCCCAGCGGGCGAGCTGGATCACCCCGGTGCCGGGCGGCGTGGGCCCGATGACCGTGGCCACGTTGATGCAGAACACCCTGGAAGCCGCGGAAGCGCTGAGCTGACCTTTGGGGCGGGTGCCGACTGTTGGCCTGCTCCTGGTAGGTGCCAACCTTGGTTGGCACACATCCATCGGGGCCATCGGCCCATCTGGGGTGCCGGTGCCGGACGCATCGTGCCAACCAAGGTTGGCACCCACCCAAGCCGCCCTGAACCAATCGCCGCCGGCGCGACACTGCGTCGCATCTACCCCCTGCCACGCGGCGCGAAAAAGGGGTAAAATGTCGCGCTTCCCCACATCTCGGGTATGCCGATGCTGCGCATCCAGGCTGAAGCACTCACTTACGACGACGTCTCGCTCGTCCCCGCCCACTCGACCATCCTGCCCAAGGACGTCAACCTCGAAACGCGGTTGACCCGAGACCTGAAGCTGAAGCTTCCGATCCTGTCCGCCGCGATGGATACCGTCACCGAAGCCCGCCTGGCCATCGCCATGGCCCAGCTCGGCGGCATGGGCATCATCCACAAGAATCTCAGCCTGGAACAGCAGGCCGCGGAAGTGGCCAAGGTCAAGAAGTTCGAGGCCGGTGTCATCCGCGACCCGATCACCGTCGGCCCGGAAACCACCATCCGCGACGTGCTGGCCCTGACCCAGGCGCACAACATCTCCGGCGTGCCGGTGGTGGGCAGCGACGGCCAGCTGGCCGGCATCGTGACCCACCGCGACATGCGCTTCGAGACCGAGCTGGACGATCCGGTCCGCCACATCATGACCAAGAAGGATCGCCTGATCACGGTCAAGGAAGGCGCCGCCAGCGACGAAGTGCTGCAGCTGCTGCACCGCAACCGCATCGAAAAGGTGCTGGTGGTCAACGATTCGTTCGAACTGCGTGGCCTGATCACCGTCAAGGACATCCAGAAGAACACCGACTTCCCGAACGCTGCCAAGGATCTGTCGACCCGCCTGCTGGTCGGCGCTGCCGTCGGCGTGGGTGGCGATACCGATCGCCGCGTGGAAGCGCTGGTCGCCGCCGGCGTGGACGTGATCGTGGTCGATACCGCGCACGGCCACTCGCAGGGCGTGCTGGACCGCGTCAGCTGGGTCAAGAAGAACTTCCCGAACGTGCAGGTCATCGGTGGCAACATCTGCACCGGCGAAGCCGCACTGGCGCTGCTGGACAGCGGCGCGGACGCCGTCAAGGTCGGCATCGGCCCGGGCTCGATCTGCACGACCCGCGTCGTTGCCGGCGTCGGCGTGCCGCAGGTCACCGCCATTGACCTGGTGGCCGAAGCCTTGCAGGACCGCATCCCGCTGATCGCCGATGGCGGCATCCGCTACTCGGGCGACATCGGCAAGGCGCTGGCCGCCGGTGCCTCGACCATCATGGTCGGCGGCCTGCTGGCCGGTACCGAGGAATCGCCGGGCGAGACCGAGCTGTACCAGGGCCGTTCGTACAAGAGCTACCGCGGCATGGGTTCGCTGGCTGCCATGGAGAAGGGGTCGAAGGACCGCTACTTCCAGGACGCCGCCACCGCCGACAAGCTGGTGCCGGAAGGCATCGAAGGCCGCGTGCCGTATCGCGGCCCGGTGGGCGGCATCATCCACCAGCTGATGGGCGGCCTGCGCGCCACCATGGGCTACGTGGGCTGCGCCACCATCGAAGACATGCGCAGCAAGCCCAAGTTCGTGAAGATCAGCGGCGCCGGCCAGCGTGAGAGCCACGTCCACGACGTGACGATCACCAAAGAGCCGCCGAACTACCGCGCCTGACGCGGGCCGAGCAAAGAGGAACGGGGAAGCACTTCCCGTTCCTCTTTCTCCATCTGCCGCCGTAAATCTGATTTCGTTTTCCCTACTGCATTGCCGGGGCACCATGACCAACATCCATAACGACAAGATCCTCATCCTCGATTTCGGCGCGCAGTACACGCAGCTGATCGCCCGCCGCATCCGCGAGCTGGGCGTCTACTGCGAAATCTGGGCCTGGGACCACAACCCGGCCGAGATCGCGGCGTTCGGCGCCAAGGGCATCATCCTGTCCGGTGGCCCGGAATCGACCACGCTGCCGGGTGCCCCGGCCGCGCCGCAGGAAGTGTTCGACAGCGGCCTGCCGATCTTCGGCATCTGCTACGGCATGCAGACCCTGGCCGCGCAGCTGGGCGGTGCCACCGAAGCGGCGGACCAGCGCGAATTCGGCCACGCCGAAGTGAACGTGATCAACCCCGATGCACTGTTCAAGGGCCTGAGCGACCACGGCGGCGAGCCGAAGCTGAATGTCTGGATGAGCCACGGCGACCACGTCTCCGTTGCACCGCCGGGCTTCACCATCACCGCCACCACCGACCGCATTCCGGTGGCCGCCATGGCCAACGAAGAAAAGCGCTGGTACGGCGTGCAGTTCCACCCGGAAGTGACCCACACCCTGCAGGGCCAGGCGCTGCTGCGCCGCTTCGTGGTGGACGTGTGCGGCTGCCAGACCCTGTGGACCGCCGCCAACATCATCGACGACCAGATCGCCCGCGTAAGAGATCAAGTGGGCGATGACGAAGTGATCCTGGGCCTGTCCGGCGGCGTCGATTCGTCCGTGGTGGCGGCGCTGCTGCACAAGGCCATCGGCGAGAAGCTGACCTGCGTGTTCGTGGATACCGGCCTGCTGCGCTGGCAGGAAGGCGACCAGGTGATGGCGATGTTCGCCGAGCACATGGGCGTGAAGGTCGTGCGCGTGAACGCCGCGGACCGTTGCTTCAAGGCGCTGGAAGGCGTGAGCGACCCGGAAGCCAAGCGCAAGATCATCGGCAACCTGTTCGTTGAGATCTTCGACGAAGAGTCGAACAAGCTGAAGAACGCCAAGTGGCTGGCGCAGGGCACCATCTACCCGGACGTGATCGAGTCGGCCGGCAGCAAGACCGGCAAGGCGCACGTGATCAAGAGCCACCACAATGTGGGCGGCCTGCCGGAGCACATGAAGCTGGGCCTGGTGGAGCCGCTGCGCGAGCTGTTCAAGGATGAAGTGCGCCGCCTGGGCGTCGAGCTCGGCCTGCCGCGCACCATGGTCTACCGCCATCCGTTCCCGGGCCCGGGCCTGGGTGTGCGCATTCTGGGCGAAGTGAAGCGCGAATACGCCGAACTGCTGGCCAAGGCCGATGCCATCTTCATCGACGAGCTGCGCAAGGCCGATCTGTACGACAAGACCAGCCAGGCGTTTGCCGTGTTCCTGCCGGTGAAGTCGGTGGGCGTGGTGGGTGATGCGCGGGCTTATGAGTGGGTGATTGCGCTAAGGGCGGTGGAGACGATTGACTTCATGACTGCGCATTGGGCGCATCTGCCGTATGAGTTCCTGGGTACGGTGAGCAACCGGATCATCAATGAGTTGCGGGGGGTGTCGAGGGTTGTTTATGACATCTCGGGGAAGCCGCCGGCGACTATTGAGTGGGAATGAGTTGGACCTCAGTTGAGGCCCCTATAAACTTAGGCGGCTGCCCCAAGCCCGCGTAACTGCGGGCTTTTTTGTGATTTAATCCCTCTCTGGCAACTGGATGCCGTGGCCGCTTCAGGCGAGTTAGCGATGGAGCTTAATTCGCGGCGCCTCAGAGATTCAAGGGGAGAGGGGTATGAGGCTAATTTCGAATGCTGGTTCGCAACGCGTGCTTGATCTGATGCGTCCCTTTCTTGAACCGGGAAATCGGCTTGACTGCGTAACGCCTTCGTTCTCTCTCTACGCGTTTGCACAACTCCGAGAGGCGCTTTGCTCCGTGGAGCGAGTCCGACTAATCGTTCCTGCCGACAGTGAATCTCTTGATCTACTCGGTACGGATGATGATCGTGCCGAGAGAAATCGCCTGCAGGCACGTTGGTTGGCAAATCAGTGTGCGAAATGGATCAGTGAGAAGGTGGACCTGCGTTTAGCAAAAGGATCGGTCCCGCAGGGAGCTGCTGTCATGCGGGTGCATGGGGGGGTGCCTGCACAGGCCGTACTGGGATCATTCTCTTTCAGCACTTCAGGTCTCGGCGTGACGCCGAGTAATCCTCTGAATTTGATTCAAGCCTCAGAAACTGCCGATGAAGCCTTGCAGCTCGCTCAGTGGTTCGATCGCCAGTGGGTCGGCCTGGAGGGTGTCGAAGCCTACACTGGGCCAGAAGGCAAACAAGAATCGATTCTTGAAGCGCTAAGAGGCCTTGGCGAGCACCGCGATCCATGCACAATCTACAACTTGATGCTGTATCACTTGTTCCGTGAGAACGGGGGCAGGCTGGATGAGGAGCGCATTGTCAATTCCGCCACCGGCATCCGCAACACCGTTGTGTGGAAAAAGCTCTTCAGGTTTCAGCGCGATGGCGTGGTCGGGGCCATTGACAAGCTGAATCGCTTTGGGGGGTGCATCATTGCTGACAGTGTGGGCTTGGGCAAAACCTTTGAAGCCTTAGCTATCATCAAGTATCACGAACTGCGCAACGACCGCGTGCTGGTGCTGGCGCCCAAACGTCTGCGCGACAACTGGACGCTTTACAAGGCCAACGACAAGCGCAACATCCTCGCGGCTGATCGGTTCAACTACGACGTGCTCAACCACACCGACCTGTCGCGTGATGGCGGCCTGTCGGGCGACATCGACCTGTCTCATGTGAACTGGGGCAACTACGACTTGGTAGTGATCGACGAGTCGCACAACTTCCGCAACAAGGCCACGCACAAGGGCAAGGAATCGCGCTACGACCGCCTGATGCGACGCATCATTCGTGAAGGCGTCAAGACCCGGGTACTGATGCTCTCGGCCACGCCGGTCAACAACCGCTTGGGCGACCTGCGCAACCAGATTGCCTTTGCCACCGAAGGCGATGACACCGCCCTGTTGGAACACGGCATCGCCAGCATCGAGGCCACGACCCGCAAGGCGCAGGCGCAATTCAATCGCTGGCTGGCACTGGACGAAGCTGAGAAGACCCCCACCCAGTTGGTGGAGATGCTGGGCTTTGACTACTTCACCCTGTTGGACCATCTCACCATTGCCCGCTCCAGGCGGCATGTGGAGAAGTACTACGGCACCAGCGAGACCGGCCGTTTCCCTGACCGACTGCCGCCCATCAACATCAAGGCCGACGTAGACCTTGCGGGCGAGTTCCGTGCCATCCGCGACATCAACCAGGAAATCCGCCGACTCACCCTCGCCAGCTACGCGCCGCTGCGCTATGTGCTGCCCCACAAGCAGGCGGCCTACGACGCCAAGTACAGCACCCAGGTGCGTGGCGGCGAAGGTTTCTTCCGGCAGGCGGATCGTGAAGAAAGCCTGATCCATCTGCTGCGTGTGAACGTGCTCAAACGCATGGAAAGCTGTGTGTCGGCCTTCACCCTGACCGTACAGCGCCAACTCAAGGATGTAGAGAACACGCTGGCACGCATCGAGTCCCATGCTGAAGCGCTGGAAGAAATTGACATTGCCGACGTCGATATCGACGACCCGGCGTTTGAGGCCTTGCTGGTAGGCCGCAAAGTCAAGGTGCTGCTGGGCGATGTGGATTTGATTCGCTGGAAGCAGGACCTACTGGAAGACCGCAACCGCTTAGCGACCCTGCTGGCGGCGGCGCGCCAAGTGGATTCCGTGCGCGATGCCAAGCTGGCAGCCTTGCGCGACATGATTGCCCGCAAATGCTCCCAGCCCATCAACACCCACGATGGCAAAGCCAACCGCAAGATCATCGTGTTCACCGCCTTCTCTGACACGGCGCACTATCTCTACGCCCAACTTGCCCCCTGGGCCAGGGACACGCTGGCTGTGCATTCGGCGGTCGTCACAGGCAGCGCCGGCATTCAAACCACCATGCCGGGTTTAAGTAAGCGCATGGGCGACGTGCTCTCGGCCTTCGCGCCGCGCGCCAAGGAGCGCCCGCAAGACCTGGCGGATGAAGGCGAAATCGACCTGCTGATCGCCACCGACTGCATCTCCGAAGGGCAGAACCTCCAAGACTGCGACTGGCTGATCAACTACGACATTCACTGGAACCCGGTGCGCATCATCCAGCGCTTCGGGCGTATCGACCGCATCGGCTCGCCCAATCAGCGCATCCAGCTCGTGAATTTCTGGCCCAACATGGAGCTGGAGGAATACATCAACCTGGAGCAGCGCGTCAGCGGCCGCATGGTGCTGCTCGATGTCTCGGCCACTGGCGAAGAAAACCTGATCGAGCAGCAGTCCGGCAACGCCATGAACGACCTGGAGTACCGGCGCAAGCAACTGCTCAAGCTGCAGGACACGGTGATCGACATGGAAGACCTGTCGACTGGCGTGGCGATCACCGACCTCACCCTGACCGACTTCCGCATCGACCTGGCGCAGTTCCTGAAAACGCACCCCGGCAAGCTGGACACCCAGCCGCTGGGCGCTTATGCCGTCACCACCGCGCTGGATGCCGACATTCCGCCCGGCGTGATCTTCTGCCTGCAAGCCTGCGGCCCGGCGGCAAGGCCTGCCACGACATCCGACTACCCGCTCGCACCGCACTACCTGGTGCATGTCAGCGATGACAGCACCGTGTTGCTGCAGTACCCGCAGGCCAAGCGCATCCTGGATCGCCTCAAGCGCCTAGCGCTCGGGCGCGAACGGCCAGATGACAGTGCCTGCGCGCGCTTCGATAAGGCAACCAAAGGCGGCGAGGACATGCGCCACGCCCAGAAGCTGCTCGCTGCGGCGGTGGCCTCCGTCGCCGGGAAGCAAGAGGAACGAGCCGTGGCCAGCCTGTTCACGCCCGGTGGCACGCACGCCATGAAAGGCGAGTTTGCCGGCAGCGGCGACTTTGAGGTGGTGGCATTCCTCGTTGTGTTGCCCGATCAGCTCAGTATTTGAATACAAGGACCAGCATGAGCTTTCGCACCGCCGAACCTGCATTGAAAGATGTCCTCGATGGAATTGCATCGGGACAAATCCAGCTTCCTGACTTCCAACGCGGTTGGGTGTGGGATGACAATCACATTCGGTCCTTGATCGCAAGCCTCTCGCTCTCCTACCCGATTGGCGCGGTCATGTTTCTGGAAGCAGGTGGGGTGCCATTCAAACCCCGACTGTTTGCCAGTGTGAACCTGCAGCCTGCGCCTGCTCCAAAGACTCTCGTGCTTGATGGTCAGCAACGCCTGACCTCTATGTACCTGGCGCTGCGCAGCGGCCAGCCCGTGCTGACACGCACGGAGAAAGGCGCGGATATTCGTCGTCTTTATTTCCTCGACATGAGCAAATGCCTGGATGAGTCGGCGGACCGTGAAGATGCCGTACTCTCGGTGCCAGAGACGCTGCAAGTCACGTCGGATTTCGGCCGAAAGGTCGATCTGGACGTCAGTACGCCAGACCGACAGTACAGCCAGCGGCTCTTTCCCGTGGCATTGTTGTTCGACATCCAAGGGTTCATGGCCTGGGAAAGCGGCTTCAGCGCACACCATCAGTTCGCAGCGGAAGCCATGCAGTTCATGCAGCGGTTCCGCAACGAAATCTGGTTGCGCTTCCAACAGTTCAAGGTGCCCGCCATCGAACTGACCCAAGACACGCCACGCGAAGCCGTGTGCCAAGTCTTCGAGAAGGTCAATACCGGCGGCGTCACGCTGACGGTGTTTGAGTTGATGACCGCCACCTTCGCAGCGGATGAATTCAACCTGCGCGATGACTGGGATGCACGGCAGGAGCGAATAACCGCCAAGCACGATGTACTCATGGCAGTGGATGGCACCAGCTTTCTCACCGCAGTCACGCTGCTGGCCAGTTATCAAAGGCACAAAGCGCTTGGCACATCCGTCAGTTGCAAACGCGCTGACGTGCTGAAGTTGCCGCTGGCGGACTTCAAGGCGCTGGAGTCCGATTTGGAGAAAGGCTTCAAGCGGGCTGCCGAATTGCTGGCTGAGGAAAAAATCTTCGATGACCGAAGCCTGCCGTATGCCACACAGCTCGTTCCGTTGTCGGCCATCTGTGCGCACCTGGCAGACCGCACAACGCAACATGGCGTCAAGCAAAAGCTGCTGCGCTGGTACTGGAGTGGTGTTCTGGGCGAGCTGTACGGCGGCGCAAACGAAACCCGTTTCGGCATGGACATTCAGGATGTGGTCGCCTGGGTCGAAGGTGGCAGCGAACCGCGCACGGTGCGCGACGCCAACTTTGCACCAACACGCCTGCTGTCCCTGCAAAGCCGCCTTGCTGCCGCTTACAAGGGGCTGGCAGCCTTGCTCATGAAACACGGTGGTCGGGATTTCGTCAGCGGTACGCCGATCGACCTCAACACCTACTTCAACAACGCCATCGACATCCACCATGTGTTCCCCCGTGCCTGGTGCGAAAAGCAGAAGTTGCCCAAGGAGAAATGGAACAGTGTGGTCAATAAGGCCCCTCTGGCCGCTGGCACCAATCGCTTCATCAGCGGGGATGCGCCCAGCGTGTACCTCGCCCGCATCCAGAAAGCCAAGCAGGTGGCCCCCGATAGCCTGGACGAGTTTCTTCTCTCCCACGTGATTCCGGTGCCTGCGCTGCGATCGGATGACTTCGATGCGTTTGTCCGCCAACGCGCCACCGCACTGTTGAAGCTGATCGAACAGGCCATGGGCAAAGCCATTGCCGGGCGCGACAGCGAAGAAACGGTCAAGGCATTTGGATCCGCACTTTCGTGATGAACGGGTCGGATGTCGTCAGTGCCCTGGGTCTTCCCGATAGCGCACGGGTAGATCAGCGCGTGCCCAAGAAGCTGTTGCTGGAAAACGGTGCACCCACGGCGTCTGACACGCGCTTGATCACCGATGCGATTGAAGACATTCAGTGGCTGGCCGCCCTGAAGCCCAACACCATCGGCGTGCCGGTATACTGCGATACGCAGCGCGAATATCTGGAGGTCGCGGTGCTGGCTACTACCTTGCGCGGAGCCATCAAGCCAGCCAGCCTTTCACGCCTTGGCCAATTGGTGCACCGGGCCGTGCCTTATCCCGTGCTGTTGCTGCTGGTTGATGGGTCAACGCTGATCCTCTCGCTGGTGCATAAGCGCTGGGCGCAGAATGGGGCGGGCAAGATCGTGCTTGACGGCGACCTAGTGTCGTCCTCGCTGTTTCGGGCAGTCGATAGCACATCTCGAGCAGATACGAGGTTGGCTTCCGACATCGAGCTGGATTTCATGCAATCGCTTGCCCTCGCGCGTCAGCCTCAGGCCTCGCTACATGCCCTTTACCAAGGCTGGATCGAATGCGTGCAGACCCTTCACGCTGCGCGGCGAACACAGATTTATCGAGCCGCAGCAACACCCGAGCAGGCCGTAGTGCGCCGACAGGCATTGGCTGATTGCCAGCGGTTGGAAGGCGAGATCAGTCGCCTGCGGACTGCGGCGGCCAAAGAAAAGCAACTGGCGCGCCAAGTGGAACTGAACCTGACGCTTAAGCGTCTCGAGGCCGAACTGGCCGCCGCACAACAACAGCTTTGAAGATTGAACGAATGACGGAGAAGATCATGGAAAAATTCACGGCAGCCAGCCCAGAAGCCCAATCCGCTGATCTGGTGACGAGCAACATCGAACAGCTGAAGGCGCTGTTCCCGGATTTGATTACCGAGGGCGCGGACGGCGTGGCCGTGAATGTGGACGTCCTCAAGGCCTTGGTGGGCGACGCGGCCGTGAGCGATGCTGATGAAAAGTACGGCCTCAACTGGCATGGCAAGCGCCGCGCGCGGCAACTGTCACTCACGCCCAGCACGGGTACCTTGCGCCCCTGCCCGGAAGAAAGCGTTGACTGGGATACGTCCCAGAACCTGATGATCGAGGGCGATAATCTTGAAGTGCTCAAGCTGCTGCAAAAGAGCTATGCCGGCAAGGTCAAACTGATCTACATCGATCCGCCGTACAACACCGGCAAGGATTTTGTGTACCCGGACAATTTTCAGGACAGCATCAAGAGCTATCTGGAGTTGACCGGGCAAATTGAAGGCGGGCAGAAGGTCAGTAGCAATACGGAGGCTGGTGGGCGATTTCATACCGACTGGTTGAATATGATGTACCCGCGGTTGAAGCTTGCGAGGAATTTGCTGCGTGAAGATGGGGTTATTTTCTGCTCTATAGACGATATTGAAGTATCTCGGTTGCGGGCGCTATTTGACGAAATTTTTGGTGAAGAGAACTTCGTGGCTCAGTTCAGTTGGCGCACTGACGGCAATTTTGATAATCAGGCAAAAGTTAAAGTTTGCCACGAGTACATTCTGCTATATGCAAAGTCGTTGGAAAAATTCCCTCACCCGCCGGTAGTGGATCCGAGTACGCCCGCGGATAGCAAATTATTTCGGCCAGAGATCAGAAATACCATTGTAAAGAACGGGCCTAAAAATCCAGTTAGCAAGATTGCCCTTCCTAAAGGATTTCCCGCTGACTTTGAAAGTGGTTGCATAACATCTAGGGTGACACCTTGGCCTTCATATCTGGATGATGCATTCATTGAGAATGGAAGGCTGGCAAACGCCGTTATAGTTGAAAGTGGATGGAGTTCAAAAGATTTAGTTCTTGAATTTATCAAGAATGATTGCGCGCCAATTGCAGATAGTAAGGGTCAAGAGACCTCATTTGTAATATCAAGATCGGGTTCGGTTGAGGCTGTTAAGCGTCGATCTGACTACCAGAGTCATGTTATTTCTGTTCTCAATGGGTTTGGTGGGGCGCAAAGGGCGACTGCGCAGCTGAATGAAATTGGGGCTTTCTTCAACGGTTATCCAAAGCCCGTGGATCTGATCAGATATGTCGTTCAGATGGCTCATGGAAATGATGGAATTTTCTTGGACTTTTTTGCGGGGTCGGGTCCGTGCGGTCATGCTGTGATGGAGCAGAATGCCAAAGATGCTGGCAGTAGGCGATACATTCTAGCGCAGATCCCGGAGCCGCTTTATCCATCCATTGAGAACCAAAGGGCAGCTGCCGAATACTGCGACAGCATTGGAAGGCCGCGCACCATCGCCGAGCTAACCAAGGAGCGCCTGCGCCGCGCCGGAGCAAAAATCAAAGCCGATAACCCCGGCTGGAAAGGCGATACCGGTTTCCGCGTCTTCAAGCTCGACACCTCTAATATCCGCGCATGGAACCCGAGGCCGGATGATCTGGAAGCCTCGCTGTTCGACCATCAGGATCACTTGCTCGAGGGCCGCGGTGAGGGCGATGTGCTCTATGAACTATTGCTCAAGCTCGGCCTCGACCTGTGCGTGCCCATTGTGAAGAGCAGTGTGGAAGGGCTCGATGTGCATGCCGTTGGCGGGGGCGTCCTACTGGCTTGTTTGGCTGAGAAGATCACTCGTGGGCAGGTGGAATCTCTTGCTCAAGGCATCATCTCCTGGCATAGGCAACTGGCGCCCGCTGGCGATACCACTTGCGTATTCCGCGACAGTGCCTTCGCCGATGACGTGGTCAAGACCAACCTCGCTGCCATTCTGGAACAGTACGGCATCCAGAAACTAAGGAGTCTGTAATGCCAGTAGGTACTTTTCTGTATTTCGCTTATGGCTCCAACATGCTTTCCAGCCGTCTGCAGGAGCGCTGTCCTTCTGCTGATCCCGTGGGCGTTGCTGAATTGGTGGATCATGAACTTCTCTGGCACAAGCGAAGCAGAGACGGCTCGGGGAAGTGCGATGTTGTCGCCTGCCCGGGCAGGCGCGTCATTGGCGTACTTTATCGAATTGAAAATTCTGATAAGGACGTTCTCGACCGTGAAGAGGGCCTCGGGCGTGGATATGGAGAGATCGAGGCCCAGGTCCTACATGACGGCAACAGCCTCATTGCGAAGGCGTACCAGGCAACAGCGACAGATGAATCATTAGCGCCTTATGGTTGGTACAAAGCCCTCGTGATTGCCGGTGCTCTGGAACACGGCTTGCCGAAAGAATATGTTGAACAGCTAAATCTCGTGGTTTCGATAGATGATCCAGACAGTGCCCGCCACGATAAAAATTCCCGTTTGGTTGAGGGTGTGAGTCTATGAAACTGCATTTTGAGGCAAACCTCGACTACCAGATGCAGGCCATAGAGGCCGTGTGCGATCTTTTCCGTGGTCAGGAGATTTGTCGCACCGAGTTCACGGTGACCATGAAGCTGCCCGACGAAGCGCAGATGTCATTGGGCGTGGCACAGTCCGACCTTGGCTCTGGCAATCGCTTGACGCTGCTCGACGACGAGCTGCTCAAGAACCTGTCAGACATCCAGTTGCGTGGTGGCCTGTCGCCTTCCGGCTCGCTGACGTCCGGCGACTTCACAGTGGAAATGGAGACCGGTACCGGTAAGACCTATGTTTACCTTCGCACAATCTTCGAGCTGAACAAGCGCTACGGATTTACCAAGTTCGTGATCGTCGTGCCCTCGGTGGCGATCAAGGAGGGTGTTTACAAGACCCTGCAAATCACCGAGGAGCACTTCAAGGGGCTGTATGCGGGCGTGCCCTTCGATTACTTCCTGTACGACTCGGCAAAGCCTGGGCCCGTGCGCAACTTCGCCACTAGTTCCAACATTCAGATCATGGTGGTGACAGTGGGTGCCATCAACAAGAAGGATGTAAACAGCCTCTACAAAGAGAACGAGAAGACCGGTGGCGAGAAGCCCATCGACCTGATCAAGGCAACCCGGCCAATCATCATTGTGGATGAGCCACAAAGCGTGGATGGCGGCCTAGAAGGCCGGGGGAAGGAAGCGCTGGATGCGATGAACCCACTCTGCACGCTGCGCTACTCCGCCACCCATGTCGACAAGCACCACATGGTGTTCCGCTTGGATGCAGTGGATGCCTATGAGCGCAAGCTAGTCAAACAGATTGAGGTGGCGTCGGCCACGGTAGAGGATGCGCACAACAAGCCTTTCGTGCGCCTGGTGAAGGTGCAGAACAAGCGAGGCCACATCAGCGCCAACGTCGAGCTGGATAAACAGGCCACCACTCGCGTGCAGCGGGTTGAGGTGACGGTCAGCGATGGTGACGACCTTCAGCAGAGCGCCGATGGCCGCGCGATCTACGCCGGTTTTCGGGTGGGCGTGATCAATACGGCCAAGGGCGAAGAGTTCATGGAGCTGCGTTACCCTGGCGGCGAAGTATTTTTGCAGCTTGGGCAGGCCCACGGTGATGTGGATGCGCTGGCCGTGCAGCGCGAGATGATCCGCCGCACGATCAAGGAACATCTGGACAAGGAAAAGCACCTGCGCCCCTTGGGAATCAAGGTATTGAGCCTGTTCTTCATCGATGCGGTGGACAAGTACCGTCAGTACGGTGCGGACGGCCAGCCAGTCAAGGGCGTGTATGCGCAGATGTTTGAGGAGGAGTATTGCCGTGCTGCCAAGTTGCCGGCCAACCAGAGCTTGTTTGCCGAGATCGACTTGGCGTCCGCCGCCGAGGAAGTGCACAACGGCTATTTCTCCATCGACAAGAAGGGCGGCTGGACTGACACCGCCGAGAACAATGCGGGCAACCGGGAGAATGCCGAACGGGCCTACAGCCTGATCATGAAGGAGAAGGAAAAACTGCTGTCCTTCAACACACCGCTGAAGTTCATCTTCTCCCACTCTGCGCTCAAGGAGGGTTGGGACAACCCCAACGTGTTCCAAATTTGCACCTTGCGCGACATTCAGACCGAGCGCGAGCGACGCCAGACCATTGGTCGCGGCCTGCGTCTGTGCGTCAACCAGAATGGCGAGCGGGTGCGCGGTTTCGAGGTCAACACCCTGACTGTGGTAGCTACGGAAAACTACGAACAGTTTGCCGAGAACCTGCAGAAGGAAATCGAGAAAGACACGGGCATCCGCTTTGGCATTGTGGAGCCGCACCAATTTGCCGCCATTGCCGTGACCGGCGCTGATGGACATGCCGCACCGTTGGGCATGGAGCAATCGAAGGCACTGTGGGAGCACCTGAAAGCTGCCGGACATATCGATGCCAAGGGCAAGGTGCAGGATTCACTGAAAACGGCGCTGAAGAATGGCACCCTGGGACTGCCGGCCGAGTTTGATGCGCAGAAAGCCCAGATTGCCGAAGTGCTGCGCAAGCTGTCTGGCCGGCTAGACATCAAGAATGCCGATGAGCGCAGGCAAGTGCCGCTTCGCAAGGGCAAAGATGGCAAGGCCGTTTATCTGAGCGACGAGTTCAAGGCACTGTGGGACCGGATCAAGCACCAGACAACGTACCGCGTGCAGTTCGATAACGCCAAGCTGGTGGCGGATTGCATCGCAGCGTTGCAGAATGCCCCGGTGATTGCCAAGGCACGGCTGCAATGGCGCAAGGCTGACATCTCTATCGGCCAGGCAGGTGTCGCCGCGACAGAGAAGGCGGGCGCGGCGACCGTGGTGCTGGACGAGGCGGATATCGAGCTGCCGGATTTGCTGACCGACCTGCAGGACCGCACCCAGCTCACCCGGCGCAGCCTCGTCAGCATCCTGACGGGAAGCGGCCGCCTTGACGACTTCAAGCGCAATCCGCAGCAGTTCATCGAATTGACCACCGAAACCATCAACCGCTGCAAGCGCTTGGCCCTGGTCGATGGCATCAAGTACCAGAAGCTGGGTGACCAGCATGTCTATGCGCAGGAGCTGTTCGAGAAGGAAGAGCTCACCGGCTATCTCAAGAACATGTTGCTGGATACACAGAAGTCGGTCTATGAGCATGTGGTATACGACTCGACCACCGAACGCGACTTCGCCGATGGGCTGGAGAAGAACGACGCCATCAAGCTCTACGCCAAGCTGCCAGGCTGGTTCAAAGTGCCCACGCCGCTGGGTACATACAACCCCGATTGGGCCGTGTTGGTAGAAGAAGACGGAACTCAGCACCTGTACTTTGTGGTGGAAACCAAGAGCAGCCTGTTCACCGATGACCTGCGCGACAAGGAAAGCGCCAAGATCGAATGCGGCAAGGCGCATTTCACTGCGCTGGGGGTGGGGGAGAACCCGGCCCGGTATGTGGTTGCGCGCTCGGTTGGTGATCTTTTGACCGAAGTGGCAAAGGGCTAGTATTTCGCTGCCACGCAAGGGATGAGAAAGGTCGATTAGTATGCGTCTCAAGTGTCCTTCGATGGATGCTTGAGACGCTGATTCTCTAGCTGCTGGACTGGAAGAAAGAGCGGTACAGGCCTGAATCTAATCTAGATCGAGTGCTATTTGTCGACGGGTCTTGGCGTCTTGGAAGCGCACTAGCCACGTCCCGGCGGCTGTTAGTCTGGCCGAACCTCCTGACAAGCCCACTCAACCAATCCCCGGCAAGCCAGAAACAGCCCATCCACAACCCCCTCATCCAGATGCCGCTCCGGATCCGCTGCCACCCGGCAGCGGTCTGCCGCGTGCAGCAGCTCCAGTACCGTCAGCGCTCCCACCATCGCGCGCTCGGTCCTGGCCAGACTCACGCGACGGCCAGGTGACACATCGGTTTCTGGCCAAGGATGCCCATCAGCCCCCTCGCAGCCGCGCATGCGCTTGAGGATGCCAAGCAGGGAGTTCAGGTCGGGCAGGGGCGTGTCGTCGTTGATGGGCTCAACAACGGTGTACGAGGTGAAGGTATCGGATTCGTTCATAGCGTCGGCTTCCGTGGCTGTGCTTAACAGCGCCACCGTGAAGAGGTGGCGGACGATGCATGGCTGCAAACCGGGATGATGTAGCGTCATAGAACCGGTGGATCCGAAGATCCCCACGCACCGCCCGCCAGAAAGGCCGACGGATTGCCCGCCGGCACCGGTTAAGGGCGGTGCCGGCGGGCAAGCGCAAACTACAGACGCGTACATCAATGCGGGTTTGCAGACCCGGCCACCCGTTGTCGGTGGCGCGTCATGGTGTTTACGCCGTCGCTCTGAATGCCAATAGAAATTCGCGAAGGAATCGCGGAATCCGAGAGCGAGGAGCTATTGTTGCACGCACCATTCGTGCAGGCCGCGACTTCAGCAGACGCATTCGCGCAGTTGCTCTGTCGATTGCGAATACAAGTGCCGCAATCGACCACACCACAAGCGAATAGCGCGACAGCTTGCTTTGCAACAGTTCTTAGTCCGCCTCGCCAAGCAACGGCCCGCGATCGGCCGCACACCCCGAAAATCGGTTCAAACCCGACACCGCCAGCGAGCCTAGCGGCTTCAACCAGCGCCATCCTCACGCGCATTCCCCACCAGCAACTCAATCATCGCCCTTGCCGCCGCCGACTGGCGCCGATGCGGCGCGTAGATCACCGAGAACGGCCTCGACCGCCCGCGCAGCTGCGGCAGCACTTCCACCAGCTGCCCGCGCCGCAACCGCTCGCGCACGATGAACGCATAGCTCTGGCAGATGCCGATGCCCTGTTCGGCCAGCGACACCACGCCCAGTACATCGTCGGAGGTCTCGATGGACGAACGCGGCAGCCAGTCCACGTCGCGCCCGCCGTCGCGGAAGATCCACGGCGCCAGCCGCCCAGTACGCGGCATCACAAACGGCAGGCACAGGTGCTGCTGCAGGTCGTCCAGCGTCTGCGGCGTGCCATGGCGCTGCAGATAGTCCGGCGAAGCCACCAGCAGCAGCGGCGCATCTTCCAGCTTCCGACCCACCAGCCCGCTGTCCGGCAGCTGGCCCAGGCGGATGGCCAGGTCGAAGCCTTCCGCCACCAGGTCCACATTGCGGTTGGTGATGTTCAGCTCCACCTGCACCTGCGGGTACTGCTGCGCGAAGCGCGCCAGCACGGGCGGCAGCCGGTAGTGACCATAGGTGGTGGGCACGCTCAGGCGCACGCGGCCGGCCAGCGCACCGTCCTGGGCCAGTACGTCGCGCTCGGCGTCGTCCAGCAGGCCGAAGGCGGTGCGCACCTGTTCCAGGTAGAGCCGCCCTGCGTCGGTCAGGCCCACGCGGCGGGTGGTCCGCTGCAGCAGCTGCCGGCCCAGCCGCGCTTCCAGGCGGGTGACGGCGCGGCTCAGCACCGAGGGCGTGGTGGACAGCGCCACCGCGCCGGCCGTGAACGAGCCGTGCTCGATCACCGCCAGGAACACCTCCACATCGCCCAGGTAGTCGAACTTGCGGCTCATTTGGCTCTCCGGGGAACAGATGTTTTGCGATGGAGCCAATTTATCGCCGCTGGGGCGATGAATAAAGTGGCCGCCATTCCCCGATAGGAGCTCCCCATGAACCCGATGACCCGGCTGGCCGCAGCGCTGGCCCTGACCCTGGCCGCGACCGGCGCGCAGGCCGCCAACGTGCTGGTGGTGCTGTCCGACGAGAACCACCTGGACCTGAAGGACGGCAAGGTGCTGTCCACCGGCTTCTATCTCAACGAGCTGATGCAGCCGGTCAAGCTGCTGCTGGACGCGGGCCACGAGGTGACCTTCGCCACGCCGCAGGGGCGGGCGCCGACGGTGGATGCGTCCTCGGTGACGCCGGCGTACTTCGGCAACGATGCCGCGCAGCTGAAACTGCACAAGGACCTGATGGAGAAACTGGCGCTGACCTCGCCGACCGCCTCGCCGGTGGTCAGCCTGGCGCGCGTGGAGCAGCAGGGCTACGCGCGGTTCGATGCGGTCTACATTCCCGGTGGCCACGCGCCGATGCAGGACCTGCTGAAGAGCCCGGCGCTGGGCCGGCTGCTGGCCGACTTCCACCAGCGCAACAAGACCACCGCGCTGGTCTGCCATGGGCCGATCGCGCTGCTGTCCACGTTGCCGGATGCGGGTGGTTTTGTGGCGAAGCTGGAAGCGGGTGCGATGCCGGCCGTGCCGAAGTGGATCTACAGCGGCTACCAGATGACGGTGATCAGCAACCAGGAAGAGGCGCAGGCCAAGCCGCTGCTGGGCGGCGGTGAGATGAAGTTCTACCCACAGACTGCGTTGCAGCGGGCGGGTGCGACGTTCAGCAGCAACACCACGCCGTGGACCGGGCATGTGGTGGTGGACCGCGAGCTGATTACCGGGCAGAACCCGGCCTCGGCGTTGGAGGTGGGGCAGCGGTTGGTGGAGCGGTTGAAGTAAGGCGGGGCTCTGCATCGCGTGCGGTGCCGTGGCACCATGGCGGACTGGCCTCGTCCTTCTGGGCGGGGCCGGTTTTCCACGGAAGCTCTAGAACACGACATGCGAACGTCTTTTTTCATTCTCCCCGCCTTGTGCCTTGGCCTGCTGTCCGGCTGTGCCAGTGGCCCGGAGGAGCACGCCTCAAGCCGCGAGATCACCAGTGCGTTCGTGGCCGACGACGGCCAGCTGTACCTGCTGCCGCGCTATGACGAGCCGATGCGCTTCAATGCCGCGCCGTTCCGCGAGTACCGGGCGCTGATGGACAGCCCGCTGCGCGAGGCGGTGGCCTGCGCGCAGATGTACTTCCATGAGGATTGGCGCGACCCGGCCAACAAGTCCAAGGTGCACGGCAGCTATGCGCTGCTGCTGCGGCCGGAGCAGGTGACGGCGGAGCAGGCCGCGCAGTTCAAGCTGGAGCGGATTGAGGTCCCCCCGCGTGAGGCCAAGGCCGTGGAGGAGCGGGCGCGCTACTACCTGCCGATGGACCGGACCCGCTACGCGCTGGCGTTTGATCGCGCCTGCAATCTTTCAAGGAAGGGCGGCAGCTATTACAGCGCGCTGTTCGAGGGCGACGGCGAGCAGGTGCAGTTGCCGGATGCTGTGGCACTGGCGGAGAAGGGGAAGCTGGCACAGCCGATCAATGCGCGGGCGCAGCGGATCCTGCCGGAGAGGGAGGACAAGCCGGGTGTGGGGTCGGCGGCGGGCAAGGTGCTGGGCGCGGCGCTGGTTCCTGTGGCGGTTCCGGTGTTTGTGTTGAGCCTGCCGTTCCTGGGGCCGGATCATTGGAAGTGAAAAGGCGTTGAGGGAGAGTCATCCACGCGTGGCGTGTATCTACTTGGGTATCGCCTGAAAGTTCATCCTGGAGATCTGTGTGCCCAGCACGATGGAAACTGTTTTGAAGACCGTAGGTTTCATTGTCCTCGCGGCCCTTCCGTTGGTGATCCTCTGGTTCACCCTTCGGCGAATGTCAGCAACTGCTCGCTCGTCTGTGAAATCGGGGCTGCATTTGCATGCCCCGCGCCGGATTTCCGGCAGGTCCATGACCTTGGTGATGGTGGATGGAAAAGAGGATCGGGAGCACTACTTCTTTGATGCGGAGTCCTTCTACCTGCGGCGTGGCCCGGTGCCCACGGCGGTTCCGCTTTCGCACATCACCTCAGTCACTCGCACCTCCGACAAGATCTACGGGCGCTATGTGTGGCAGGTGTGCTTCAGCAAAGCATCGGGCAGAAAGTGCGTAACGTTCACCAACAACCTGACGCTGTTCAATCGCGATTTCCTGCTCTTCCTGGAGGCGGTGCGGAAGGCCAATCCACTGGCGACTGTGGATCAGGCGGGTCTGTTCTTCTGATTGCGCGCGGACATCAGCGGCGCTGATTGGCAAATGGAGGGCCAGGGGGGCGAGTTGCCTTGGCCACGGTGCTGGGCGATTCAGTTGTGCGGGCGTTGAGGGAGTGAATCCACGCATGGCGTGGATCTACTGGCAACTCTGCCTGCCGCCAGCCACACAGCTTGCCCGCCAACGCTCCCAGGCCTTGGCGTCGATGCCGGCCTTCAGTGCGATGGTCTGCAGCTCGGCCCAGTTCCTCGGCGACGGCGCGGCCAGCAGCCCGCGCATGAAGGCCTGCATCTTCGCTTCGCCCACCTGTTTCTCCAGCGAGAGCAACAGCAAGGGGGCATAGACGTAGCGATACATCTCGCCCAGATCGGAGTTGCTGTCGATGGCATCGAATGCTGGCAGCGGCTTGTCCTGCGTGTCGATGGCCGATTGCAGTCGCGCGATATAGCGATCGGCCGCGGCATCGCCACTGATCTCGCGCAGCGCCTTGATCGACAGGAACTCGGCGCTGGACTCCAGCAGCACCCAGAAATACGGCCCCTGCGGATGGTTCAGTGTGCCGAAATAGTAATGGCCCATTTCGTGTGCGATGTACTGCACGCGCCGTTCGGCATGTTCGCCACCAGCCAGCAGGGAGTCGGCCACGTTGCTGATGCTGCCGCTCATGGCGATCGTGGGCCAGGTGGCAAAGCCCCATTCGCTGCCTTCGCGATCGCGCTCGATCTGGTCGAGCGTGACCATGCGCAGGAAGGTGGGGCGGTCGGCCAGCGGCATGCCCATGTAGCGGCTGTGCACGTCGGCTACCTTCTGCACCGTGCTGGACAGTGCATCGACCTTGGCCGTGGGCAGGGTCTCGTTGAGGATGGTGACCTGCGCGGTGCGGGTGATCGGGCCGCTGCCGCCGAACAGCAGGATCGGTCGGGCGGTGTCGCTGCGGAATCGCCCCTGCGCGCCTTCGATGGCCGGGCTGCCGTTGAGATACAGGAAGCGGCAGCCGGCGCAGTCCATCTGCAGGTCGTAGCGGCTTTCGTTGCTGCGCACGCGGGCCTTGGGATCGAATGCCTGCGGCAGCCATGCGGACTGTTCGGTGAAGCGGGCGCTGTCGCCGTTGAAGGCCATCATGCCCTTGAAGTCGCCCAGGGCATCGTGCTTCGGGTACAGCGGGAACGCGCCCACGTACTGCACGCAGACCGCGGTGGTGGGCTCGGCCAGGGTGTAGACGCGCGCCTCGCCATCCACGCCCGGGTCGTACCAGCCATCGAACCCGACCGGTTTACCCTCGCCATCTGTGACCCGTGCGACGTTCAGGCCTGCGTTGAGTACGAACGCGCCCCTTGATTCGGCTGGGAGGTTGGACATGCAGACATCGCCCTCGACACGGCCGCTGGCAATATCCAGCCGCACGCTGCCGGTGGTGAGCTGTGTGGCCGGTTGTGCGGCCGGTGCGGCCACGCTGGTAGCGGGAGCGAGCAGCGCGATCAGGGCGGCAGGCAGTAGGGCGTTGCAGGGGTTCATCGGGCCATCCTTGGGTGGATGGCGTTGACTATAGGGCCAACATCGATGGACGCGGAGAGTCTGCTGGTCACCCGGTCTTGTGGGGCTGGCGCAATGCCCTGGCCTGGTACAGGCATACTGTCAGCCGGGCGAATGGATGCCCGCGAACAGGAAGGACGCCTGCGCCATGACGGACATGCCAACCCAGCTCACGACCGACTTCGATGCGGTGCTCGACCGTGGTGACATTGCCGAGGCGCGACGGCTGTTGGCCCCGCAGCTTGCACGCGGCTGTGCTGAAGCGTTGTTTCTCTCTTCCTCAATGCCTGTGGGGGAGGACCACGCACATGCCGAGGCGGACAGCTTCGCGACCCTCAGGCAGGCCGCAGACAAGGGCTATATGCCGGCGATCCATGCGGTAGGGCTGTGCCTGCTGACCGGTGACCGCGTCGAGCAGGACGTCATGCGGGCGGTCGCGCATTTTGAGCGGGCATCGGAGGCCGGCTATCCGTCGGCCATGTACGAGTTTGGCCTGGCGCTGTTCCATGGCAAGGGTGTCCCCAGCGACGTGCCACGTGCGGTGTACCTGATCCGCGCTTCGGCGCAGGCGGGGAATGAGTACGCCAGGGAGTTCCTGCTGGCGTACTCGTTGGACGTGGGCACATAGGAGGAGGGTGCGGAGGCCGATAACGCTACACTGGCGTCCTACCCCCGATGGAAACTCACCCATGTTCAGTGGAAAGGTTGCGGTGGTCACCGGCTCCACCAGCGGTATCGGTCTTGGCATCTCCACGGCGCTGGCGCGGCAAGGTGCCGATATCGTGCTGAATGGCTTCGGCGATGCGGCGGAGATCGAACGCATCCGTACCCGCCTGGAAGCTGAGTTCGGCGTGCGGGTGGTGCACGATGGCGCGGACCTTTCCCGGGGCGAGGCGGTGCGCGGAATGATCGACCGCGCAGTTGCAACGATGGGCCGCATCGACATCCTGGTGAACAACGCGGGCATCCAGTACACCGCGTCGATCGAGGAATTCCCGGTCGACAAGTGGGACGCGATCCTGGCGCTGAACCTGTCGGCGGTGTTCCATGCCACGGCGGCGGCCTTGCCGCACATGAAGCAGCAGGGCGCTGGCCGCATCATCAACATCGCGTCGGTGCACGGGTTGGTGGGCTCGGTGAACAAGTCGGCCTATGTGGCGGCCAAGCATGGCGTGGTGGGGTTCACCAAGGTGACCGCGCTGGAGAATGCGGGCACCGGCATCACCGCCAACGCCATCTGCCCGGGCTGGGTGCGAACGGCGCTGGTCGAGCAGCAGATCACCGCGTTGGCGGAGAAGGAAGGCACGGATCAGGAGTCCGCCGCTCGCGCGCTGCTGGCTGAAAAGCAGCCTTCGTTGCAGTTCGTGACGCCCGAGCAGCTGGGCGAGATGGTGGTGTTCCTGGCCTCGGACGCTGCGGCGCAGATTACCGGCACGGCGCTGCCGGTGGATGGGGGCTGGACGGCGCGCTAGTTGGCTGGCTGCGCCTTACGCTGCAGCATCGGCAGCGCCACCAACGTGGCGAGAATGGTGAACAGCACCAGCGACGAGCCGACCGTACCGAAGCCCAGGCCGCCCTTTTCCAGCGGCTTGGTGAGCAGGTCGCCGAAGGTGGCGCCGAACGGGCGGGTGAGCACGAACGCGATCCAGAACAGGATGACCCGGTTGATGCCCTTGATGCGGGTGGCGAACGCGGTGAGCGCGATGAGGCTGCCGATCAGCAGTGCGCCGCCGGTGAAGCCCAGCCCGGAATCGTCGGCCAGGAAGTCGCCCAGCGCGGTGCCCAGCGTGTTGGAGAACAGCACGGCAGTCCAGTAGAAGCCTTCGGCGCGGCGCGATGCGATGTTGCTGACCGAGATCGACTTTTCAGATACCCGCCAAGCCAGCAACACCAGCGCCAGGCAGCCGGCCAGCAGGCTGGCGCCGGTGGCGTAGCCCAGCCCCAGGGTGCGGTCGATCAGGTCCGACAGGGTCGTGCCGGCGGTGCTGGTCGCCAGCACCACCGACCAGAACAGCACCGGGTGGAAGCGCCGTGCCGACAATTGCAGGGTAAGCAGGCCGGCGAAGACCGTCAGCAGGATGGCCGAGCTGGCCATATAGCCCAGGTTGAGCGTCATCGACAGCAGGTCGCCGGCGGTCTCGCCGAGCGTGGTGGCGGCGATCTTCATCACCCAGAAGCCGAGGGTGACCGCCGCCACTTTGCTGTGCAGGGAATCTGCGTTTGAAGCACTCATCGAACGTCGCCTGGGGAGCCTGCGGGTGATGCTGTGGGGGGCGTCGTCGGAGTGCGGTCGGAATCGGGTTCGGTGAGGGTGAGCGTGGGGCTGGCGTTCAGACGCCGGCCAGCCGATATCATGGGCAATCGTGTAAGCGATTCATCCGCACAGAATCAACGCTCCAGGAGTCAAGGATGTCCGACGCATCGCTAAGGTCCAGCATAATTGTTGCAGTTGTCTCTTCCGTACTCAGCTCTGTCCTGACTCTGGGGTGCGGTCTGATGCTGCAATCGTACATATCAGAGAAGAGCGAAGCTGAAAGGTTCGCTGAAGGCGCCCAGCTTACCTTTCAGGAAACGGTAATTCTCCTCAACGAAGGCTACTTGGCCTTGAAGCAGCTGCAATGGGCGACGGACGGAAAGGGATGGGAGGAAGTGAAAGACGGTCCTTGGCTGGATTACATGGAATTCAACCGCCAATGGAATCAGAGGTTGATTGCACACTACTTTAAGATTGAGCGGTATTTTGGGACTGGTGCAGCAAAGAAGCTGGTTGATCTCAGTGGGATGGCTGAGTCGAATGTGCTGGCGGCCGATGCCGAAAGCTATAGCTTCAAGGATCATGCGGACGCGATCGAGTACTCAATACGGCGCGCCACGATAAGCAGGATGGTCTTCGATAAGGAAAGCGCGAAGCTTCTGCAAGCTGAGTTAATTGATCACCTTGAAGATGATCGTCAGAACAGAGAGAAAATGTCGGATCTGATGGGGGCGTACCAGAAGAACGTGGTTGGCTACAGCCTTGGATTGGATAGGACTCTCGATCAGTTGGGTGTCAAACGCGTTGTGGCCAAGCCGCATCCGTAGGCGTGGCGGGCGAATCACAAACGGAAGGAACGTTTTTGCTCGCTCATCTCGGCTTCGCAAACACATCCAATCCCTTGCCGGTTTCCAGCAGCGACTTCAGGCTGGACAGCACGATCGGCCAGCCCTGGCGGATGCCGGTATCCATGCCGCTGCCCGGTTCCAGCTCCTCATGGGTAACCGTCAGCCGCACCATGTCCTGATAGGGCACGATGTCGAAGGTGACGCGGCTGTAGGCATCCGGGTTGTCGGCCTGCGAGGCGGCGGCCCAGGTGATGACCAGGCGCGAGGGTGGGGTGCTTTCCACCACTTCGCCGACCAGTTCGACCGAGCGCGTTTCGTTGGCGCGCACGTGCTGCCAGCGCGAGCCGGGCTTCCAGTCCGAGACGTTCTCGTGGCCCCAGTAGCGGCGCGCGATCTCGGGCCGGGTGATGGCCTCGAACACCTTCTGTGGCGTGGACGCGATGTAGATCACGTGGATGAAGCGGGTTGATTCTGCAGACATCGTCATTCTCCTTCCAGTTCGCGTTTCAGGTCATGCAGCAGGCTCAGGCGCTGCTGCTCGAACTTGCGTACCCAGCGCTCGTAGACTTCATGCAGCGGTACCGGGTTGATGAAGTGCAGCTTCTCGCGGCCACGGCGCACAGTGCTGATCAGGTTGGCGTCTTCCAGAAGACCCAGGTGCTGAGTGACCGATTGCCGGGCCATGTCCAGGTGCTCGCACAGCTGGCCCAGGGTCTGGCCGTTGTGTTTGCAGAGCAGATCCAGCAGCGTGCGGCGCGTGGGATCGGCCAGTGCCTTGAAAACTTTGTCTGCGTCGCGCACGTGGTCTACCGCCATGGGAATGTCTTCAATTCCAGTTGTCGATCCTGACGTCGTGGGGGTTGGGCTGGCCCTTGCCGGTCTCCAGCAGGGCCTTCAGGCTCATCAGGAACACCGCCCACTTGGTGCTGCAGTGGGAGGTGAACTCGACGCGCTCTTTCCAGCCTTCATGGGTGAACAGGACGATGCAGTAGTCGCCTTCCTGTTTCAGCGCGAAACGCGCATGCGTGCCGATCCATTCGGCAGGGCCGGCCAGGAACTTCCAGAGCACCAGCTCGCTGGGAATGAGCTGTTCCAGCTGCATTTCCATGGCACCGATTTCCTGGCCGTTATTGGTGAAACGGACCTTGACCGAGCCGCCGGCTTCGCGGTCGCCATGGGTGTCTTCAGCCCACCAGGCGGCGACGCCTTCGGGGGTGGCCAGCGCCTGGTACACCTGGCTTGCGGGGGCCTTGATGCCGACCCTGTGTGCGATATCCACCATTGCAGGTTCCTCGCATGGGCAGGCAGGTGTCGCCCTTGGGATGGACTATATGCAGGCAAATGCCTGCATGTCAAATCCGGCCCAGGGACTTCCGACCCTGGTAGTGCCGGCCGCTGGCCGGCATCCTCGTGACAGCTGATTGACGCGTTGACAGGAGTATGTGCATGACTGAAACAGGAGAGGACACCTTGACCATCCGCCGCGCCAGTGCGGCAGATGCCCCTGCGGTGCTGGCGCTGTTCGATGAGGTGATTGAATGGTTCGTGTCCATTGGCAATCTGCAGCAATGGGGCAGCGAGCCGTGGTCCACGGTGCCGCGCCGGGTCACCCAGGTGACCGATGCGTGCGCGCTGCCTGGCGCATGGGTGGCCCAGAACGAGCAGGGTGAGGTGCGTGCGTTCCTGGCGCTGGGCGAGTCGATGCCCTATGTGCCGGCGCCCGATGGGCCGGAGCTGTACGTGCGGGTATTGGTGGCCTCGCGTGATGCGCGCGTGCGCGGCATTGGCCGTCGCCTGATGGCGTTTGCCGATGAGCAGGCGCGCGCTGCCGGCCTCGACCATCTGCGCGTGGACTGCTATGGCGGAGGCAGCGGTGATCTGGTGCGCTTCTACGAGTCCTGCGGCTACACGCGAATTGCGCCGTTCAACGTGGACGGCTGGCCAGGCATGCTGCTGGGCCGCCAGCTCTGACGCCGCTGCGTCATTCGGTCGCAGCATGCATGCAGGAATCGGTACATCGGTTCGGCGCTAGAGTGAGGTCACCCCCTCCAGGAAGGAGCAGCGCATGTACTACAGCAGTGGCAACTACGAAGCCTTCGCGCGCCCGCGCAAGCCAGCCGGTGTCGATGGCAAGCGCGCCTGGTTTGTGGGGTCGGGGCTGGCCTCGCTGGCCGGCGCCGCGTTCCTGGTGCGCGATGGGCGCATGGCCGGTGAACGCATCACCATTCTTGAACAGCAGCAGATTCCTGGCGGTGCGCTGGATGGCCTGAAGGTGCCGGAAAAGGGTTTCGTGATCCGTGGTGGCCGCGAGATGGAAGATCATTTCGAGTGCCTGTGGGACCTGTTCCGCTCGATACCGTCGCTGGAGATCGAAGATGCCAGCGTGCTGGACGAGTTCTACTGGTTGAACAAGGACGACCCGAACTATTCGCTGCAGCGCGCCACCATCAATCGCGGCGAGGATGCACACACCGATGGCCTGTTCACGCTGACCGAGCAGGCACAGAGGGACATCGTCGCGCTGTTCCTGGCCACCCGTCAGGAGATGGAGAACAAGCGCATCAACGAAGTACTGGGCCGTGATTTCCTGGACAGCAACTTCTGGCTGTACTGGCGAACTATGTTCGCGTTCGAAGAGTGGCATTCGGCGCTGGAGATGAAGCTGTACCTGCATCGCTTCATCCACCATATCGGCGGCCTGCCGGATTTCTCGGCGCTGAAGTTCACGAAGTACAACCAGTACGAATCGCTGGTGCTGCCGCTGGTGAAGTGGTTGCAGGACCAGGGCGTGGTGTTCCAGTACGGTACCGAGGTGACCGACGTCGACTTTGATCTGCAGCCGGACCGCAAGCAGGCCACGCGCATCCATTGGATGCATGACGGTGTAGCCGGTGGCGTGGATCTCGGCGCGGATGATCTGCTGTTCATGACCATCGGTTCGCTGACCGAGAACTCGGATAATGGCGACCACCACACTGCGGCACGCCTGAACGAAGGCCCGGCGCCTGCCTGGGACCTGTGGCGCCGCATTGCCGCGAAGGATGACGCGTTCGGGCATCCGGATGTGTTCGGCGCGCACATTCCAGAAACCAAGTGGGAATCGGCAACGGTGACCACGCTGGATGCGCGCATTCCGGCCTACATCCAGAAGATCGCCAAGCGCGATCCCTTCAGCGGCAAAGTGGTGACCGGCGGCATCGTCAGCGTGCGCGACTCGCGCTGGCTGATGAGCTGGACGGTGAATCGCCAGCCACATTTCAAGAACCAGCCCAAGGACCAGATCGTGGTCTGGGTGTATTCGTTGTTCGTGGATACGCACGGCGACTACGTGAAGAAGCCGATGCAGGACTGCACCGGCGAGGAGATCACGCGCGAATGGCTGTATCACCTGGGCGTGCCGGTGGAAGAGATCGATGAGCTGGCCGCGACCGGCGCGAAGACAGTGCCGGTGATGATGCCGTACATCACGGCGTTCTTCATGCCACGCCAGGCAGGTGACCGCCCGGACGTGGTGCCGGAAGGTGCGGTGAACTTCGCTTTCATCGGCCAGTTCGCCGAATCGAAGCAGCGCGACTGCATCTTCACCACCGAGTACTCGGTGCGCACGCCGATGGAGGCGGTGTACACCTTGCTGGGGATCGAGCGTGGCGTGCCGGAGGTGTTCAATTCCACGTATGACGTGCGCTCGCTGCTGGCCGCGACCGGGCGCCTGCGTGATGGCAAGGAACTGGACATTCCCGGGCCAGCGTTCCTGCGCAACCTGCTGATGAACAAGCTGGACAAGACCCAGATCGGTGGTCTGCTGCGCGAGTTCAAGCTGGTGCAGGAGGACTGAGCGGGGCGTGGGTAGCGCCGGGCCATGCCCGGCGAGCCCGGCAGCGGGTAGTTGACAGCGTTTCAACCTACTAGTAGGTTGGCGACATGAAAGAGTCGCTCTCGCCCAAGGCCCAAGAGATCCTGGCCCATGCCCGTTCGCTGCTGGAGGCCGGTGGCTACAACGGTTTCAGCTACGCCGACGTGTCCGCGCGGGTGAACATCAGCAAGGCCAGCATCCATCACCACTTCCCCAGCAAGGCGGACCTGGTGCGCACGGTGGTTGAACTGTACCGGGCCGAGGCGCGCGAAGGCCTGGCGCTGCTGGACCGGCAGCTGGACGACCCGCTGCAGGAGCTCAACGCCTATGTGGAGTACTGGTCCAGCTGCATTGCAGGGGGGACGTCGTCGTTCTGCATCTGCGCGATGCTGGCAGCGGAGGCGCCGATGATCCCTGCGGAGATTGCCGATGAAGTGCGCGGGCATTTCGAGGATCTGAGCGGGTGGCTGACGGTGACGCTGGAGAAGGGCGCGGCGCTGGGCCAGTTGCGCCTGCAGGGTTCCCCTGCGGACGAGGCCAGGGCGTTCATGTCCTCGGTGCACGGCGCGATGCTGGCCGCGCGCGGTTTTGGTGACGCAGCGACCTTCGCGGCACTGGCACGCTTGGCGATCGCGCGGGTGAGTGCGGCGCTCTGAGAGATGTGTGGTGGGCCTGCGGCGACGCGGGCCTTCTTTTTGAGTCCAATGCCTACCTACTAGTAGGTTCATTCTATCCCTGGAGATGTCCCATGTCCCACCCTCTGTCCACGCTTGGCGTGATCCATACCGCTGTCAGCCTGATCCCGGTGTTGAGTGGCCTGTATGCCTTCATTCGCCATCGCGCAATCGATCCCGCCACGCGCGCGGGCAAGCTGTACCTGGTGGGGCTGGTGCTGTCGGTGGCCACCTCGTTCACCGTGTCCAGCACGGGCGGGATCAACCCCGGCCACGCATTCGGGGTGATCGTGCTGCTGGTGGCATTCGGCGGCGTGCTGGCCGCGCGGCTGCGCTGGCTGGGGCGCGCAGCACCTTATGCATCGACGTTTGCGCTGTCTTTCAGCTTCCTGCTGTCGTTGGTGCCCGGCGTCAACGAAACGCTGACCCGCGTGCCGGCAGCGCATCCGATTGCTGCCGCGCCGATGGCCCCGGTGGTGCTGCACACGCTGCTGGGATTGGCTGCGGTGTTTGTGCTGGGCTTTGCCGCGCAGTGCTGGCGCATGCGGTCTCAACCGGTTCGCAGGCGCCCTTGAGCAGTGGCACCTCAGTCCCGCACGGCCATTTCAGCCAGCAACGACTGCGGTTCGATCAGCGCAGCCGAACGTGTGGCATCCACCCGAACATACCGACTGCAGAAGTTGAACACCCGACCCTCGGCAGGCGCGGATACGTCTGGCGTTGCGTCCGGCGTCTCGATCTCCAGCACTTGATCCACCGCCAGCGCCAGGGTTGCGCTACCGGCGTTGATCAAGAGCACGGCAGGGCTGCCGCCACCGAATGCCGGTTGACCGCTGAGCCTGCGCAGGTCGGCTACCGGCAACGGCTGCGCCCGTACCTCCAGGGTCCGCCGGCCCTGATGATCTGCGGGGCCGAAGGTCTCGGGGCCGCGTATTTCCACGGCAGCCTGGACGTCGATCGCGAACAGGGCCGTGCCTGCACGCAGGACGACGACCTCGAACAACTCGGCGGGCGAGGCACGTGTTTGCGTTGAAGGTTGAGCGGGTACAGGCATGCTGTGGATCTGGCAGGAACGATGGGTAACGCGGGTTGAATGATGACGTGTGCAGGGAGCACGCGGCCGCGTGTGACTACGCGCGCAAGGCGGCGGTTCAGCTGGATCCGACGGACGCATGGTGTGCACTGAGCGGGCCGATGCGCGGAAAGTGCGGACGCAGCAGGCCGACGAGCTGATCCATGCCTGGAACGGAATGGCCAAATTCGTCCCATCGCGCATTGACCAGCCCGGACACGACGATCTGCCCGGTCTCGATGCGGGTCATCGCCCAGTAGGGTACGGCGCGTGCGCCGATTGCCATGTCCAGTACCGGGGTGACGGCGGCGTGCGAACGACTGTCCTGGATGCGGCGCCTGACCGCCTCCAGGCCGTCGGGCGGGCCTTCGATGTACTGGAAAAACCGCTGACCGTCGACGAGCAGCGCTCCGGTAACGTCCACGCGACGGTTGAACGTGGCAGAGCAGGAGACGATCTGCCGGAGGATTTCATCGGAAAGCCCAGCCGACATGTGGCTGGAGTAGGCAAATGCGTGGAGCATGGAAGGGGCTTCGTGTGACGCCCGTCACTATACGTGGGGCGCCGTAGCCCGCCGTGAGCCTTTCCTCACGCATCACCTGGGAGTGATGCGTTGGATCAGCAGCCCACCAGCCGATCCGCGCCAATTCCGCCGCGATGCTGGCTGCGGTATTCGGTAGGACTGGCGTCCACCTGGCCGCGGAAGTGCCGGCGGAACGACTCCTGCGAACCAAAGCCGGCCTGCTCGGCAATCCACTGCAGCGGCCGATCGGTGGTTTCCAGCAGCTCGCGGGCGTAGGCCACGCGCTCGCGGATCAGCCAGTCGATGGGCGACAGGCCGGTGGCCTCCAGGAACTGCCGCTGCAGCGTGCGCTGGCTGAGCGCGGCCTGCTCGGCAAGACTGCCCAACGAGTGCGGCTCGCGCAGGTTGCGGCGCATCCATTCCATCAGTTTTGCCAGACGCGAGGGCTCGCCATTGGGAATGGCCCGGCTGACACGCTGGCTGCGTTCGGCATCACGCCATGGCGCCAGCACCAGCCGTTCGGCCACCAGATTGGCCACGCGCGCGCCGTAATCCTTGCGCACCATGTGCAGCATCATGTCCATGCCGGTGGCCGAGCCGGCCGAGGTGATGATGCTGCCGGTGTCTACATACAGTGCATCTTCGCGCACATCGATGCGCGGGAACTCGCGCGCCAGCGCTTCGGTGAGGCGCCAGTGGGTGGTGGCCTGGCGGCCATCGAGCAGCCCGGCCCACGCCAGCACGAAGGCACCGGAGCAGATCGAAGCGATGCGCGCGCCACGGCCGTGGGCACGGATGAGTGCATCAAGCAGCGCCTGTGGCGGGCGCTCGCTGGGCTCGCGCCAACCGGGAATGACGATGATGTCGGCGTCATCAACTGTGCTGAGGTCGTAGGGAAGCTGCACCTGCGTTCCGCCAAGCATGCGCAGCGCACCCGGTTCACCCGCGCACAGCTGGGCGCGGTACCAGGCCACGCCGAGTTCCGGCCGCACCGGCGCGAACAGGCCAACCGCACAGCCGAATTCGAACAGCCCCTGGCCGTGGCAGGCGACGATGGCAACGAGCGGCGCAGCGGGGTCGGCGGGTGGGCTGGGCATGGCTTGATGCTACGGGTGCAGATGCATGGCGCTGAGTGGTGCGCGGGCATGAGGTGATGCCGGCCAGGCATATGGAGCAGTCGTTCCCCTCTTGTAGAGCCGAGCCCACGCTCGGCTCAATACCGGCAGGGGGATGCATCTGACGCCGTCGCGAGGAGCAGCCGAGCGTGGGCTCGGCTCTACAGGCAGCCGCGCACCGTTGCGGCTGTCTAACCTCATTACCAGCAGTCATGTGGCTGGCCGGATATGACGGTTGGGTGACGTGATCCCGCCTGTCGCGGTGGGTGAACAGGCCCTTGAATGGAAGCGTGTTTCCGGCCCACCCCCACGAGCCCCCATGCCTGCCGCCCACGCCCCTGTCCTGAGCACTCTCGCTGTCCTGATCACAGCCATCCTCGCCGCTTCGCCCAGCCATGCGGCTGAAGCCGATGCGGATCCTGCTGCCGCCGCCGCGACGGCCAACGTGGCCGCGTCCACGCTGGATGCCGTGGTGGTGACCGGCTCGCGCACCAGTACGCGTACGGTGAAGAACAGTTCCACGCCGATCGACGTGATCTCCGCCGAAGACCTCACCGCCACCGGCCAGGCCAACCTGCTGGAAGCACTGCAGCGCGCACTGCCGTCGCTCAGCCAGATTGGTGGCTACCAGAGCGACCAGGAGAGCCTGATCCGTGGCTACCAGCTGCGCAACCTGTCGCCCGGCTACACGCTGGTGCTGGTGAACGGAAAGCGCCGCAATGCCAGTGCCTATGTGAGCGGTGCCAACGGCGGCGGCTTCCCAGGCCACGCCTGGGCCGACCTGGCGCTGATTCCGGTGTCGGCCATCGACCATGTGGAAGTGCTGCGCGATGGTGCGTCGGCCATCTATGGCTCCGACGCGATCACCGGCGTGGTCAACGTGATCCTGAAATCGCAGGCACACGGTGGCGAGCTCGCCGTGGAAAGCGGGCAGAGCGTTGATGGCGATGGCTCGCGCACCAGCGTGCGTGCCAACGTGGGCCTGCCGTGGGGCGCCGATGGCTTCGTCAACCTGTCCGGTGAGACAACGCGGCAGCACCACGCGATCCGTAGCCGCCGCTACATCGATGGCTATCTGAGCTATCCGGCGGTAGATGCCAACGGCAATCTGGTCGCGTTGCGACCGAACAACCGGTTGCCGGCCGGCGCATCGCCGAACCCGGCCGAGGCCGACCGCGATGCCGAGGCCAACACCATCCTCAGTTCGCCATCGTATGCGCTGAAGGCGTTTGCGGTGAACGTGGGCCATGGCCTGGGCGAGAGCGCCCAGTTCTACGCCAATGCCACCGCCAGTGATCGAACCGCGCAGGCGATCCAGAATTTCCGCCTGCCGGCGACCATCTTCACCACCTACAAGGCGCCGGGTGTGCTGAGCGTGTTTCCCGATGGCTTCCTGCCGGTGCTGGAAACCAAGGAGAAGCAGTACACCGGCACCGCAGGTGTCAAAGGCCAGATCGCGGGCTGGGATTACGACGCCAGCCTGACCGGCAATCGCAGCACGGTACGCACCTATACCCGCAACTCGGTGAACTACTCGCTGCCGTACCCCGGTTCGCCCACCGATTTCTATGATGGCAAGCTGGATTACCAGCAGGGCATCGCCAACCTCGACCTGCGCCGTGGCTTCGAGGTGGCTGCGTTCGCCTCGCCGCTGGAAGTGAGCGCAGGTGCCGAGTACCAGCACGAACAGTACGAACGTGGGGCGGGGCAGTGGGAGTCGTATACCGGCTTTGGTGCTGCGGCCTTCGTCGGCTATTCCACTGCGGACGCGGTGAAGGCTACCCGCAACAGCAAGGCGGTCTATGTGGGCGCGGCCACCAACATCACCTCGCGCTGGTATCTGGATGCGGCCGCGCGCTGGGAAGATCACTCCGACTTCGGCAGTGTCTCCACCGGCCGCCTGACCACGCGCTTCGACTTCACCGACGCGCTGGGCGTGCGTGCCACGGTCAGCAACGGTTTCCACGCGCCCAGCCTGGGCGCGCAGTACTACCAGGCCACCGGCAGCTGCCCGTGCGGCACCACGCTGGTGGCGCAGGTGTCTTCGCCGGCGGCGGTTGCGCTGGGTGCGACGCCGCTGAAGCCCGAGAAAGCCACCAACTACAGCCTGGGCGTGACCTGGGACCCGAGCCCGGCGTTCCACCTGGCCGTGGATGCCTACCAGATCGACATCCGTGGCCAGCTCGGCCAGTCCAGCCAGATCGGCTACAACGCGCAGGATCCAGCGCGCATCACCGACAACAGCGGCACGGTGCTGACTGCGGCGCAGAAGAACACCATCGATGCGCTGCTGGGTTCGGCCGGCATCAGCATCCTGCCGGGTGATGCGTTCTACGCCAGCTACTTCACCAACGTTGGCAACACCCGCACGCGCGGTGTCGAGCTGACCCTGGAGGCGAACCAGGAAACCGCGTGGGGCAAGCTGCGCTGGAGCTACGCGGCCAACGTGGGGCGCACCACCATCCAGAAGATCAGCGACATTCCGGCGGCGCTGCAGGGGCTGCCGAACATCAACCTGTTGACCAAGAGCAGCGAGTACGCGCTGCGCTTCCGCACGCCCAGCTACACGCAGGTGGCGGGGTTGGGCTGGCAGAACGGGCGCTGGCGCTCGAACCTCGACTTCACCTACTACGGACCGATCAAGCGCCTGAACAACGGCGTGGAGTACAAGCAGCCGCCGGTGCTGGTGACCAATCTCTCCGGTGCCGTGGAACTGGGTGCAGGCTGGAGTGCGGCGCTGGGCATCAACAACGTGTTCGACAAGCGCACGCGCAAGGTGCCGGAGTACGCGCGCAGTGCCACCGATGTGGCGAGCATCGAGACGACCTGGGACAACGGCGACGTGTTGGGCAACGTCGGCGCGTACTGGTATGGGCGGGTCAGTTACCGGTTTTGAGGTTCACGCCAAAGGCGGCCGGACGTGGTCCGGCATCATCGAGGAGCATTTCATGTCTTCTGCATTGAAGGTGGTGGCAGTGGTGGGGTCACCGACCAGCTCGGCGACGTCGCGCACGTTGCTGCTGGTGCGACACTTGTTGGCGTCGTTGCAGCAGCGGGTGCATGCCAGCGTGGAGCTGGTGGAGCTGGCGCCGATCGCGCGTTCGCTGGGGCAGTCGCTGTCGCGCGATGAAGCGGAGCCAGCCGTAGAGCAGGCACTGCAGGCAATCGAGACGGCCGGTCTGCTGGTGGTCGCGGCACCGGTGTATCGCGGTTCCTATCCCGGGCTGTTCAAGCACCTGGTCGATTTCATCGGGCTGGAAGCGCTGGTGGATACGCCGGTGCTGCTGGCGGCGACCGGTGGCAGCGAGCGCCATGCGTTGGTGATCGACCACCAGTTGCGGCCGTTGTTCAGTTTCCTGCAGGCGCACACGCTGCCGATCGGGGTGTATGCCACGCCTGCCGACTTCGATGGCGAGCACATCAACAGTGCAGCCTTGCAGGCCCGCATCGCACTGGCGGCCGAGCGCGCGGCAGGGCATCTGGCTTCGCAGGCGCTGGCGGTACCGGCGCCGCTGCGAAGGATCGCCTGACGGCATAACCGGCGGCGCTTTGCTTATGGCCAAGGCGCATCTGCATGGCCGGATCTGACCGCCGATTGTCGCCTGGCATCGCCGTGCCGACCGCCGTCATCTCTAGCATCGATATCGAAGTGGCATCGCATTGCCGCACCCCGATGAGGACGACCCCGTGAGTCTGGACGCAACCGACAAGCCCATCCTGTTCCTGCTCGACCGTGAGTTCGAGGACGGACAGATTCCCGGCCAGCGCTTCTTCTGCCGGCATAGCCTGTTGCTGGAAGGTGCGCTGTCGAGCATCGACGGCCTGGACGCGCAGCTGGACGTGCGCCGCATCGGTTTCGCACGGCCGCGCCGGGAGGTGATCGCCGAGATCGGCGAGCAGGACCAGTCGCTGCCGAAGCTGGTGCTGCCGCAGGGCGTGCGCAGTGACCTCGCGAGTGGCGTGCACCAGGACCGCCAGTACATCTCCGGTGCCGAACCGATCCTGGCCGCGCTGAACGGGTTGCTCGGCATCCCCGTGGCCCATCCCTGAGCGAGGACGCGACCATGAGCTATCAGATCAGCGTACTGGACAAGAGCCCGGTGGCCGAAGGCGCCTCGCCGGAGCAGGCGCTGCGCAACAGCCTGCAGCTGGCGCAGCGCGCCGAACAGCTGGGCTATCACCGCTACTGGTTTGCCGAGCACCACGCCGCGCCGACGTTGGCCAGCCCCGCACCGGAAGTGCTGGCCGCCTGGGTGCTGGCGCAGACCCGGCGCATCCGCATCGGCAGCGGTGGGGTCATGCTGCGTCACTACGCGCCGTACAAGGTGGCGGAGAACTTCAACCTGCTGGCCGCGTTGGCGCCAGGGCGCGTGGATCTGGGCGTGGGCAAGGCGCCCGGCGGCCTGCCGGCATCTACCGCTGCATTGGCAGCGGGGCGGCCGGCGTTCGCCGACTTCGACCAGCAACTGCGCGATCTTGAGGGCTATCTGTCCGGCGCCGAAGCCGATGTGCTGGCGCGGCCGATTCCGCAGCAGGCGCCGGAGCGCTTCCTGCTCGGTGCCAGCCCGCAGAGTGCACGGCAGGCGGCCGAGCTGGGCTGGCGTTTCGTCTACGCCGCGCACTTCGACGGCGACCCGAAGCACATCGAGGTCGCGTTCCACGCCTACCGCAGCGTCTCCTCGCAGCCACCGCTGCTGGCCACGGTGGCCTTCGCTGCACCGACTGCTGAAGCCGCAGCGCGTCACATCGGTGCGCTGCGGGTCTACAAGCTGCACCTCGGTCCCGGGCAGGCGGTGAACCTGCCCAGCCCGGAGGCGGCTGCCGAGTATGCGCGCCAGGTGGGGGTGGCCGACTACCGCATCGAGGAAACCCGCCCGAGCGTGTTGTCTGGCGATGCGCAGCACGTGCGCGGCGAACTGGACGCGCTGCACCGGCGCTTCGGCGTGGGCGAGTTCATCCTCGATGCACCGGTGGCCGACCTCGACGCACGCCTGACATCCCTTGAACTGCTGTCGCCCGCGCCGCGCGCGGCGGTGGCCTGACCTGCAGGAGCGATTCCATGAGCACGACCCCGCGCCATATTCCGTTCGGCATCATGTTGCAGGGCCCCGGCAGCCACATGCATGCCTGGAAGCATCCGTCCAACCCGGCCGATGCCAGCGTCAACCTGCAGTTCTACATCGACATCGCGCGCACCGCCGAGGACAACGGCATCGCCTTCGGCTTCGTGGCCGACGGCCTGTACATCAACGAGAAGTCGATCCCGCACTTCCTCAACCGCTTCGAGCCGATCTCGTTGCTGTCGGCGCTGGCCACGGCAACGAAGAAGATCGGCCTGGCCGGCACGCTGTCGACCTCCTACAGCGACCCGTTCACTGTCGCCCGCCAGTTCGCCTCGCTGGATCTGCTCAGCGGCGGCCGCGCTGGCTGGAACGTGGTGACCTCACCGTTGGAAGGTTCGGGTCGCAACTATGGCCGGCCGCACCCGGAGCATTCGCTGCGCTACCAGATCGCCGACGAGTACCTGGAGGTGGTGCAGGGGCTGTGGGATTCGTGGGATGACGACGCCTTCGTGCGCGAGCGCGACAGCGGCACGTTCTTTGCGCCGGAGAAGTTCCGCCGGCTCGACCACAAAGGCCGCTTCTTCCAGGTGGAAGGCCCGCTCAACATCCAGCGTTCGCCGCAGGGACAGCCGGTGATCTTCCAGGCCGGTTCGTCTGATGATGGCATCGCGCTGGCCGGCAAGTACGCCGATGCGGTGTTCACCCATTCGCCATCGCTGGAAGAAACCCGCGCGTTCACCCAGAAGGTGAAGAACTCGGCGATCGCGCACGGCCGCAGCGGCAACGACGTGAAGATCTTCCCGGGCATCGGCCCCATCGTCGGCCGCACCGCCGAGGAGGCCGAAGCCAAGTACCAGGCGATTGCCGCGCTGGCCACGCTGGAGGACGCGCTGGCCTATCTCGGCCGCTTCTTCGACCACCATGACTTCAGCCAGTACGACCCGGATGCACCGTTCCCGGAGCTGGGTGACATCGGCAGTAACTCATTCCGTTCCACCACCGACCGCATCAAGCAGGATGCGCGTGAGAAGGGGCTTAGCCTGCGCCAGGTGGCGCTTGAAGCGGTGAGCCCGCGACCAAACTTCATCGGCACGCCGGAGCACGTGGCCGATGAGCTGATCCGTTGGTTCGACGCCGGTGCCAGCGACGGCTTCATTCTCGGCTTTGCCGCACAGCGCGAAGGCCTGGATGATTTCGTGACCCACGTGCTGCCGATCCTGCAGGCCCGTGGCTACCACCAGCGTGAACTGGAAGGGCAGACCCTGCGTGAGCATCTGGGACTGCCGTACAAGGCCAGCCGGTATGCGGCCGATGCCGAACCGGCGCGGAAGGCGGGGTAGGGCGATGAGCGGAGAGAATTCGGTAGCGCCCGGCCATGCCCGGCGAGACCCCGCGTCCATCGGCGTGCTGCCCGAAATCGCGGCACGCGCCGAGGCGGCCATCGCGATCCGCCATGACCTGCACCGGCATCCGGAGCTGGCCTTCGAGGAGCACCGCACCAGCGCCCGTGTGGCCGAGCTGCTGCAACAGTGGGGCTATGAGGTCACCACCGGGCTCGGTGGCACAGGCGTTGTCGGCACGCTGCAACGCGGGCAGGGCGGCCGTCGTCTCGGCCTGCGCGCCGACATCGATGCACTGCCGATCCACGAAGACTCGGGGCTGGCCTACGCCAGCCAGAACGAAGGGCTGATGCATGCCTGTGGCCACGATGGGCATACCGCCATCCTGCTGTCCGCCGCGCATTACCTGGCCCATCACGGCAATATCGACGGCACCCTGCAGCTGGTGTTCCAGCCGGCCGAGGAGACGGGTTCGGGCGCATCGAAGATGATTGCCGACGGCCTGTTCGAGCGCTTCCCGGTGGACGCGATCTATGGCCTGCACAACTGGCCGGGCGTGCCGGTGGGCCACTTCGGCTTTGTCGATGGCCCGGCGATGGCGTCGGTGGACTGGGCACGGCTGAAGGTGATCGGAAAGGGTGGCCACGGTGCCGAGCCGCAGGGCAGCGTGGATCCGATCCTGGTCGCCGCGCACATCATCACTGCATTGCAGAGTGTGGTGTCGCGCAATGTCGACCCGCGGCAGATGGGCGTGGTCACCGTCGGTTCGATCCACGGTGGACAGGCCGCCAATGTGATTCCGGACGTGGTCGAGCTGAAGCTGACCGTGCGCGCCTACCTGCCCGAGGTGCGCGACACGCTGCGCCGCCGGGTGACCGGGATTGCCGAGCAGACCGCTGCCGCTTTCGGGGCACGCGCCGAAATCGAGTTCCCGCGTGGCTTCCCCAGCGTGATCAACCACCCGCAGCAGACCGCCTACATCCGCGACGTGGCCGTGCAGGGCTTCGGCAACGAACAGGTGGTGCCGGAGTTCGCGCCGCGCACCGCCAGCGAGGACTTCGCTTTCCTGTTGCAGGCACGGCCCGGGAGTTTCGTGTTCGTCGGCAACGGCGACAGCGCACCGTTGCACAGCCCGCGCTATGTGTTCAACGACGCCGCAATCGCACCCGCCGCCAGCCTGTGGGCACGGCTGGCCGAAGACTATCTGGTGAAGGACGTGGCATGAGCAGCAACGAACGCTTCTTCTACACCTCGGTGGATGATCCGCTGGCACGGCCTCTGTTCGATGGCCTGGAGCAGGAATACGACAGTCGCTACGCCGATGTGCGCCGACGCATCGGCGGCAGCGCCCGCGAGGAACTGCAGCGCTACCCGGCGCAGGCCTTTGCTGCCCCGGTAGGTGCCTTCGTGCTGCTGCTGCGCGATGGCGTGGCGATCTCCGGCGGCGCGTTCATGCCGCACCGCGATCTGGACACTGCCGAATTCAAGCGAATCTGGACGCTGCCCGGGCTGCGTCGCCAGGGCATCGCGCGGCGCGTGCTGCAGGAGCTGGAAGACCAGGCGGCGCGGCAGGGATACCGGCGGGTGTTCCTGACGACGGGCTTCCGCCAGCCTGAAGCTGTTGGCCTGTACCTCAGCCATGGCTACACCGCGCTGTTCGATCTGGAGGCCGACCCGGAAACGGTTGCGCATCTGCCGTTCGAGAAACATCTGCGGGCAGCGACGCCTGTCGTTGCGCCTGCGCTTGCCGCGCTGTACGGGGCCCACGCATGAGTACGCCGTCGACCGCGCTGGAGGGCATCGCCGCTCGTCCGGCGCCAGCACCGGCGCTGAAAATAGTGCCGGCCCGGCATCCGCTGCAGATCTTCGGCACGGTGCTGGCACTGGCGCTGATCCTGATCGGGCTGCAGTCCGTGCTGGGCAACCCGCGCTGGGGCTGGGGCACCTTTGCGGAGTGGTTCTTCGCACGTCCGGTGCTGGAAGGCCTGGGGCGCACGTTGCTGCTGACCGCACTCGGTACCGGGCTCGGCTTCGCACTGGGCACCTTGCTGGCCCTGGCCCGCGTCTCCGGTTCGCCGTTGCTGTCGGCGGTGTCGTGGGGCTACGTGTGGTTGTTCCGTTCGATCCCGCTGCTGGTGCTGTTGCTGCTGCTGAACAATCTGGGCTACCTGTACAGCACCATCGAGCTGGGTGTGCCGTTCACCGGCATCAGCCTGTTCTCGTACCCGACCACGCAGCTGATCGGTGTGTTCACCGCTGCGGTGCTGGGTCTTACCTTGAACCAGGCGGCGTTCTCGGCGGAGGTGATCCGCGGCGGTATCCTGTCGGTCGACCAGGGCCAGTACGAGGCCGCGGCCGCGCTCGGCCTGCCGCGCGGTCGCCAGGTGCGCCGCATCATCCTGCCGCAGGCGATGCGTTCGATCCTGCCTGCGGCGTTCAACGATGTGATCGGCCTGGCCAAGAGCACCTCGGTGGTCTACGTGCTGGCGCTGCCGGAGCTGTTCTACACCGTGCAGGTGATCTACCGCCGCAACCTGGAAGTGGTGCCGCTGCTGATGGTGGCCACGGTCTGGTACCTGGTGATCCTGACCGTGTTGTCGCTGCTGCAGCGGCGCGTGGAACAGCGCTTCGCGCGCGGACAGCTGCAGCGCGAGCGCTCGGTGTCGCGGGTGTCGTCACCGGTGCGGACATCCAGTGATGCTGCGCCGCGCGTGGCCAGCCGCCCGCGCATCGCCACTCAGGTTGAAGCGGGCGAGGGCGCGGCGGTGTCGCTGCATGGTGTGGGCAAGGCGTTTGGCGATCAGCCGGTGCTGGAAGACGTGAACCTGGACCTGCGCGCCGGCAGCGTGACGGTGCTGATCGGCCCTTCGGGCGCCGGCAAGTCCACGCTGCTGCGGCTGATCAATCATCTGGAACGCGCCGACAGCGGTTACGTGACCGTCGGAGGCCAGCTGATCGGCTACCGTCGCGAGGGCGACACCCTGTACGAGCTGCCCGAACGCGAGATCCGCCGCCGGCGCGCCGAAGTGGGCATGGTGTTCCAGGGCTTCAACCTGTTCCCGCACCTGACCGCGCTGGAGAACATCATCGAAGCGCCGATCGCAGTACGCGGTGTACCGCGCGCGCAGGCCGAGCAGCAGGCGCGGACGCTGCTGGAGCGGGTTGGCCTGGCCGACAAGGCCGATGCGTTCCCGCGCCAGCTGTCCGGTGGCCAGCAGCAGCGCATCGCGATTGCGCGGGCACTGGCGCTGCAGCCGAAGGTACTGCTGTTCGACGAACCCACATCGGCGCTGGACCCGGAACTGGTGGCCGAGGTGCTGAGTGTGATCGAAGAACTGGCCCGTTCCGGCACCACGCTGGTGATCGTCACCCATGAGCTGAGCTTCGCCCGCCGCGTGGCCGACCACGTGGTGATGATGGACCAAGGGCGGGTGATCGAGCAGGGCACGCCCGAGGTGCTGTTCGAACGCCCGCGCCAACAGCGCACCGCCGATTTCCTGGCCAAGACCCTGTAACCCCGGAAGGAACACCATGAGCCCTGCAGCACCGCGTCGTCCCTCGCGCAGCACCCTGTTGATCGCAGGCGTGCTGGTCATCGGCATCGCCGGCATCGTCTACTCGCGCGTGCGCCAGACTCCGGATGCCGGCGCCGTGGCCGCGACCAGCCTGGCCGGCGCGAACACCGCCATCCTGAAGGGCACGCTCGACCCGAAGGCGCAGGCCTTGATTCCGGCTGGCTACCGCTTCGTCACGCCGGGGGCGTTCACCGTGGCGACCCATCCGGGGCAGCTGCCGCTGGCCGACTACGGCGCCGACAGCAAGGACGTAGTCGGCATCGAGCCCGACATCGCCCGCCTGATCGCCGATGCGCTTGGCCTGAAGCTGGTGATCGTGCCGGTGGCGTGGGCCGACTGGCCGCTGGGGCTGGAATCGGGCAAGTACGATGCGGTGCTGTCGAACGTGACGGTCACCGAGGAGCGAAAGAAGAAGTTCGATTTCTCCAGCTACCGTTACGACCTGCTGGGCATCTACACGCGCACTGATGGGCCGATCCAGAAGATCGAGAAGCCGGCCGACGTTGCCGGGCTGAAGGTGGTGGTCGGTGCCAGCACCAACCAGGACCAGATCCTGCGGCAGTGGGACCAGCAGAACATCGCTGCCGGCTTGAAGCCGGTGGAGTACCAGTACTTCGATGACGCGGTGGTCGGCCGGTTGGCGGTGATCACCGGGCGGGCCGATGTCTCGTTCGAGCCCAATGCCACCGGCGCGTACTCGGCACGCGACGGCAAGGTGCGGCGCGTGGGGCTGTTCCCCGGCGGCTGGCCGAACGCTGCGGCGATCTCGGTGACCACCCGCAAGGGCAGCGGCCTGGCTGATGCGGTGACGCAGGCGCTGAACACGCAGATTGCCAGTGGTACCTATGCGCAGGCGCTGAAGCGATGGAACGTGGCCGAGGAAGCCGTGCCGCAGTCGCAGACCAACCCGCCGGGATTGCCAACGCTGCAATGACACCGGGCGTGGCCCGGGTGACCCCCGCTTTGTAGAGCCAAGCCTTGCTCGGCTGCTTTACCAGCGCGCCTCCAGCGTTTTGAACGGTTTCGCCAGCCGCACACCCTCGGCATCGAAGTCGGAAACGCTATGCCCATCCACACGCACCGTCTTCGGCATGGTGCGCGCCGGCCACCAGACTTTCACTGCCGTCCCGCTGCGCAACCCCTTGCCCAGCGTGACCGTCAGCATGCCGTCGCGCTGCCGCGCCTGCATCTGCAACGTGCCATACGCGGTTGGCAGCCGCTCCACCGCCAACCCATCGCCCGCCACCCACGACGGCGGCGTGCCCGGCAGCAATGACAACGCATCATCGTCTTCGCGCATCAGCATGCCGAACAGCGTGCGGCCGTACTCGGCACCAATCCAGGTATGCGGCATGTCGCCCAGGTAGCGGGGGAAACGCAGCCGCGAGTGCACGACCTCGGCCAGTACCTGCCACTCAAGCGGGCGCCGATCATGCAGCAGTCCCTGCAGCAGCTCATCGGCAACCTGCGGTTGGCCCAGGTGCACATAGCTCAGCACGTTGCGGATCTCATACGGCGTATAGGCGTACAGCGCATCGGGCTGCCTGCGCTTGCGCACATCCTCCAGATAACGCGCGAAGGTGGTCCGCAGTGCCTCGGCGGGCAGCACGCTCTGCGCACCGGTGGGGTCCAGTGCGATCGATACGCCGGTTGGATCGCCATCGCCCAGGTCGGCCGAGGAGGGGATGAAGTCGATGCCCTTCCACGCCATCGTCGCCCGGATCGAGGCGTGCAGCGCGTCGTAGAGCAGCTTGTATTGCTCGCGCGCCCAGGCAGCAGTCTCGTGGTCGCCCAGTGCCTCGGCCAGCCACGCGCCGTCGTGCCAGCCCTTCAGTCCCCAGTAGTCATCCCAGTAGCTGTGGGTGGGCGACGGATAGCCCTCATGGCTGATCGACGGTGCAAGGATGCCCGCGAATCGCTCCGGCGCCGGTTGGTCGGCCTTGTAGCCGGGTACCAGCGTGCGCTCGCGCAGTTCCTGCAGGAAGCGCAGCGCCGCTTTCACTCTCGGCAGATAGGCACGTACCGACTCGGGCCCGCCATCGAGGCGCGCGACATCGGTCACCAACGCGACGTACTGGCCCTGGCTGTCGTATTCGATGTCCGAACCAAAGCCGGTGTTGACGCTGCCATCGTCATTGAGGATCGGCGAGACCAGACCGTTGGCATGCACGCCGTGTTCGCTGTACCAGGCCAGGTAGTCGCGCGCGACGCGGGCTTCACCCATGCGCAGCAGCACCGCCGAGGTGGCCATGCCGTCGCGGATGAAGGAGCGGTTGTAGTTGCGCGGGCCGGGCTGCATCGCAGGGCCGGTCTGGTTGATCAGCATGTAGGCGGCCTGCGCACGCAGCATGTCGACCAGTGAGGGATCGGGCAGGCGCAGGCCGACCTGGCCCAGCCGTGCCTGCCAGTCCGCGGAGGCCTGCGTGGCCAGGGAATCAAACGCCGTATTGGCATCGCGGGGCAGCGTAGCCAGATCGAGCGCAGGCGCTTCGGGCAGCGCGCCCTTGCTATCGGCGGCGGCAGTACCCAGCGGGAACGCGACCACGATGGCATCGCTGGCGCCCGGTGCCAGTGATACGTGGTAGTTCAACGCAGCCGAGGCAAGACCCTCGTCGTCGTGCGCCTGTTGCGTGGAGGGCAGCTGGTCGGCAGCGACGTTCGCGGTGATTTCCGTTGCGCCATCCTTGCCAAACGGCGCTGCGCCGGATGCAGTCACCGGCGTGAGCGACTGCAGCAGCGTGCGTCCATTGATGCGCACGGCCTGTCCATCGATCGCCACATCGCGGATGGGTGACAGCCCGCCGTTCTGCCACGGTGGATTCATCTGCATCGGGCGCACGACCAGGCTGAGCGTGCCGTCGATCCTGGCGCTGCCCGTGTTGTGCAGGCGATGCCGCAGGAAGGTCACCGGCTGGCCACCACGTTCGATGGCAAACACTTCGCTGCGCAGTTCCAGCCCGGGCTGCGGCGACCAGGTGGCGGAGGGCATCGGCTTCCAGCCATCACGCAATGCATGCTGCACGTTCTGCCCGGCGGCACCTGCAGTGCTCGCATTGGCGCTGCGCCAGATCGGCTGCACCAGCGGCGCTCCCTTGAACGCTTCCAGGTTGCCGTACTCGTCGAAGATCGATTTCTGTCGTCCGCCATGCACGCCGACGGCAGTCCAGTAAGTCTGCTGCATCTGCAGCGAGGCCGGGAACAACGCGCGCTGCGCGCCGCTGGCGACGATCTGATACTGCTTCATCGGTGTCATCACGGCTTTTGGGCCGAGCAGGCGCAGGCGTGCCACCTTTGGTGCAGATCCATCCACGCTCAGGCGGAATGCACGCACGGCCTGTGCGGCGTTGGCGGCCAACCAGCTCTGGCGGTGGCTGGCCGCCTGCGCATCGTGCGCGAGGTCCTGCCACCGGCCCTGTGCATCCTGAACCTGCAATCGGGCAGGGCCGCGGTTTCCATCAGCCCAGTCGACCACCAGACCAGCCGTCGATTGAGCCTGCGGCAGCGTGATCTCTAACGCATGGGATCCATTTGTCCCGGCCGGCATCGGAACGGTGCCGCCGCCTTGCCAGAGCGCTGCTGCCTGCGCTGCATCGATACCGCTGATGCGTGCGCTGAGCGTGCTGTCCAGAGGCTCCATCTCGAAGATCGACACGCCCCAGTCGGAGGTGCGCTGCGGGCTGGCCAGCCGCAGATAGCGCGCCTGCCGCGGCGCGAAGTACAGCGTTTCCACATCGCCCAGTGAATCGGCCATCGTGTACGCGGTCTGCCACTGCGTGCCATCCAGTGAGGTCTGCAGTGAATAGCCTTCCGGATTGGAGACATCCCAGGTGAGGCGCGCGCCGGCCAGCAGGGTGGGCGCGCCCGGGTCGATCTGGAACCAGTGCCCAGGGCTGAAGGCGCCGCCGGTCACGGTCTTCGGGTCGCCGTCGATCAGGTGGCCGATCGCCATCGCCGGCACCTGCTGCGAGGAACTGCTGGCCTGCCATTGGCTGCGCGGGGGGAGGGTCTGTGCCTGTGCGCTGGAGGCCAGGGCGGCCAACAGCAGGGCAATGGCAGATCGCCATGGGATAGCTGAGCGGGAGACCTTGGAGCGTTCGGCGCGCAACGTCATTACGGACAGCCTCGCAGGTTCGACCGGAATCGGGCGAACGCTACGCTAGCAAGGGATGTAATCGGTTACATGACGCGCTGCAATAGCGCCAGGCTGTGCGCGGCGTGTCGGAGGCATGACCGCGTTGACGGCTATGGTTCTGGACGCGCGCCTCGGAAGGGCTAGCTTGGGTCAAGGTCAAGGAGTTCAGTATGGGTTGTCATATGACAACCTTCGTTGGACAGGTGCAGGCTTCGGAGAAGGCGGATGTCTCGTGTGTGTGACCCCGACAAGGACATTGAAGCCGCATTGCGATTTGCGGAAGCGAGGGGTTGGAGATTGCGGGTGGGCGGCAGCCATGCGTGGGGGCGGATGTACTGCCCCTACAACGACAGCAAATGCCGGAGCGGGGAATTCTGCGTCGCGAGCATCTGGAGCACGCCACGCAACACCTGCAATCACGCCAGAGTGCTGCGCCGTGTGGTCGAGAACTGCAGCCGTGAGCAATGAGAAACGGTGCGAGCCGAAACGAGATAGGCAGATGATGGAATTCAATTTCACCCTGAAGTACCGCCTGCCGGACGCCTACGACGATGGCGGCATGCTGGAGCAGCGACTTGTGGAATCGGGTTGCGATGATGCGCTGCTGGGCATCGGACGACCTGGCCGGATGGCGCTGGCATTCTGTCGTGAGGCTGACAATGCCGGTGCCGCCCTGGCGTCGGCATTGGGCGACGTACAGCGTGCCGTGCCGGGGGCCGAGCTGGTCGAAGTAAGCCCCGATCTGGTGGGGCTGACCGATGTGGCGGACCTGTTGGGGGTATCACGCCAGAACATGCGCAAGCTGATGCTGGCCAACCCGCAGTCGTTTCCTTCACCGGTTCACGAAGGGACGACGTCGATCTGGCATCTGGCTGACATCCTCGACTGGCTGCAGGCGCGCGGCAGTGGGAAAGTCACCTCGGAAATGGCGGAACTTGCTACCGCGGCGTTGCAGCTCAACCTGGCCCGCGAAGGGCGCAGGTTGCAGCCAAAGGTGTAGTGCGGGCCACGGCCAGCACCCACCCGGAAAGCGAGGCGTTACAACTCCACCGTCTCCCACCAGCGCGTGCCCGCCTCCGGCGCCTGCATGTCGAGCGCTTCGCCCATCATCGGCGTGGCCACCGGCACATTCTTCGCTGCGGCCAACGCGGTGATGCGTTCGAACGGCTGCTGCCACTCGTGCAGTGCCAGATCGAAGGTGCCATTGTGGATCGGCAGCAGCCACTTGCCGCGCAGGTCCAGGTGCGCCTGCAGCGTCTGTTCCGGCTGCATGTGCACGAACGCCCAGCGCGGATCATAGGCGCCGGTCTCGATCATGGTCAGGTCGAACGGACCATACTTTTCGCCGATGGCCTTGAAGCCGTCGAAGTAGCCGGTGTCGCCGCTGAAGAAGATGCGGAAGTCACCGTCCTGGATCACCCACGAGGCCCACAGGCTGCGGTCGCTGTCGCCCAGTCCGCGGCCGGAGAAATGCTGGCCCGGGGTGGCGGTCAGGCGCAGGCCGCTGGCTTCGGTGGATTGCCACCAGTCCAGCTGTTCGACCTTGCTGGCATCCACGCCCCAGGCGATCAGCTGGTCGCCGACGCCGAGCGGTGCAATGAAGCGCGCGGTCTTGCCGGCCAGCTGCATCACCGCTGCGTGGTCGAGGTGGTCGTAGTGGTTGTGCGAGAGGATCACGCCGGCGATCTGCGGCAGATCGTCGATGCTGATCGGCGGCGCATGGAAGCGGGCCGGGCCCATCCACTGCACCGGCGAGGCGCGCTCGGAGAACACCGGGTCGGTCAGCCAGTACTGGCCGCGCAGCTTCAGCAGGATCGTGGAGTGCCCCAGCCGGAACAGGCTGCGGTCCGGTGCAGCATCCAGTGTGGCGCGGTCCAGCGGCTGCACTGGAATCGGGTGCGCGGGCACGGTGCCCTTGGGTTTGTTGAAGAGGAACGTCCACCAGATCTCCAGGCCGTCGCGCAGGCCCATCGCTGGACGGGGCAGGGCATTGCGGAACTTGCCATCACGGTACTGCGGCGACTCGGGGAAGTCGGGGAGGGACCAGGACTTGCAGAAGGTGTAGGCGGTCACGGCGAGGATTCCAAGCAGGAGGACAAGGAGCAGGCGCTTCATGGGTGACGTCCGCTGAGTACACTGCACAGTGTAGTTTCGGGTTTTCCAAAAGTACACTGCTGAGTGTAAAATGGAGGCATCCGTTCAGTTATCCGGTTCCCGCCATGCCCCGTGCCCCGCAACGCCTGACCGACCGCAAACGCGAAGCCATCGTGCGCGCGGCGGTGGAGGAGTTCCGTGCGGCGGGCTACGAGGCGACCAGCATGGACCGCATTGCCGAGGCGGCCGGCGTCTCCAAGCGCACCGTCTACAACCACTTCCCGAGCAAGGAAGCGCTGTTCTCGATGATCCTCGAGGAGCTGTGGGAGCGCAGCGTGGCCAGCGACACATTGCCGTATCGCGCCGACCAGCCGCTGCAGGCGCAGCTGCTGCAGTTGCTGGGGCAGAAGCTGGAATTGCTCAGCGATGCCAACTTCATCGACCTGGCGCGGGTGGCGATGGCTGAGATCATCCACTCGCCGGAGCGTGCGCAGGCCATCGTCTGCCGCATGGGCGAAAAGGAAACTGGCGAGAGTGCGTGGATCCGCGCGGCCATCGCCGATGGCCGCTTGCGCGAGGTCGATCCGGAATTTGCTGGCCACCAGCTGCACGGGCTGGTGAAGAGCTTTGCGTTCTGGCCCCAAGTTACGATGGGGCAGGCGCCGTTGAACGCACAGGAGCGTGCCCGCGTGGCCGAATCGGCGGTGGCGATGTTCCTCGGTTTCTACGCGGTCTAGCTGGCGGCGAAGCGGCGGAACTCGTCGGCCGGCAGCGCCGCCGAGTACAGATAGCCTTGGCCGACATCCACGCCCAGTGCGCGCAGTTGTTGTTCCTGCGCCAGGGTTTCGGTACCTTCGGCCACCACGATCGCGCCGCAGCGGTGCGCAACTTCGACGATGAAGCGCACGATCGACTGCGACTTGGCGTCGGACAGTGTGGCGATCAGCGCCTGTTCGATCTTGACCTCGGCGATGGCCAGCTGCGAGAGCAGGATCAGGGTTGAATAGCCAGCGCCGAAATCATCCAGCGACAGTGTGACCTCCGCCGCCAGCAGCTGTGCGATGTTGGCATCGACCACGTCGCGCTCGACGATCTCAGTCCATTCGACGATCTCCAGGCGCAACATCACGCCAGGCACATCGTGCAGCTGCAGCAGTTCCTGCAGGCGCAGGCCGAAGTCGGGCAGGCGCAGTGACTCGGCCGAAACGTTCACTGCGATCTTCAGCTGCCAGCCATCGCGTCGGCACTGCTGCAGGAAGTGGATGGCCGACTGCAGCGTGGCCCATTCCAGTTCAGCCAACCGCCCCTGCCGACGCAGCAGGGAGATCACGCGCATCGGTGCGATCATCCTGCCCTCGGTATCGCGCATGCGCAGCAGTGCTTCGGCCCCGACCAGCCGGCGATCCTGCAGGCGATGCTTGGGCTGGTAGCACAGCGGCGCATCCCCCTGCTGCAACCAGCGTTCGAGTGAGCTCTCGATCAGGGCGTCGATCTCGCTGTCGCGCTGGATCGGGTCATCAAAGAACACCACGCCGGATTCGATCGCACTCAGTGCAACGGTGATCGCACGGAACGGAAGATGTCCTTCGTCGGCATCTACGGGGGGCTTCAATTCGACTACCGCACAGCGGAACAGCGGCCGGAAACCGGGCCAATCGCGGCCGACCCGGTCAGCCAGGTTGCTGGCCAGCTCGGTGATCTGCGGTTGCGTGCGCAGTTCGGACAAGGCCAGGTCGCGCACCAGGATCGCCAGCGCGGCATCGCCGAACTGGTAGATCTCCAGTTGCGTGGCCGGCAGCGAGGGCAGCAGCCGATGTACTTCTTCGGTGCTGTCGCGCTGCCAGATACCGTTGTCCTGCAGCGGACCATGGCGCAGGCGCAGATCGCGCAGGTTGCCCATCTCGGCCACGATCAGGCAGGCCTTGCCGATGCCGTCGTTGTCGCGCCAGAAGTGCTGCAGGCGTTCGCCGAGCGCGCGCATGTTGGGCAGGCCACTGATCGGATCGATACGCAGCCAGGCCTGTTCGCGTTGGCGCTGCACGTCGATCTGCGCATCGTTGTAGACCAGTGCGAACACCGCGCCCAGCATCAGCAGTGACAGCGGCAGCGCCAGCAGGCGCTGGATCGCCAGCTCTTCCACCGGCAGCAGCTCGGCGCCGATGATCGCCACGCCCAGGGCCAAGCCGAACGCGGTGACGGCGATGCGTACGCCCCAGGCCTGCAGGATCATGCGCAGCGAGAGTTCATTGAGCATGCGCGGGTGCAGGCGCCTGCGCAGCCAGACGCCTGCCAACATCTGCAGTGCGGCCTCAAGGCCAGCAGGCAGGAAGTACAGCGTGCCTGCGAACTGGTAGCGGGCCAGCAGGCTGGCGCCGAGGCAGGCCAGGCCGCCGCGCCAGCCGCCAAGCAGGCCACTGACCAGCAGGATGTCGAAGCCCAGATGGAGCTTGACCACCCCTTGCGTATAGCGGGCCACGAACCACGAGTTGAACAGGTAGATCAGGCCCAGCGCTACGCCTACGTACAGGCGGCGGCCTTCGATGGCGCGGCCGGCGCGACGGGTGGCGATCAGCAGCACGCCGATCATGCCGATCACCGCCGTGGCCTGCAGCAGGTAAAGCGGCAGGCTGGGCAGGGCGCTGTCCAGGACCTGGGCCGCAACCCGTGAAAGCGCATCCATAGCAGGTTCCCGCCTGTGACTGACGGCCAGTGAGGAGCAGGGTAAACCACGGCCGCCTGTGCGGCCACCGCGAGTGCCCTGCGCTGCCCCTGGGGGTCAGTAGCGCGGGTCGGCGATGGCGGGCAGTACCAGTTCACGTACGAAGCCGGACGGCGACAGCTGCAGCAGCGCACGCACCAAGGTCACCACGTCGTGCACCGGCACCAGTTCGCCATCGCCGCGCGCTGCCGCCGCTGCCACGGGAACCGATAGTGCATCGTCGGTATTGAGGTAACCCAGCTGCAGGCTGGTCACGGCCAGGCGGCGGTCACGGAAGCCTTCGCGCAGGGCATCGGCGATGCCGTTGAGTGCGAACTTCGAGGCACCGAAGGCGACTTCCGGGCGCCCGCTGCGTGGCAGGGCCGAGGTCGAGCCGGTCAGTACCAGCTGTGGGCGCGGTGCGCCCAGAACGCGCGGCAGCAGGCGCTGAAGCAACACGAGCGTGGCGGTGATGTTGACGTCAACCAGCTGGGTGAGCGCGGCATCGCTTTCGTCGAGAAAGGCGTACTCGTCGCTGAAGGCCTTCTCTTCCCAGATGCCCAGGTTGTGGATCAGCACATCCAGATCAGCGGGCGCCTGCGCTGCGATGTGATTGGCAGCGACAGCAGGCTGGGACAGATCGGCTTCGATCCATTGCAGTGCGACGCCTTCGGGGCAGGCGATGTAGCGCGGGCGAGTGCGCGAGACACCGACGACGGTGTCGCCGGGCTGGCACAGACCTTCAACGAATGCCCGACCCAGGCCCCTGCTGGCGCCGATGACCATCAATTTCATGTTGCTTCCTTGTTGTACTGCGGCAGTCTCAATCGACTGCCAGAACGGTGTCCCAGTCGGCGAACGCACGCAGGTTGGTGCGTTCAGCGGTAATGATCGAGGCGATGTTGTCGAGCTGGCAACGGTACTGTGGTAGTAGCCGTCGCAGCTGCTGCAGGTGCTGGGATGCACTGACCACTGACAGCCGGGTCAGTTTGGTCAGGCCTCCCATTGTGCGCTCTGCTGGGCGTTGTGCCTCGGGAGCGGCGAGAATCCGTAGGGTCCACAGCAACAGGAACATCCCGGCATGGGAGCACCCAATCCCTTCACTGATGGCCTGCGGCTGCCGCGGGCATGGCAGGAAGCGTTGGCCGATGCGCACATCGAGCGGCAGTCGATCGGCGTGTCGCGCGCGGATGTCGCGCGGGTGCATCGTCCCGGGCAGACCGACGCCTTCCTGAAATCGGAAGTGATCGATGCCTTCAGTGAACTGGGTGATGAGATCGCCCGGCTGCGTTGGCTGCAGGCGCAGGGGCAGTCGGCGCCGACGGTGATTGCCACGACCGAGGAGGGCGGTCGGCGCTGGTTGTTGATGAGCGCGTTGCCCGGCCACGACTTGGCCTCCTCGCCGGAGCTCGCGCCGAGACGGGTGGCAGAACTGCTGGCTGACGCACTGCGTGGCCTGCATGCCGTGCCTGTAGCCAACTGCCCGTTCGACCAGCAGTTGGCATCGCGCCTGCAGGCCGCACAGGCACGCGTCGAGGCGGGGCTGGTCGATGCCGATGACTTCGACGACGAGCGGCTGGGCCAGAGCCCGCAGCAGGTTTTCGCCGAGCTGCGCGCTACCCGGCCCGCTCATGAAGACCTGGTGGTCAGTCATGGCGATGCCTGCCTGCCCAACCTGATGGTGACCGATGGGCGGTTCACTGGCTTCATCGATTGTGGCCGGTTGGGCGTGGCCGACCGCTATCAGGACCTGGCCCTGGCCGCGCGCAGCCTGGTCCACAATTTCGGGGAGAGCCGCTGTGTCGCCACGCTGTTCCAGCGCTACGGTGCGGTCCCTGATGAGCGGCGGCTTGCATTCTATCGGTTGCTTGACGAGTTTTTCTGAGACCGCGCACGGCTGGCGATGGCTGCGCAGATCAGGCCACCCACCACGCTCAGGTGTTCCAGCGCGAAGAACAGGGCCAGTTTTTGTTCCGCACCTTGCTTGGCCCAGAAGGTGTGCACGATGACGATGGTCAACAGCATGAACACCGCAAGTGCACCGCTGCCCAGCCACAGCAGGCGATCAAACAGCAGGCACAGTGAGCCGCCCAGCAGCACCACGGCACTGGCGATGTTGAACAGTACAGGCGGGTGCAGCCCGGCCGCCTGCATTTCGGCCACGCTGTTATCCCACGCCAGCAGCTTGGCCAGACCCGAGGACAGGAACACCACGGCCAGCAGCAGTCGGGCGAGGAACCACAGCACGCGGCTGTCGAGCAGGGTGGCGATCATCCGTGGCATGCAGGAACTCCGGGAGAGGACGGGGCAGGGCGCGCAGCATCGGGCCTCAACCGCAGTTGAGGTCAAGGTTGGCTGAACGAAGCCCGGCGATGATCTGAGGCCTATCTTTTAAATGGACGAACGTTCGTTCACTATCTGCACCATGAGCCGAACCGACCGCAACGAGCAACGCATCGCGCAGATCCTGCAGGCCGCCCTGCAGTGCTTCCTCGTCAGGGGATTCCACCAGACCAGCATGCGTGACATCGCGCAGGCGGCCGGCGTCAGCCTGGGCAATCTCTACAACCACTTCCCGGGCAAGGAAGCGATCATCCTTGCCGTGGCGGTGGCAGAGAGCGAAGAACTGGCACCTTTGCTGCAGCGACTGGCCGCGTCCGATGGCGAGCGTGCACAGGTACTGGTTTTCCTTCAGGACTTCCACGCACTGTGCCGCCAGCCGGAATGGGCGACGCTTGCCGTCGAAGTGCTGGCCGAGAGCGCACGCAATCCGGCCGTGGCCGAGGCCTTCGCGGCCAATCGCAGGCAATTGCAGGCGACGCTGGCCGAAGCCCTGCAGCAGTTGGCTCAGCGCGAGCGGCGGCGTCCCGTGCTGGCAGCGGCACTGCAGGCGCAGGTGCTGCTGGATGCCATCGAAAGCGATGCACTGCGTCGGGGGCTGGGCGAAGCCGATGGCACCGATGGGGCATCGCTGGATCTTGGCCTGCTCGCGCTGCTGCTCGGGGCACGCGCATGAGCGCCGTTGACCGGCGCTTGCACGGCCTTGATCTGGCCCGCTACCTCGCCTTGGCCGGCATGGTGCTGGTCAACTTCCGCCTGGCGATGGCCGTGCCGGCAGAGGGTGAGGGTTGGTTGGCAGGATTCTTCCATCTGCTGGAAGGCAAGGCGTCGGCGACCTTCGTCACCCTGGCCGGTCTTGGCCTGGTGCTGGCTACGCAGCGGCAGCAATGGTGGCCGGCCAGTGTGCAGACCTGGCGGCGCGCGCTGTTCCTGCTGGTGCTGGGCCTGCTCAATCTGACCGTGTTCCCCGCCGACATCCTGCATTACTACGCGGTGTACTTCGCGCTGGCCGTGGTGTGGCTGCGTGCCTCGCCGCGCGTGCTGCTGGCCAGCATCGTGGGCCTGGCGGCCTGTTCGTTCTGGGCGCTGCTGCACTGGAACTACAGCGAAGGCTGGAACTGGCAGACGCTGGAATATGCCGGCCTGTGGCAGTGGCCGGGCGCGGCCCGCAACCTGCTGTTCAATGGCTTCCACCCGTTGCTGCCGTGGCTGTGCTTCTTCCTGCTGGGGATGCTGCTGGCACGGCTTCAGTTGTCGCAGCCGCGGGTGCAGCATGCATTGCTGGTGCTAGGGCTGCTGCTGATCGGGGCTGGACACGGCGTGCAGCAGCTTGCGCAGGGAACGCCCTGGCAGGTGTGGCTGGGAACGCAGCCGATGCCGCCGGGACCGGCTTATGTGCTTACGGGCGCGGGTGCGGCCTGCAGTGTCATCGCCGCCTGCCTGTGGCTGGCGCGTGTGCGACCGGGTGACTGGTTGGAGCCGTTCACCGCGGCCGGACGCATGACCCTGACCCTGTATGTGGGCCACATCCTGCTGGGCATGGGCACGCTGGAAAGCCTGGGCCTGCTCGATGGCAGCGCGTCGCTCGCATCGGTGCTGCTGTGGGCGCTGCTGTTCCTGATGCTGGCGACGGGCGCGGCCTGGCTATGGTCGTGGCAGTTCGCACGCGGCCCGCTGGAGACGGTGATGCGGCGCATCGCAGGCTAGTTCCCTGGTCGTGCTGAAGCGATGTTGTGACGGACATGTCTGTGCCGCGGCGAACGCATCTGCGATAGTGGTGGCAGGTAACACTTTCCGCTTGCATCCATGTCATTCGCTTCGGCGCAGCATCTCGGCGAAGTCCTGCAACAATCCTATGGCATCACCCCCACCGCCGTGGTGCCACGCCCGGTGGGCGCCGACGCCAATGCCAGCGTGTATCGCGTCGATGCGCGGCACGGGCAGTGGTGGTTGAAATGCCGTACCTACCAGGTCGCCCCAGCGGTGTGGGACAGCCTGCATTGGATGCGCGGCACGCTGGGTATCGATGAGATCGTCGCGCCGTGGCCGGCGTTGACCGGTGGTGCGTCTGTGCAGCGCTGGGGATTGCAGTTCACCCTGTTCCCGTATGTGGAAGGCCAGTCCGGATTCGAGGCGGCGTTGAGCCGCACGCAGTGGAAACGGCTGGGGGAGGTGCTGCGGCGCCTGCATGGCGCGCAGTTGCCAGCGGAACTGCAGCAGGCACTGCCGATCGTACGGCTGGAAACCGCGGCGCTGGAGACCGTCGGGCAATGGTTGGCCGGCGAGGGCCTGGCGGCCGCGAAGGACGGGCTGGGTCGCGCATTCGTTTCGGTATGGGATCAGCAGCATGCGCGCATCGCGGCGCTGCATGCGCAGGCACGGGAGCTGCTCGCGGCGTTGCAGGACGCGCCGGTAGACCTGCATCTGTGCCACACCGATCTGCATGCCGGCAACCTGCTGATGGGCAATGACGGGGGCCTGCACCTGATCGATTGGGATGGTCTGTCGCTGGCCCCACGCGAGCGTGACCTGATGTTCATCGGTGCCGCTGTTGGCGGGCGCTGGGGTCGCGAGAATCCACTGGGGTTCGAGGAGGGCTACGGCAGCGACCGCGGTGATCCGCGCTGGATCGCCTGGTACCGGCACTGGCGCATTCTGCAGGACCTGATCGAGTTCCAGCAGGTGCTGCTGGGCAGTGACGGAGAGGACCGATCGCCGCAGCTGCGCCGGCAGTCGCTGCACTACCTGGGGGAGCAGTTCGCACCGGGCAATGTGTTCGATGCGGCGGAGCGGGTATATCGCGCGCTGGATCAGGTTCCAGGCCGTTGCCAGGATCGCCCCGGGTAGAGTCGACTGTTGGTCGACTATCGCGCGCAGCGCGGTTTCTGCCCGCTCCGAACGAAAAGCAGTCGACTAACAGTCGACTCTACCCATGGCCTGTCCATGCACGACCCATGGCTTGCCCGTGCAGGCCCCATGGCTTGTCCATGCAGATGGTTTTCATTCGGCGGGCTTGGCTGCTGCCGAGGCCGCCGCGCTTGCGGCGCGGCGCGACAACACGGCTTCGCGGTGGGCGATGTAGGCGTTGGCGGCGAGGATGATGCCGGCACCGATGAGCGTCCAGCGATCCACGCTTTCGTTGAACAGCAGCCAGCCGAGCAGCGTTACCAGCGGCAGCTGCAGGAAGCTGATCGGGGTCAGCGCCGAGACTTCACCGAGCCGCAACGCCCGCGTCCACAGCAGCTGGCCGACGGTGCCCAGTACGCCGGTGGCCAGCAGCCACAGCCACGCCATGCCGGAGGGCCAGACCCAGACGAACAGTGCCGGGACCAGCGACAGCGGCACCCAGAACACGTAGGTGTAGAGCACCACGGTGTCAGCGCTGTCGACACGGGTCAGCTGCTTGATCTGGATCGCCACCAATGAGCTGAGCACGGCGGCTGCCACCGCTACCAGGCTGCCGGCGGTGAAGCCGGCGGTACCGGGGCGCACGATCACCAGCACACCGATGAATCCAACCACCACCGCGGCCCAGCGCCGTATACGCACGGTCTCGCCCAGCCACAGCACGGCGGCGATGGTGACGAACAACGGCGTGGAGTACGAGAGGGAAACCGCCTGCGCCAGTGGCAGATGGCCCAGTGCCCAGAACGCGCACAGCATCGAACCGAGGCCGATCGCACTGCGCACGAAATAGCGCGGCAGCTGCTGGGTCTTCAGCGGCGCATGGCCCGGGCGCAACAGCATCGGCAGCAGTGCCAGCAGGCCGAAGGCATTGCGGAAGAACGCCACTTCCTGGGTCGGCACGTAACGGGTGGCATAACGAATCGCCACCGCCATCAGGCCGAAGGCCATCGTGCTGCCGAGCATCAGCAGCGCCGCCCGCATCGGGGCGGCGCTGGGGGAGAGGGCGGGGGTGTTCACCACTGTGCGCCGAGCAGGCGGGGCTCCGGTTCGATCGGTACGCCGAACTTCTCCAGTACCGAGGCCGAGATGCGGCGCGCCAGTGCCAACAACTCTGCACCGCTGGCGTTGCCATGGTTCACCAGCACCAGTGCGTGGCTCGGGGCCACGCCGGCATCGCCTTCGCGGAAGCCCTTCCAACCGCAGGACTCGATCATCCAGGCCGCCGAGACCTTGCGCTTGCCGTCCTGCTCGGACGGGAACACCGGCAGGTCGGGGAAGTGCTGCAGCAGCACGTCAACCTGTTCCTGCGGCAGCACCGGGTTCTTGAAGAAGCTGCCGGCATTGCCGAGTACATCCGGGTCGGGCAGCTTGCGGCGGCGGATCGCGATCACCGCATTGGCTACGTCCACCGCACCCGGCAGTTCCACGCCCTGCGCCTGCAGTTCCTCGCGGATGCCGGCGTAGTCCATGCGCAGGTCATGCAGCAATGGCAACTTCAGCTCGATGGCAGTGATCAGGTAACGGTCCATCTGCTGCTTGAACACGCTGTCGCGGTAGGTGAAGCGACACTGCTCGTTGTCCAGCCGTACCCAGGTTTGTTCCTGGCAGTCCCAGGCCTCGACCGCCTGGATGAACTCGCCGACCTGCGCACCGTAGGCGCCGATGTTCTGGATCGGCGCGGCACCGGCGGTGCCGGGAATCAGGGCCAGGTTCTCCAGCCCGGACAAGCCTTCCTGCAGCGACCACATCACCAGGCCATGCCAGGGCACGCCGGCCCCGGCGCGGATCACTGCGTGGTCAGCGCGGTGTTCCAGGAAACTGATGTCACGGTTGCCGAACACCAGTACCGTGCCTGGCAGGTCTTCGGCGATCAGCACGTTGCTGCCGCTTCCCAGCACCAGCAGTGGGCCGCTGGCCACTTCGGGCAGCGCCAGCACTTCCGGCAGCAGGGCCGCGTCGTGCAGTTCCAGCAGCTGGGCTGCACTGGCCTGCACATGGAAGGTGTTCAGCGCCTGCAGTGGCGCATTGCGGGTGAGCGTCCAGCGCAGCGGGGCGTTGCCGTCGACGGTATCCATGGGCGCGCTCACAGTGGGGCCACCGCGCCGCGGCTCGGCGCTTCGCGGCGGCGACGGATCGCCTCCACGCATTCGGAGACCAGGGCAGGGCCACGGAAGATCAGGCCGCTGTAGCACTGCACCAGCGCGGCGCCGGCGGCCATCTTGGCCACCGCGTCGGCACCGGACAGGATGCCACCGACCCCCACCAGCGGCACCGATTCGGGCAGGCGCGAGCGCAGTCGGCGCAGCACCAGGGTGGACTGCTCCAGCACCGGTGCGCCGGACAGGCCGCCGGCCTCGTTGGCCAGCGGATCGCCGGCCACCTTGCTGTGGTCGATGGTGGTGTTGGTGGCGATCACGCCGTCCACCTGCAGTTCGCCCAGCACGCGCGCGGCGGCATCGATGTCGCGGTCACTGAGGTCGGGCGCCACCTTGACCAGCATCGGTACGCGGCGGCCGTGGCGCGCCGCGAGATCTTCCTGGCGGTCGCGCAACTGGCTGACCAGCTGGCGCAGCGCGGTCTCTTCCTGCAATTCACGCAGGCCGGCGGTGTTGGGCGAGGAGATGTTGACGGTGACGTAGTCCGCCAGCGGATACACCTTGTCCAGGCAGGCGATGTAATCGTCCACCGCCTGTTCGTTCGGGGTGTCCTTGTTCTTGCCGATGTTGATGCCGAGCAGGCCGCGGCGGTTGCGCGCGCGCTCGACATTGCGCACCAGCGCGTCCACGCCCGCATTGTTGAAGCCCATGCGGTTGATGATCGCGTTGTGTTCCGGCAGGCGGAACAGGCGCGGCTGCGGGTTGCCGGCCTGCGGGCGCGGGGTGATGGTGCCGATCTCCACGAAGCCGAAGCCGAGCGCGAACAGCGCATCGATGTGCTCGCCATTCTTGTCCAGGCCGGCGGCCAGGCCGACCGGATTGGGGAAGGTCAGCCCGAACACCGTGCTGGGCATCGGCGCGATGCGTGCGGCCAGCAGCGGCGTGGTGCCGGTGCGGTAGGCCAGGTCCAGTGCGGACAGGCCGAGGCCGTGGGCGCGCTCGGCGTCGAGCGAGAACAGGAAGGGGCGGGCAAGCGAATACATGCGTCGGTTCAGTCCAGCGTGCCGAGGAAGGCTCGGGTTCGATATTCAAAAGCGACCTGGCCGTCGACCGCGTGGGCGGCGAACAGGTCCTGCAGAGCGTCGATCATCGGCGCGTGGCGAGGATGACCGGATTGGGGTGCGTAGGAGGAGGACAGCAGGCGCCCGCGCAGGGCGTCGAAGTCCAGATGCTGTACGTTCGGCAACTCCACCATGCCGCGCAGGCCGCGGCCGAACCAGGCCTGCATGGTGGCATCGTCCTGGTAGCGCTCGGCCACCGCGGTGTAGTCGGTGCCGTAGTCCAGCAGCAGCTGTTCGTAGCCGACCAGGAATGGACTGGCATCGAGCAGGCGTGAATTCCAGTAGATCAGTGCCAGGCCACCGGGGTAGAGGATGCGCTGCCACTCGGCGCGCACCGCCACGGTGTCGAACCAGTGGAACGCCTGCGCGACGCTGACCAGATCAATGCTGGCATCGTCCAGGCCGGTGGCCTCGGCGCGGCCATCGACGGCGGAAAAGCCCGGATACTGCGGCGCCAGCCACTCTTCGGCGGCGGCGCGCATGGCGCCGTTTGGCTCGACCGCCACCAGCGGATGACCGCTGGCCAGAAACTGACGGCTGGAAATGCCGGTGCCAGCACCGATGTCGGCGACACGGGCCTGGTGACTGACATCCATCGGGCGATGCAGCCATTCCAGCAGCGCGGGCGGGTAATCGGGCCGGTAGCGGACGTAGTCGGCGACGCGGCTGCTGAAGCGTTCAGTGCTGTCGGAAGTGGTCATGGCGTCAGTTCGACACCGCGGCCAGCCACGCCAGGCCGCCGAAGAACAGGATGAACACCAGGATGGCGGCGACTACCGCGCCGACCATCACCCAGCCCAGCACCAGGCCGGTGACGGCCAGGCCATCGCCTTCCAGTTCATGCGGGCGGCGGCGGATCTCGGCGCGGGCCATGTGGCCGGTGACGATCGCCACGATGCTGGCCACGAAGGGCAGGACGGTCCAGCTGGCGATGCCCATGACCAGGCTGACCACGGCCAGGGCGCTTGTCTGTCGGGGTGCCACGCTCATCGGGGTCCTCCTTGGCAGTGTGCACATGATAGTGCCTCTGCCCAGGCAATCCCATGCCCGGCGGATGCGATGGCAGGCGTGGACCCTGGTCGACAAACGAGGTGCCAGCCCTGGTAGGCGTCGACCTTGGTCGCCGAAGGGCATTTCAGCAGGGTAGGCGTCGACCTTGGCCGACGAAAGCCATTTCATCAGGGTAGGCGTCGACCTTGGTCGACGAAAGGCATTTCATCAGGGTAGGCGTCGACCTTGGTCGACGAAAGGCATGCCAACCAAGGTTGGCAGCTACCGGAGTGCCGGTGTCAGCCCATCAACACCTGGCCGCCATCCACGTTGAGCACGCTGCCGGTGACCCAGCGCGCCAGCGGCGAGCACAGGAACAGGGCGGCGTCGGCAATCTCGCGCGGATGGCCGAAGCGGCCGAACGGGATCTTCGCCAGGGTGCCGTGGTACAGCGCCGGATCTTCGGTGCGACGGCGATCCCACAGGCCGTCATCGAATTCAATCGAACCGGGGGCGATGGCGTTGACCCGGATCCGGTCCTTGGCCAGCGCCAGTGCCTGCGAGGTGGTGTAGTGCGACAGCGCGGCCTTGGCGGCGGCGTAGGGCGCGCCACCGGGGCGTGGCTGCTGTGCGGCGATCGAGGACAGGTTGAGGATGCAGGCATCGCTGGATGCGCGCAGCCACGGCAGTGCCAGGCGCGAAGCCCGTACCGCCGCCATCAGGTCGATCTGCAGGCTGGCGGCCCAGCCATCCTCGTCGTCGGCCATGCCGTAGCCGGTAGCGTTGTTGATCAGTACATCGATGCCGCCGAGTGCATCGGCAGCGGCCTGCAGCCAGGCCTGGATCTGGCCGGCGTCGGCCAGATCGGCGGAGACGGTATGCAGCGGGGTGCCCTGTGCCTGCGCATCGGCACGCAGGGCATCCAGGCCGGCGTGGCCACGTGCGCAGACCGAGACCTGCGCACCGGCGCCGGCAAATGCCAGCGCCATTTCACGACCGATGCCCTTGCTGCCGCCGGCGATCAGCACGCGGCGACCGGTGAAATCGAGGGTCGGAGCCCCATTGGGGATCCGGCCCTGGGCAGGGGTCAGATCCCCGGAGGGGCTCTGACCCGCAGCCATGGCAGAAACGTCTGCCATCACAGATCGAACTTGATGCCCTGGGCCAGCGGCAGCGAGTCCGAATAGTTGATGGTGTTGGTCTGGCGGCGCATGTAGACCTTCCACGCATCCGAGCCGGACTCGCGGCCGCCGCCGGTGTCCTTCTCGCCACCGAAGGCGCCACCGATCTCCGCACCGGACGTGCCGATGTTGATGTTGGCAATGCCGCAGTCGCTGCCAGCGGCCGACAGGAACTTCTCGGCAGTCTTCAGGTTCTGGGTGAAGATCGAGGACGACAGGCCCTGCGGCACGCCATTCTGCATGTCGATGGCTTCATCGAGGGTGTCGTACGGCATCACGTACAGGATCGGCGCGAAGGTCTCGTGCTGGACCACGGCATCGCTGTTCTTCAGGCCGGAGACGATGGCCGGCAGCACGAAGTTCCCTGGGCGGTCGATGCGGGTGCCGCCGGTTTCAATGGTGCCGCCGGCGGCCTTGGCCTGGGCGATGGCATCGAGGAACTGCTGCACGGCGCCGTCGCTGTTCAGCGGGCCCATCAGGTTGGCCGCATCGGTCGGGTCGCCGATCTTGCCTTCGACCTGCTTGTAGGCCTTGACCAGAGTGGCCAGCACGTCGGCGTAGATCGAGCGGTGCACGATCAGGCGGCGGGTGGTGGTGCAGCGCTGGCCGGCGGTGCCGACGGCGCCGAACACGATGCCCGGCACGGCCAGCTTCAGGTCGGCGGTTTCGTCCAGGATGATGGCGTTGTTGCCACCCAGTTCCAGCAGGCAGCGGCCGAGGCGACGCGCGACCTTCTCGTTGACGGTGCGGCCGACCTGGGTCGAGCCGGTGAAGCTGATCAGCGGCACGCGACGGTCATCGACCATCTTTTCCGACAGCGCGGTGCCGGCATCGTTGATCAGGAAGAAGATGTCCGGGAAGCCGGCTTCGCGCAGGGCGTCGTTGCAGATCTTCAGCGAGGCGATGGCGGTCAGCGGCGTCTTGTTGGACGGCTTCCAGATGCACACGTCGCCACAGATGGCGGCCAGGAACGAGTTCCAGCTCCACACCGCGACCGGGAAGTTGAAGGCGGAGATGATGCCGACCAGGCCCAGCGGGTGGTACTGCTCGTACATGCGGTGGCCGGGGCGCTCGGAATGCATGGTGTAGCCGTACAGCATGCGGCTCTGGCCCACGGCGAAATCGGCGATGTCGATCATCTCCTGCACTTCGCCGTCGCCTTCCGGCTTGCTCTTGCCCATTTCCAGCGCCACCAGCGAACCCAGGGCGTCCTTGTGCTTGCGCAGCGCTTCACCGCACAGGCGCACGGCTTCGCCGCGACGCGGGGCCGGCGTGGTACGCCAGATCTTGAAGGCTTCCTGGGCGCGGGCGACGGCGGTCTCGTACTCGGCCTCGGTGGTCGCGCGGACCTGCGCGATCGGCTCGCCGGTGGTCGGGTTGACCGGGGTGATCAGCTCACCGCTGGTCGCGCTCGACCACTCCCCGTTGCCCAGGTACGTGCCAGCGTTGATCGCGTCCAGGCCAAGGGACTTGAGCAGCTCGGAAGACATGCAGACTCCTGTGTTTCGTTACGTTGTTTGGTGCCATCGCGGGCAGGTGGGGGCGCGATGAACTGAATCGCCGATGGTAGCAGAGCGGCCTGTCCGGCCATGGTGCAACGCGCCAGCGCCGCCGTGTGGAGCACGAATGCTTGGAGGGCAGGGTGTGTTGCCTGTAAACTTCCCGGCTGCATGGCCCCGTAGCTCAGCTGGATAGAGCGTCCCCCTCCTAAGGGGAAGGTCGCCCGTTCGAATCGGGCCGGGGTCACCAGAATCAATAACTTAGGCGGACTCAGTGGTGAGCATTTCCCACTGTTTCCCGCATATCCACAGGATTTGGTCCCAGTAGTCCCAGCGCTCCTGCTCAGTACCTGAGCTTCGCCACCGCGCCATCGTCGCCCTCGGGCGTTAGGTGAGCGTAGAACTTCTCGGTCGTGGCGTAATCAGCGTGCCCGGCCAGAATCTGCACCCGTCGCAATGGCACTCCGGCCATGACCATGTGGGCGCAGAAGGTGTGCCGCAGCCGGTGGAGGCTGCCACCGATTCCCGCACGTTTGGCATCTGAGGCGAACCAGTCGGACAGTGTGTCCCTGTGCACGGTCACCAGCGGATCGGGTAGGTGGCGAAGCGCCCAGCGCGCATACCGGTTCAGCGGCACCACCTCGCGCCACTTGCCCGACTTCGTGCGTCCCTGGCCATCTTCGTCTGGATCGCTCTCGACCCTGAGTCTGCTCCCTGCCACCGAATCCTTGCCCAGTCCAACCAGCTCACCACGGCGCAGACCCGTGTGGGCCATGAAAAGCCACAGGGGGGGCCGACCGGGGTTCGCACGATACAGCTTGCGCATCGCCGCCCGGTCGTAGAACCGCACCGCTACGCTGCGGACGCCGCGCGTGCCTGGGTTTCCTCCAGCGGGTTGAAGTCCAGTTTCTTCCACTTCACGCCACGCCGGAACGCGGCCTGCAGCCTACGCACCTCCTTGCCCACGGTCTCTGGTGCCACCTTGTCCTTGGTCAGGCTATCTGTCTTGTATGACTCCATTTCCATCGGGCGCAGGGTGTCGATCGATCGATGGCCGAAGCGAGCAATGAACAGTCGGACCTCGCTCTTTGCCTTGCCGTGCGTAGTCGGGTCTTCCACCTTGTACCAGTCCAGGTACGCCTCCAGGAAATCCCTGACAGTGGGCAGCCGGGGGAGGATGCGCACACCATGGGTCAGTTCCGCTTCTTTCGCTGCTCGTACGCGCTCAGCCTCGCGTGGGCTGACGCGACCAATGGCGACACGGCTTCGCTTGCCGCCTTCCCGCCAGTTGAGGTACGCGGCGCCATCGCGCCAGACGATTGTGACCTTGACCATTGCTTGGAGCCGTAGATTGCAGAGTAGAGGGCAGCCTTCTCGTAGAGCTTCTTGCCCATGAAATTTCGTGGTTCGATGCCGTAGTCGGCGATGTCCGAATCGAACTGGCTTCGTGACACCCCGCAGTAGTGCGCGGCCTCGTCCACGGTCAGCCAGTCCTTTCCGACGATGTCCAGCTTTTCAGCAGCTCTCATCCGGTCCTCCTTTAGTTCGTGGCCAGCGGAGCGCGCAGCTGCTTGGTGGCCTGGGTTGCTGCATCGCGCATGCGCAGAACCTCTGCGCGAAGGCAGATCACTTCATCGGCCGCGACCACCAGCTGCTCGCGCAGCACGTCCTTGGCCGGCTGCTTCATGCGGCGCGGTTCGCGGGGGAAGAGCTGGGCGTTCATGCGGCAGCCCCGAACAGGTCATCGTTCTTTCGAAATGCCGGTTCGAGCTTCATGCAATACCCTTCGAGCCCACATGCGGCCAGCTGCCGCGCGTTGGATTCCCCGTAGGCTATGAGGACGGACGGTGCCCGTCGCTCATTGCTGGTTTGCCGTCTGGTGAACAGAACGCGATGCGGCCGCGCAAGAACAGAACTGCGTGGGCCCGTGGCCAGACCTGATCCTGGAACATGGTCGTCTCGGTTCGTGCAAAAACCAGAGCCACACCGTTCCCATGTTCCGCCATCCGCTGAAGCCAGCGAACGGCTTGGGCCCCATATGGCGGATTGCACCACACCCGACCTTGCCACTCCGCCGTCAGGCCGTCCCCGGGCAACTCGATGTGCCTGGCGGCCGACGGCCAAGGGCGTGGCGAAGGGGCTGCGCAGGGGTCGAGGTCGAAGGGACCGAGCGCGGCGAGGATGTGTGGCGGCGTGAGCCACGTTTCCTTGTTGAAGCCGCCGCCGTCGGCGTTTCCAAACTTATTGGCCATGAGCTCACCTCCGCCAGCACCAGCGCAGCCCGGCGCGCGCGGCAAGGCATGCGCGGCTGATCGCCCACAGGGTGGCGATGCCGGCCGCAAACCCGGCCAGGGCGAACACGTGGACCATTGCGGCGGTGAGCAGCTGGTCAGTCATGGGCAATCTCCGAGAGACGCGCAGTCGTGGCAAATGGATTACTAGGCAGGATGGAGCAGTGGGCAGCCCCAATGTGCAGATTCCGATGGTTGCCCGTCGCCGAAAGCGCGCCGTTATCTGGTTTAGCGCTGAGCGCCGTGTCAGACACGGCGGCTCTCCATGGCAGAATGGCGTCTCCACCATATGGAAATGGCCAGATGATCGTTGCTGAAGTCATGGTTCCTTGCTTCAATTTCGCGCCCACCTGTCGACTTGACTGGACGGCCGTGTCTGCTATCGGTGGTTGGGCTGCTGCCATTGCCACATTTCTCGCGGTGTACGTTCCCGCTCGCAACTACAAGGTGGATAGCGAGAGGCGTGCCACGCGAGAGCGTCAGATCTCGTTTATCGAAATCAATCGTCTTCTTCCGAAAATCCTCGACGTGCGGGATCAAACTAAGACGATTAAGAACAAGATCCTGCCTGAAATACCGAAGGCCTTGGCCGCTGGGGCCGACGCCAAGACTGTCTCAGGTCTTCTGAGGGTTAAGGGGCAAGTTCCATTTGTCATCCTCTCTGATGGCCTGGAAATGATCTCTATTGGTGTCTCCAATTTGCAGTCCAGCCTTGATGTGCTGAATGCCTTTCTGGACGCCGGCGAGGAGATTGATATGTATGGTAATCATCCTTTTCATAGACTCTCTGATTACACGACGGCTCTTGACAACGTGGAGCTCGCCGCCCAGAACGTCTTGCTCGCGATAAAGAAGCTCACCGGTATTGACCTTGGAGGCCACGAACAAGGGAGTTGAGTGTCTGTGGTTCAGCGATCAGCATTGATTGGATCGCATGATCGCGCGCCGCGGCGGTCGGTCAGGATCATGTCGCGGTTGCTGGTCTCGCTCCAGACGACGGTAGTTCGTCAGAGCCGTTCCTACACTTAGACCCGCTCGTTCCGATGGATGAAGGTCATGGCAGAATCGGCTCCAGCACAGAGAGGGGGACCATGGGATGGCTCTGGGATTTGGTGAATGCCTTTCGATGAAGGCGGAGTGCGCGACGTTCTGGGCGGGGTGGGGAGCCATCGCCACCGCAGCCGTGGGTCTGGTGACTGTTCTGGTTGCTTTCCTTGCGTGGCGCACATCCCGGCAAGCCGCAACTATCGCTGCGAGGCAACACCTGGACTCTCAGGTTCTGTGGAAGGCACAAGCCCGAATCGTTGGACGCCTTTTGCTTCACGAAGTGACCGCTGTGCCGAAGAAGATCCAGACCTACGCGGCTGAACTTGACGCATTGCCCACACTCGACCCGAGCAGGGTCAAAGATTGGCGCGCCGTGAAAAACGCAGTTGAGCGCCTCGCCGAACCTTTGTTGCCCAGCGCGGAAGCCATCGCCGAGCGGATCCACTACCTGTCCGTAGATCTCGGCGCGGACCTGGCGACGATGATCAGCCACAGCAGGGATATCAACGCGGCTGCCTGCCACATCGCCGCGCACATCCACGAGCACCAGCCGATACCGACGATCATGGCTACACGTATCAGCGTCTCGTACACCGGCAGGCGGATGGCTTTGGAGGTGCTGCGGCAGCAACTTCAATTCGTGGCTAGCATCGCTCCTGATCTGGTCGATCGCTTCCGCGAGGAGGTTCTCAGCGAAAGCGAGCGCACCGAGGGACAGGAAAGAATCCCGGTCGCTTAAATTGCTTACTCTGCCAGCCCCATCGCAACTAGGTCGATCTCATCCACCTGGTCGCGAAGGTGGCGGCGCGCGCGGCGCAGGTGCCTGGCGATCACTGCGCGGTCTTCTTGGGCAAAGAAGGTCTCTGCGTGCATGTGCAGCGCACGGCGGTGGTCGCGGCGGTACAGGCGCCAGGTGATTGCGCTGCCGTCGACGGTTGGGAACCGGCCCCAAGCGAAGCCCAGCGTCTCCTTGGGCGCGCGGCGTTCGATGTGGCGGCTCATGCCTTTGCTGCCTTCTTACCACCGCGGCGACCGTGTCGAGCCTCAACCACCTGCCTGCGGCTGATCGTGCTCTTGTCGATGCCGCTTGTGCCCGAGATTTCGACCTTGCCGCCGGCGGCCTTGAAGCGTGCGATGTCACTCGCCAGCTTCTGCCGGGCCTGGTCCTTTTCGCGGTCGGTCGCGCCACTGAAGACGGGCTTCACGTGGATGCTGGTCATGCTGCTGCTCCTTCGTAGACCCAGCGGCGCACCGTCCCGAACGGGACACCCAGCGCGGCGCTGATCTGGTTGACGGTGTTGCCGCTGGCCCGGAGCTGCCGGGCGCGGCGTTTAGTGGTGGCCGGCCAGTACCGGGCATGACGCTGGCGCGGTACCGGCATCCCTTGGCAGCGGGCCATGTCTTGAACCGCACGGGGCGAGCGTCCGAGGGCATCCGCGACGGTCATCGCGTCGCGGCCCTCCATCTGGCGCAGGGCCTGCAGTTCGCTGGTGCGCCAGAGCTCCATCACGCGGCCAGCGGGTACTGGTCGGCCGCATCCTGCAGACCGTGGATCATGGCCCGGCACATGTCCGGGAACTGCGCCTGGTCGTAGAGCTTAGTGGCACCGGTGGGATTGATCGGCTTGAACCCCAGCAGGGCCAGACCGTCGGCGCTGATCAAGAGCGGGGCGATGCGCGCGTTGATGTCGCCCAGCTTGATCTTGGCGACCTCGCGCGGCGCGGCGTTCGGTGCCGGGGTGCTGGCCATTGCCGTCGGAGCGCTTCGCGCCGGTGCCGCAGTCGCTGCCGGCGCGGCTGCCACCGGTTCGGTCTGCTGCTGGGCCGCTGCCTCTGCCGCGGCGTCGGCTGCCGCCTTCTGTGCGCGGGCAAGGCGCGTATGGTGGCTGAGAGGTATGGCGGTTCGTTAACGATTCGACAGTATCGCTATGAGCTAGTCAAGGCCCTAGACTGGATCCGGGGCCGAATGGCGGTGTGACGTCAGGGGAAGATCATGGCAGGCGATCCTGCGGCGGAGAATGCAGCAAATGTGAAGAGTGGCACTCCAACGTCCGGTGGAGGGGCATTCTATGGTTTTGGCCGTTGGCTCGTAGGAGTGGTTAGACCTTGGGGAGTATTCCTGAAGGTCGTTCTGGACCCCTATACTTTTCTACTCATAGTGGTCGGCGTCGTGCTGGGCTGGTTCGGACCCAAAGCTGTAGGTGAGAACTACAATGCCTTGCTGCAAATCGTTGTCGCTGTGGTAACGGGCGTGGTCGGGGCGAGGATCTCGACAGCGATGGCAGCTATCAACCAAGACGGTAAGCTATATGCAAGTGGCCGGATGGCTGTGCGTGGTCTGCGTTTGATTCTGACCAAAACGCTTGCGCTGGAGCGAAGGGTCGCCACTTTCGTTGCTGACTCTCAGAAGCAGCAGGTTCCAGAGGTCCGAGCTCAAGTCGCTATGCGCAACCTTGATGAAGTGCTCGAATCAATCCGGACGCTCCAGCTAGAAGTAGTTGGGTCGATCGAGAATTGGGTGGATGTCGTCCCCGATGCTGATGTTTCGAAGATATTCATGGCGGTAGGGGAGCTCCGTGACCAGCTGACCCAGAAGGACGAACAGCTCCGCGAAGCTGTGGAAAGCAAAGAGCGGCTCGAGAGTAAAGGTGAGACTGACACGCAGGCACTCAAACATGCAGAAAACCGCATTCGTGAGCTTGAGCGCGACAAGGCCGGGCTAGCAAATCAGATGCATTCGCTCAAGCAAGCCGCCACCCAGGGGTCGCAGTCCACCAGCGTCATGAATATGCTGACATTGGGCGATTACTTGAATCGAGTGGAGAATTCGCGCAAGGTCAGAAACCAGCGTTCTGAGATTACAGATCTTTCGCAAGCCATCCTCCCGATGAACGAGACTGGCGAGAAGGCCGGCTTGCATGAGGAGCTGGGTCGCCCCATCCCGAAGTGATTGACAGTGACGTTAGGAAATGAACTAATTCTGCAACTGTCAATAATTGTCCCTGAAGCCCCGGCCCTGCGCTGGGGCTTCTGCGTTTCCGGGACCCGAACACCGATCAACCTCCGCGCCGAAAGCCCCTCCGCTCGCCGTGAGGCGATTGGGGTTGGCGACAACGCAGGCGTGCGGTCTGCGCACGGCCTTTAGAGGCCGGGCAGCGCCTAGGCAGCGGTGGTGATCGGCCCTCTGCGCCCGCAGCCCCCCCCCGGACCAACCACATCCTCGCGCATCAGCCGGTTGCGGGGCGGGCACCTATGCAGGAGAGACCATGGTGAGCACCGAAACCGTAGCGGCCGCCATGGGCGCCGGCCAGTACGCGCAGCCGCTGGGGGATGCGTGCATCCAGTTCGGTACTGTGACCGTGCTTCAGAAGGCGCACTTCTTGACTCAGGAGGGCCGCAGGAGGCGCCAATGGGCGCCGCTGAAAGGCTCGATTTATCAGTGGAGGATTGGCTGACCGTTGACGAAGCCGCCCACTACTGCGGCGTCTCCAATAGCCAGTTCAGGAAGAACGCCATGTGCTATGGGCTCACTCCCGCCGCTTCATGGGAAAGCAGTTGTACGAAAAGGCGGCGCTCTATGCCGCGATCGAAGGTGCAGAGGAATGGCAAAGGTTCGACTCTACTGGCGCGGCAGCAAGGCCCACCTCGACTGGGCGGAAGGCGGCGAGCGCTTTCGTTGGTCCATTGGGCAACCTGACGCCCGTGAGGCGGAGAGAATACGTGCCGCGAAAGAAGCAGAACTGACCCAAGGGGGGGGCGGATCTCGGCGCGCCTGCCAAAGGTCCGCGACTACTTGGAGTGGTATCTGGACTGGTACGAGGCCAGGTTGCTAGACGACAAGGCGGCAAAGGAAACTGTGGGGAAAGGCAGCAGATCCGAGCACCGTGGCTCCTGGCGTTGACCGGTCGCTCGCCGATTTGTTGGATGCACTGGCTAGGCAGGTTCACCACGGTGAGCATCTGGAGGGGGATGCGGCGCAACAGCTTCTGGAGCCGGGCGCAACTCTGCTCATGGTGTTCGGCCCTCGGCTCGCGAATGGGTAGAGGAATGCTCGCCACTAGGTAGTTCTGGAAGCGGCAAACCTGGTGCTTCGGACGTGGGCGATGGAATGGCTCAACTCGGGAAAGCCTGGGGAGACCCGGCATGATCGAGCGATTGCCAGCCAGCAATCGCGGCTTGGCGGCTGTGCTGGGGGAGCTTGAGGCTGAGCGGAAACGCTAGAGCGCTCATGCGAACAGATCCAGTTGGGCCGGCAGTGCCGGTGCGCGCGGCGGCTCCGGCAGTGGGGCGGGGCGGTGGCGCGCAAACGCGCGCGCTGAGCGGCGTTGAACGAGAACCAGTAGCCCCGAGGCCATGCCGCCGCGCTCGCGCCTCGCTGAGGAAGACGCGCGCTGTGTGCTTGGCCTGTACAGCGGTGAGCAGCCGGTCACCCATGGCAGCTCTCCACGCGCCATGGCGTGGCAGAATGCCGGCGAATCCACAGGGGGATCAGCGAATGAGTATGCTGGATGGCGTCAGTCAGTGCTGGTGGCTCGGCAGTAAATGTCTGGTTGACTGGGATGCATGGTCGGCAATTGGGACGTTCTTTGCCGCGTTTCTGGCGCTGCAAATATCGCTTCGAGAACAGAGACGCAGACGGGAAGAAGCGCTGGAACGAGCCCTTGGCCTGTCCACGCTCTTGGAGCCCGATGTTCAGGAGTGGCACGAACGCATTCGGAAGTTGCGGCACCACATCCAACACGATCACGCCCAAGCCATTAATGAAAGCTTTGAGGCAGAGGGCGGTGACGTTCTTCAAGCTCCGGCTTCCGTACGAGAAAACCTCCATCGCATCCACGAGCTGCACAAAGCGGCCCAAGGACTTGCGGTCGCGGTGGCCTGCGCTGTCGCGGCCAGGAAAATGAAGTACCAAGTTAGAAGTGCGCTGCGACCTGGCGCTGAAGATCGGATTCTGATTTTGAACATTCTGGACACGCATCTGGAGATTGCGGACACGGAGCTGGAGAAAGCCCTCGAAGAGATCAACGCACGTATATTCGCGGGGCCTAAGAAGAGGCCGCGGTGGGCTCCATGGCGGCGCTGGTGAGAGCCGTTGAAGCCATACGGAAGAAAGGTCGCTTGCGTCGCTGTAGGCCTTGTAGGTCGTCCACGGTAGCGGTGGCAGCACATGCTCCAGCCTGGCCGTCCCACCGAGCCACACGTCCGCTTGGGTCGTCTTGTGGTTGCTCATGCATGCATGTCCTTGCTGTTGGTGGAGCGCTCGCTGTGCGCGGGGAGGTGTTCCCAGCGTTCGGCTTCGCCCAGGTAGTACTCATGGCGTTCCTGTCGGACGGTGGCGGTGAACTGCACGTGGTGCAGTGCGCGCTCGGCGGCTGCTCGGTTGGCCGTTGCCATGCGGGCTGGGTCGTGATCGAGGATGTCGAGCTGGCTATGCACAGCACGCCTCCGGGCACCGGGCCATGGCAGAATGCGGCCGAGTCCAAAGGGGGATCAGGGAATGAGCATGCTGGACGGCGTAATTCAGTGCTGGCCGCTTAGCAGTACTTGTGAGGTGTGGTGGGACGCTTGGGCTGTTGGTGTGGCAATGGGTGCTGCGGAAATTGCTCTCCTCGGCGCTATCGCGGTTGCGTATCTCGCTTATCAGGCCAACGAGCTCTCTCAGACTAGTCAACGAGAGGCTAGGGAAAAGGCGGCGACTGCTGAGCAACGTGAAATGGAAGAGAGAGCTCGTCAGGAGCGGGTCATTCTTTCCTTTCTTTCTGCTGAGCTCGAAGCCGTCGTCCGATGGTCGACGGCTTGTATTAGCTTGATGGAAGACGGGAGAGCTTTCGCTTTCGAAGAGTTCATTGCGAGCAAATCTGCACGTAAGACAATGTCCGATCAGGCGCATAGCCTCAGTGTCGAGAATGCTGGGCGGATGCTTCCGAGTTTCCACGTTTGTAGCCCCGCCATAGGGCTGAGGCTTGGACGGTTGCTGGGCGACCTCTACATTCAAAGGAGCTCGTTTTCTTCCTACAGCAATTGGCCCGACGTTGGACAAACGGAGGATGGGTTCACTGTGAGGCGAGCGGAGTGGCAAGTCTCGTTCAATCTCACCCTGTCCAGGCTTCGACGGATCCGATCCGACGCAGAGCATTGCTCTGCCGCCGCATTCGAAGTTGCGCTGCAGGACCCCGCCTGAGGTTCCTGCGCTCAGACCGCAGCATGCTGTGGCGGCAGTAGGCAAGCGCACCGCTGCTGCAATGCGGGCGAGGTCGTGATCGAAGATGTCGAGGTGGTTGCGCACGCTGGACTCCTGGGATGGGTTGCCGGCCGGTGGAGCCCGGCCGGCGCGGGCTCCCTGCGCTACAGGGGGAGAGCGCAGGGCAGGGGGGCAGTGGGTGGGGTGATGGGCGGGGTGCCGCCGGCCATGGCGGCGAAGAAGTCGTAGTCGGTCACGGCTGGCCGCCTATAACGCGAACGCTCGGCTTGCCGGCGACTTCGACGGGCCGGCCGATCTTCGTGCCGGGTTACGAGCAGGACAATCCGGGCGGTGCGCCGGATCGTCTGCTGAACCGCGATATCCAGATCAACCAGCACGCCCCGCCCCGGCCGCAGGCGCCACCTCGATCGCGTTCGGCGACTTCAGCTACTACGAGATCCGCGACGTGATGGCAGTGACCCTGTTCCGCTTCAACGACTCGGCCTATGTGAAGAAGGGCCAGGTGGGCTTCATGGTCTGGATGCGCTCTGGCGGCAACCTGGTTGACGTGGGCGGCGCGGTGAAGACCTTCAAGCACGGCGCTGCGGCTTAACTGCCTCGGCCCACGAACGGAGGGACGCCCCAGCGCGGGCGTCCCTCGGAGACCATCATGGCAAAGCAGAAGAACACCTCCGCGCAGGCGGCCAATGCCGTCGACCAGCGCCTGCTACGCGATCGCAAGTTCCGCGTGGGCCGGGAGACCCGCGGCGAGCTGAAGCAGCCGCGCGAGGAATCGCAGCACCGCCTCATCCACAAGATCGGACACCTGATGGTCGACATCGTCGAAGGCGGGGAGCAGCTGGGCGCGCACGATGCGGTGAAGCGTCTGCAGCTGGACGCTGACGTCTGCTGCGAGATCGTGGAAATGGACGCCACCCCAGTGATCGCCGCGGTGCTGGACGCCTGCGAGGCGCCTCTGGGTGCAGGCGCCCGCAAGGTGCCGGCCGGCGCGCTGCCGGAAATCCGCACCATCCCGGTCAAGCGCGCAGAGAGCCTGTCATTCGGCGAGATGGAACAGGCCCGGTTCCAGGAGCTGTTCGACGGTCTGACCGAGTACATCGGCCGCCGCTACACCCATGTGATGCTCGACGACGTGCGCGCCGAGTTCTGGAAAATGGCCGGGCAGAACAGGAGAGTGGCGTGAAAGAATCAATCAGAGGGATTAAGCGCGGAAGGGCGGAAGAAAAACGCCTCGATGCGATTCTGCGAAGTGGTCAGAGCCGCCAGCGTGTCCCAGAGCAGGCCATAGAACTTGCTCTTGCTGTAGGTGGCCATTCGAGATTTATACAGAGGGCCGCTTTGAAGGTGCTCGACGGTGGCGCCGGTGACGATCATCAGCTCGCGAGCGCGTGTGACGTTGTAGATCGCGCGCTGGAGGCCTTCGGCTGCAGGGCCAAGTTCATGAATTCGCGAAATCACTGCGGTGATAGCTGGTGGAATGTTCAGTGCACTCTCAGCGAGCGGACCGATCACGCAGGCATCTTCACCGAGAGACTGCGCGTGTTCGTCCGGATCCTCGTCGGTCCACACAGCATTGTTTCTTTCGGCAAACTCTTGGATGTGTGGCAGCAGCATCAGCCCCAGGCTGCGCGCCTTATCGGCCATCTCGCGCTCTTGTTTTCTCTCAGTCAGATAGTGCTGAGCCGAAGGAACTGCAACAGCGATAAGGATGGCCACGATGCTACCAATGGCCTGAACCCACGCGGGCGCGTCTTTGCCAAGCGATATCTGTCCGGTCAGGGACAGCAGCCCAAGAGCTGCACCGAAGCCCGCCGTGATCAGCGCGACGTACAGCAGCACCGTGATCCAGTTGATCCGATTCCTCGAGCCCATGTCGATATTTCCCCCTATCCATGGCGGGAGGATACGCACTCCCCTGCCGATCTGGGAGGGCTGCTGATGCGCTCGAAGAACTAGAAGGCGTTCACTCCTGCAGAGGAGCGGCACGTGGAAGCAGTAAAGCTGCTGCCATGCAGTGTCTGTAGCCGACCAGGACCGAGCGACGCCCACCACATCAAGTAGGGGCAGCACTACACCACCGTGGCCTGTGCAAGGGCTGCCACCTGGGCAGTTTCAACGGCATCCACGAGCAACGCCGCATGTGGCTCGTCATGAAGATGGACGAGCTGGCCGCCCTGAACGTCACCCTTTCCCGGCTGCAGCTGAAGGAGGCCGCACGATGATTCACCTTACCCTGCCGTAAGGGCTTCACCGGCCTGTTCAATGCCGCTGGCGTGATTCCGACTGCTGCCCCGACTGGCAGCTGGACAGCTTTTACCGACTCCGAGCTGATCGTGGGTATGCTCAATCAGGCACTGCTCAACGTGTTCAACGGCACGAACACGGCGTTGATCGCCAACACGCTGCTGCTGCCTGGTCGAAGTTCAACCTGCTCGCCACCCGCAAGATGTGCGAGCACAGCGACAAGACTATCATCCAGCGGTACCTGGAGAACAACCTGCACACCGATCTGCCCGAGACCGAGTTCAAGGCCCTGACCTTCGCGCAGGTGAAGAAGGTCGGCAGCATCGGTGAGCGCGGCATCAGCACCAACATCGTCCAGTACGACACGCTGGACACCCTGGTGGCGCTGAAGGGCAAGGGCATCACTAACGCCGGTGACCCTCAGGTGGAGGTGGCCGAGGACCTGACCGACCCGGGCCAGGTTGCCCTTCGCGCTGCGGGCGACCCCAATGTGCCGGACGCCTATGCGTTCAAGGTGGAACGCGCCGACGGTTCCATCGAGTATCGGCTGGAGGCGCGTGCGAGGGTGACCTGTCGATTCAGGCGAGAGAGCACTGGTGCTGTAGGGCGCAGCCCTCATGAGGAAATGTGAGCCCCACCGCCATCACGACGGCAGGGCTCAGTCATCAGAAGGGTGCTACTGAAAGAACAAGCCCAACTGCGCAGGCAATCCAAGACAGAGTAAGCAGGAACAGCGTCCGTGGCTTATTGGTGAACCATTCGGCATTCCGCACCCTCGCTCTATAGGAAACGATGAGCGCGATGAAGACGAGGGATGGAATGATGTACGGCCAGACAAGAGCGCCCTTGGCACCCCTTCCGATCGACAGTCCGGCCAGCATCCATACTGCAGAGCTCATCGTCAGGATCAAAAATGCCCGGATAAGAATGCCGTTTCCGTGGATCAGTCGCTCTGATCCACGTTCTATGGGGTTAGGGAGTTCACTTGGCATTGTGCACCTGAGGGAGTGTAGGAACAGCCGATTCGGAAACCAACATATACCGGTGGAGAGTTTGCGCCGATCCAACGGACACCCAGGTTGTCGAGGTGTCTTATCATCTCACCACCCGGGCCTGCCGCAAGTGGGCCCGTCGGATAAATGTACGTTTGGGAAGCTTGATCGGGGCTCGCAATATCCTTCTGCCCGTCAGGAATCACATTGCCTGCTGCGTCTCGCCCGGATCCACGGATGTATCTGTACCCGTGATCTTGATAGGTGTATTGCACGAGAATGTAAGAGCCGTCAGGGAAGGGAATAGTGGTTACGATGCTGAAGGGGCTCGGCAGCTTTGTGATGTTGACGGCTTGAGAGAAGCCTGAAACGAGAACACGAAGGGTCTCTCCCACAAACCGCAAAGGCCCGAGATTGTCGTAGGATAGTGTTTTCGCAATAGCCGCCTCACGCCAAGCCGGTGTCGTCACCGCATCCATTGCATTCATCGGGTAGGTCTGAGGTGGATCGGCGAGTGGTATAGCCTGGGTGGGCGCTGCGGCGATCGCGCCACCGAATGAGTTGAGCGCAGCGCGGCTGTCATATACAGGCGCTTGGACTCTAACCGTCTCAGACCGGCCATTCGCGTCGTAGAGCTGCATGCCCGCATTGAACATTGCTTGTTCGTCCGCAGTCAGCATGATTTCCTTTACTTTTGTTCCGCCTGGAGCGGCAGCTGCGCGATAAAGCGGGCCGCCACTACCGGATACGTTCATGTGGTACAGGCGTCGATTCTTGAAATCCCAGAAGTAGTAGTCTCCGTCTCCTCCTGCCTTTGACTGCATCTGACGCTTTGTCAAAGTGCAATCATCACAGGTTATTGAGTCGATTGCGTGTGCGGAGAGGGCACTTGTGAAAAGCGATATTCCGAGAATGACCTTTGCAGCCTTCAAACGCATTTCAGTTCCTTCCTGGAGTTGTAGATTGGCGTGCAATGTAAGCGCAGCGTGAACGTGCTGGCGCTTCACTTATACTCTTCAACCAAGCGCGAGCTTTTGCCGATTTTGGCGGGAGAACTCTTTGGTCACGTAGCATGGGTTGTTGGGAAAGGTGGACATTTGCCAGCCCTGCCTCTTGGGTTCCCTGATGGGGCAGTAATCACCAGCGTCGTGTGATCGAGTGGCAATGGACCCACGCTGGTCCCAGGCACTTCGTAAGTTGCTGATTGAGCGGGCGACGAAATCCCCTCCCAAGGGGAAGGTCGACCGTTCGAATCGGGCCGGGGTCGCCAGAATCAACAACTTGCGAAAGCCGCTATATCGCCACAGGCCATATCGGGCCATCAAAAGGCGCCATTTGGTCACAGTGGTGGTAATGGCGAATCAATAGGTTGGCTTCGCCACCGCACCGTCATCGCCCTCAGGGGGAGAGGTGCTCGTAGCACTTCCAGTAGTGGCGTAGTCGGCATGCCCGGCCAGGATCTGCACCTGTCGCAACGGCACTCCGGTGATGGCCATACCGTGTTCTTGTGCACGGCGACAAGCGGATCGGATAGACAGCGAAGTGCCCAGCGCACATACCGGCCCAGCGGCGCCTCGCGCTACTTGCCGACCTCGTGCACCCCCGGCCATCTTCGTCTGGATCGCTCTCAACACTTTGGCTGCCCACCTCTGCCGGGAGGCTTGGTGGGCGGCTGGAGTTGGATTGCCGCGCGGCAATTGAATCGCAATGCCGTAAGGTAATCTTTCTGCCGATCCGTTCGGAATTGCGCAAGTGCGGACGCGCAGTAGAATCAGCCAACAATAACGGAGGGGATCATGCGGAAAGGAATGCTTGGTGCTGCGGCCGCAATGGCCACGTTAATCGGCTGTTCCACGGTCCCCGTCACGGAGGAAACCGCCAGGCCGGTGCCTCCTGATCGTATCTACAAGGCCGAACGCTTGGCGCCGTCGCCGGACCGTAGTGCGCAGATCTACATCATGCGGGACAAGGGTTTCCATGGATCTGCCTGCACGCATGCCATCTCTCTCAACAATGAGAAGGTGATGGACATTCGCCAGTCCGAAGCCGCCACTCTGTATGTATCACCAGGCTCCTACTTCGTGAAGCTCGACACAGGCGGCGGCGCCTGCCCGAACATTTCAACGTCTCAGAACCTGACCATCAACGCGGGCGAAAGGCAGGTCTATCGAATCCTGCTGCCGTCCGATGGGAACCTTCGCCTGACCCGCGAGCAATAACCAAGCGCGGCAGGTCATGCAACGCCATGCAGGTGCTGGGTGAGGCGGACTCGGCCGCCGATGATCGAATCGTCAATCAGACGGAGTGACGGATAGAGGCCATCTTCGACGAACCCGGTGTACCCCGTGTCGACCAGCACTACTACTGGCGCAGTGCGTCCGGGCTGGGTACCTGGCCCAGGTGGAGGCTGGATTCACGCGGCCGCAGGCCATGCAACCGGTGTCCGCCAAACTGGGCCCCGGCAAAATGCAGGCAGCGTCGGATTGTCGGTCCCGTGAAAACCGCAATCCTGTGGTAGTAAAGGCCCCAGCGGTGGCATGACGCCGCCGACAGGGGGCAACATGAAGGCGATGACCGCTGTTCTGGTTGCGGCTGTGCTTTGCGTTGGTTGTTCAACCAAGGGGGGGGCCACTGCACCCTACAACGTCTCTTTCGTTGGCCATCCTTCCCGGGCCGCCGTAGCACCACCTCCACCTCCACCTCCACCTCCACCTCCACCTCCACCTCCGCCGCCCCCCGTTGACGGTCAGGCCCAGGCGCCTGATCCCAGCGGAGTCAAGCCTCCGAGGAGGCTTCCCCGCGACGGATGGTATGAGCCTGGAGAGGAGGTGGATGACGCCTCGGACGTTGAGGAGGCGTTGCCAGCGGTACTGGCGGAATGCAAGAAGCTCATCCTCGGGATGGAGAACAAATCCGTTGATCAGCGAAAGGCGTCCCTCTGGGTGTACGGCATCGGGCTGGTCGCGGGCACGGTCATCGCACCTGCACTTACGGCGGCGAACGCTGCCAAGCACGCCGGTGCAATAGCGGGACTAAGTGCATTGGGGGGCGCCTCTGGTATGGCGGGAAAGGCGCTGGAGGACTCTGGGTTCGGGGGATCCGCGGCAATTGCTGATCGTAGAGCTGTCGCTGACGTGATTCGTCTGAAGCTCCCAGTGATCACGGATCGCAGAGAGGCGTCGCACGATCGACGGAAGGCGCTTACGGAAATGCAGGCTGCATGCTTTGCCTACGATCTGACCACCCCGAAGCCCATCCAGTCGTCAACAACCGGCAAATGAACAAGGAAGGGCCCGCTCTCCGATGGGCCCTTCTCTTTTACACCCCGCGTTAAGTTCGCTGCCGTCACTTTGCTCCGGGTGAAGAAGGTGGGCAACATCGGCGAGCGCGCCATCAACACCATCGTCGTGCGGTACGACATGCTGGATAGCTTGCTGGCTCTGAAGCGAAAGGGTATCGGGAGGAGGAGCCCGAAGACCCCGAAGTCGATGGACGACACTTTGCGTCTGTGGGTAAGGCCGATTGAATTTTCTGCTGGGGCAGTCGGCATGTGTTCCAGATATGGCAGTAGAATCCGCGCCTGCCCCTCTCTTTCGGGTCATCATGTCGATACGAGTAGCGTGCCTGTGCGGGAACGTCGCCATTGAGCTGGGTGGAGAGCCGGTCGCACGCGCCAACTGCCACTGTTCATCGTGCAGGGACTTCTACGGTGTCACCGTGTTCTCCGCGACGGCATGGGAGGCTTCGTCGGTTCAGATGGCCTCCTTCGATGCGCGAAGCTTCAGCCATCCCCACAAGCAGCTGAAGAAAACCTTCTGTGCTACGTGCGGCGAGGTTGTGTTCGGCACGAACCGTCTGTGCATGCGTGTCGTTCCCAACGCCATGCTCGCCCGCGCTGGCGGCGGATGGCTGGACGTTGCCATGGCGCCCACAATGCATCTCTACTACCGGCAACGCGTCGTTGAGGTTCGCGATGAGTTGCCGTAGTACCTTGATGGCTGGGACGGCCCTGCCTACCTGCAGGGCTGAAGCTGCGACTGTGATGGTGCAAGGGCATTGTCGCAGGACAACATTCAACGGCTGCCGCGCAGCGTGACGGCGTTGGGCGGGCCGCTCACAATCAGTGGACCAGACCACACAGGCATCCTCATGCCCGCACAGTTGCAGCCGGTTCAACCTCGGCATTACCCGCGTATCGCTGGCTGGCTCGATTCGGTTGCAGCGACGCAACGCTGGGCTGGCCCGGGCGTTGCGTTTCCTCTGCTGCCTGAGGCATTCGCACGGGCTCTTGAACTGGCCGAGCGCCCGGGTTGGGTGCTGTTGGACGGGGAGGGTGCGTGCATGGGGTTCGGCCAGTACTGGTTGACCGCGCCCGGCACTGCCCACCTGGGCCGCATCATTGTCTCGCCGCAGGCGCGTGGGCGCGGCCTGGGACGGGTGCTGATGCAGTTGTTGTGTGCCGAGGCCCTGCGGTCGCCGGATGTGCAGCGCCTGAGCCTGCGTGTCTATCGTGACAACGTCGCGGCGGTCGCGCTCTACCGCGATTTCGGCTTCCAGCCGGTGGAAGATGCCTCGACGCCGGAACTGTTGTTCATGCAGCGCAGCGACGGCTGAGCCGTGATCACGTGGGCAGCGATACGGTCTGTTGCGCCTGCCATTCCCTGGCAGTGATGCGGCTGATGTGCTCGGTGCGGTAGTCGGCGAGGAAGCGGTTGAACTGGTTGACCTCGGTGTGGTGATGGCGGAAACCGCATTTGGCCTGCGCGCTCATCGATTGCAGGTTGTCGTCGAAGTAGCCGCACCACAACGCATCCAGCTGCAGATCCAGGAAGGCATGCCGCATCACCTCACGTACAGCTTCGGGTACCAGGCCACGACCCCAGTACGGTACGCCGATCCAGTAGGCGATCTCTCCCTCGCGCTCGCCCAAGCTGAAGTTGCTGTCTGCACCGATCAGGATGCCGACGCAACCGATGGCACGCCCGTTCTCGCGGCTCTGCAGGGCGTAGACCTCCGGTCGGTTGAACACGGTGCGGATGATGTCGGCACTCTCCTCTACGCTGGCATGCGGTGGCCAACCGGCGACGGGCCCCACGCGCGGGTCGCGGGCGTACTCGTACAGATCGGCGGCGTCACTGTCGCGCCAGGGGCGCAGGATCAAGCGTTGGGTGGCCAGTTGCATGGCGGGCCCGTCGGTGGAAAGAGAGTGCACAGGCTAGGTTTCGACGGGCGGGGAGCACAGGACGGGACCTTGATGGTTTCGGTACTTTTCACAACTTCTTCGTTCGGGCGGATATGCTCTGCCGCGATATCCCAGTGGAATCCCAGTGGATCGGCCCATGGATCGCATTCCCCAGCTTCTGGAACAGGACGAATCCATGCGTCTGGAAGTCAGTACGCTGGCTGAAGGCTTGGGTGTTCCGCTGTCGTTCGGGCACGCCTATCTGACGGTGCTGGTGTGCGTGTCCGGGCGTGCGCGGTTCGCACTGAACTTCCGCGAAGTGGCGGTGCAGCGGCACGACGTGGTGGTGCTGGCGGAGGATACGCTGGCGCTGCTGCGGCAGCGTTCGCGCGGCTTCCTTGCGGTGGCCTGCCTGGTGCCGAAAGCGCTGGCATCGGAGGTGGCCTATGTGCTGCCCAATGCACTGTTCAAGTTCCTGCACGAGCACCCCCATTGTGTGCCGTCACCGCTGGAGGTGCCGCTGCTGCAGGGTTGGCTGCAGCAGTTGATGGATGCCCAGCACAACGGTGGCCGCCATCGGCACGTGATGCTGCGCAACCTGCTGCAGACCTTTTTCCTGAAGTTCGCCACACTGCTCCCGGCATACTACGAGGCGGCGCCGCAGGTCGGCCGGCGCGAGCGCCTGGCCTGGAGCTTCTGGGAGCTGGTCGGCCAGCGCAGCACGCGCCAACGCGACGTGCAGTCCTACGCCGAGGCGCTGTGCATTACCCCGTTCTATCTCTCGCAGGTGACCCGGGAATGCTTCGGCGAAACGCCGAAGGCGTTGATCGACCGCCAGGTAGTGCTGGAGATCAAGGCGCTGCTGAGCTACAGCGAACTGCCGATCGGACGCATCGCCGAACGCCTGTGTTTCGACGACGCGTCCTACCTGTGCCGCTATTTCCGGCGGCACACCGGTCAATCGCTGACCGGCTACCGCCGGGCGGGGCAGGGCGGTATCAGTGCGATACGAACAAGGGCGCCGGTACTTCGGCGAGCAGATCCTCGGTGACCCCGCCGAGCACGCGCTCGACCACGCGACTGCGGCTGTAGGGCCCCAGCACCAGCAGATCGGCTTCGGCATCAAGTACATGCTGGCGAATGGTGGCAGCTACACCCCCTTGGCTGGAGCTGATCGCCTGTATCTCCACTTCAACGCCGTGCCGCGCCAGATGCTGGGCCATTTCAGCGCCGGGTGCCGCTTCAGCCTTGGGCGTGTCGACCATCAGCAGGTGCACGGCCTGCGCGCGGGCCAGCAGAGGCAGGGCATCTGCCACCGCACGACGGGCCTGCTTGCTGGCATTCCAGGCCACCACGATACGCCGGCCGACCTGCTCGCCCCTCCAGTGCGGCGGCACCAGCAGCATCGGTATCCCGGTCTGGCGCAGCGTGCCCAGTGGATGCCAGCCGGAGGGCGCGCCTGGTGTGTGCGGATAGCCGGCGATGATCAGGTCGCAGTACAGCGACTGCAGCGCCAGGTCAGCGCCACCCAGGTAGTCCGAGACGATGCGCAGTTCGGTGCTGATCTGCAGCGGCTCGGACACGGCACGCAGGTTCTGCATCAGCTGTGCGGTGCAGGCGGCATCCGCGCGGGCCTCGTGGTCCAGCGCGGCGGCGATGCCGGCACCGCGCGCGAAGCCGTTGGCGATGTCGGTGGGATGCAGGGCCGTGGAGACTGCGACCAGATGCGCCTGCTGGGCCTGCGCCAGGTCGGCGGCGATGTTGAGAACGCGGTGCCCGGTGTCGCTGGCGTCGAACAGCACGGCGATATCGCGTAGTGGGTGCAGCATGGCGTTGTCTCCCTCGATGCCTGTGACGCGTTCCCTGCCGTGCACCGACCCGGGTGCACCGGACGCACCCCCGTTGTAGCGCATCCGTGATTCGTGTGAATCATATTTGATTCAGTTTATTAATTGATTATTCATGCTAGCGTGAGGGCCAGCCCACACCCCATCGCTTTTGATGCGACCTGCCGCAGCACGTACACGACGCGACCTGCCCCATGCGCTGGCGGCCACCCTGGTCAGCCATCCACGCTGCACCCTCAGCGAACTCGCGCGCGGGGCGGGCATCAGCCGCGCGACCCTGTACCGGTTTGCGCCTACCCGGGAGGCGATCGACGAGGCCCTGTTCGCGGCCGGTTTCGAGCGCGTGGAAGCGGCGGCGGCCTGGTTCGACCAGGGCGGTGATGCACGCCACGTGCTGGAGCAGGTCACCGCCACGCTGCTGGCGGACTGGGAGCTGGTGACGCTGCTGTTCGCACGGATGATGGAAGAACAGCAGCGCCTGGGCGACCTGCACCTGCTGCCGGAGCGCTGGGCGCCGATCGGTGAGCGCTTCGAGGCCTTCTTCCTGCGGGGTCAGGCGGCCGGGGAGTTCAACGTCGGTTTCACCGCGGTATGGCTCGCGGACTTCTACTGGAGCTGCTTCTACGGCATCACCTGGTCACTGGCACGCGGTCGGCTGGCGCCGGCAGCGGCAGCCTCTACGCTGCTGGCATCGTTCCAGCGCGGGGCGATGATGGGTTGACCGCAGGGGCTTCCTGCGGGGCGCCGTGGCTTACGCCTGCCTGAGCAGCTGCACCAGCTGGCGCAGGCGATAGGGCTTGGGCAGGAACTCCACCTGCTCGGGCAGCGGCGGCAGCTGCGAACGGGCATAGCCGGACGACAGGATCATCCGTGCCTGCGGCTGTTCGCGTGCCACATGCTCGCTCAGCTCGATGCCGGACATGCCGTTGGGCATGCTGACGTCGCTGAACACCACGTCGAAACGTGCTTCGCCCTTGAGCAGTTCCGCCGCCTCGTGGCCATCGGCGGTCGTGGCCACATCGATGCCGAGGTCACGCAGGGCCAGGCCGATCATTTCACGCAGATCGGTCTGGTCTTCCACCATCAGTACGCGGATCGGGTCATCGGTCATCGGCAGGGTCCTCCATTGCGGGGAGCAGCAGGCTGACCGTGGTGCCGACACCGGGCGTGGTGGACACGTCGACGAAGCCGCCGCTCTGGGTAGTGAATCCGAACACCTGGCTCAGGCCCAGGCCGCTGCCTTTGCCGATGTCCTTGGTGGTGAAGAAGGGCTCGGTGGCCCGTTCGGCGATGTCGGCCGCCATCCCGTGGCCTTCATCGCAGACGCTGAGGGTGACATAGCCACGTTGCAGCGTGGAGTCCGCGTCCGGGTCGAGGCGATGCTCCAGCGCGGTACCGATCAGGATGCGGCCGCCTTCAAGGGTAGCATCGGCGGCATTGGCGACCAGATTGGCCAGCGCCGTCTGCAGCTGCAGCGCATCGGTGTTGACCGCAGGCAGGCCGGGTGCCAGCTGGGCATCCAGCATCACCGTGGGCGGGCAGGCGCGTTGCAGGTCCGGCAGCCACTGCTGTATCAACACGTTGATATCCAGTGGTTCGCGGATCAGGGTCTGGCCAGTGCTGAACGCCAGCAGCTGGCGGGTCAGCAGCGCACCACGATCGGTCGCGCTCTGCGCGGCATCGAGCAGCTCGGCGGCGCGCGCATCGTCACCGCCAACGCGCAGGGACAGCAGGTCCAGTGCGTTGCCGATGGTGGTCAGCAGGTTGTTGAACTCGTGCGACAGGCCGCGGCTGAGTCGTCCGACGGTCTCGAACTGTTGGGTATTGCGCAGCGCTCGTTGGGCATCACGCAGCAGGCGCTGTGCCTGCCACTGCTCGGTGATGTCGCGGGTGATCTTGACGAAGCCGAGCAGCTCGCCCGCCTCGACGACCGGCTCGATGACAACACTGGCACGGAATGACGAGCCATCGCGGCGTACCCGCCAGCCCTCACTGGCAACGTGGCCATGCTGCGCTGCATGGCGGAGCAGGCGTTGCGGTTCTCCTGCCTCGCGGTCGGCAGCCAGGTAGAAGCGACCAAAGTGGGTGCCCACCACTTCATCGGCTGAATAGCCCTTGATGCGCTCCGCCCCCGGGTTCCAGCTGCAGACGATGCCATCCGGATCAAGCAGGTACAGCGCATGGTCGCGCACGCTGTCGATCAGCAGTCGCAATTGGCGGGAAGGGTCCGTCAGCACGGACGTCGTAGAGGCGACAGCGTCCACGTAAAAATAAGTGTTACCCCTGTGAGGGACGTGAAGCTAGGCATTCAAGTGTGAAGGAGGCGTGGAGGCGGGACACGTGCCATTTGTCCTGTGCGGCTGAATACGACACGGAGTACCATCACCCACCCTTTTGTGTTCTGGAACCGACCTGCATGCGTCCTGGTGCGACTACGCGTGACCGCTGGATCTGGATGACCTCCGCCGTGCTGCTGGCTGCGACCATCGCATTGGAGCTGGTGGTACCGCTCGGTTATGCGGTATGGCTGGCGTATTTCCTGGCCGTGGGAGTCACGGTGTTCCAGCGCAGTGCACGCGCGCCGTTCATCGTGGCTGTGCTCGCCTGCGTCCTGCTGGTCATCGGTTTCAACATCGCCCCGGCCAGCTCGAACTCGGCGTTCTCGCTGGTCAACCGAAGCATCGGTGGTTGTGCGTTCATGATGATCGCGCTGATCGTTTCCCGCGCGATCCAGGCACGCCGGGATGCAATGCGGGCGTTGTGGCTGCAGGAGGCCGAAAACGCGGTGGCGATGAGCCTGCGCGGCGACCTCGGTCCCGAGCAGATCGCCGAGGCGGCAGCCACCAGCCTGGGCGCGCAACTGGAGGCCGACGTCGGTGCCGTATACCGGCTGGACGGAGGGAGGTTGCAGCTGACCGGTGGCCTGGCGCTGCCGTCCGGCATGCCGGCGTCGCTGGCATTGCAGGAGGGCGTGGCCGGGCAGGTGGCGCGGGACGGGCGGATCCGTCACCTGGAGGGCAGCGACGACGCTGTACTTGAACTGCAGACCGGCCTGGGACGCCTGTCGGTGCGCGAGCGCATCCTGGCGCCGATCAGCAGTGACGGCACCGTGGTAGGCATCGTCGAGCTGGGACGCGCCCGGGCGGGTGCGCAGCGCGACCTGGATCGCGAGCTGCTGGAGCGCTGCGCCGAGACCATCGGCATGGCGCTGCGTGCATCGCTGCTGCGCGCACAACTGGTGGTGCTGCTGGAGGAATCGCAGCGCCAGGGCGAGGAGCTGCAGGCCCAGCAGGAAGAGCTGCGCGTGGCCAATGAGGAACTGGAAGAGCAGAGCCGCAGCCTGCTGCAGTCGCAGAGCCACCTGGAAGAACAGCAGGCCGAGCTGGAGCAGAGCAACGTCCAGCTGGAAGAGCGGACCCACGAGCTGGAGGCGCAGAAGCAGGCACTGCTGGTCGCGCAGAGCCAGCTGGTGCGCAACAGCAACGAACTGGCCGCGACATCGCGCTACAAGTCCGAGTTCCTGGCCAACATGTCGCACGAACTGCGCACGCCGCTGAACAGCTCGCTGATCCTGGCCAAGCTGCTGGCCGACAACAAGGACGGCACGCTCACCGAAGAACAGGTGAAGTATGCGCGTGCGATCCTGTCGTCCAACAACGATCTGCTGGCGCTGATCAACGACATCCTGGACCTGTCGCGCATCGAGGCCGGCCACGTCGAGCTGGCCGATGAAGTGGTGGTGACCGACAGCGTGCTGCAGCGCCTGCGCGAGACTTTCGAGCCGATGGCGCGGCAGAAGGGCCTGGCCCTGCAGATCGAGGCCGATGCGCTGGCGCCGAGCCAGCTGGTGGTCGACAGCCAGCGCCTGCAGCAGATCCTGAAGAACCTGCTGGCCAATGCGGTGAAGTTCACCGAGCATGGAAAGGTCAGCCTGCACGTACGCGCGGCCGGCCAGGGGCGCATCCGGTTCGAGGTCTGCGACAGCGGTATCGGCATTGCCCGCGAGCAGCTGCAGGTCATCTTCGAAGCCTTCCGCCAGGCCGATGGCAGCACCCGTCGCCGCTACGGTGGCACCGGCCTGGGGCTGTCGATCTCGCGCGATCTGGCCGAGCGCATGGGCGGCAGCATCCAGGTCGACAGCGAACCGGGCCGTGGCAGCTGCTTCATTCTGGAACTGCCGTTGCAGGGCGCACCCGCGTCGAACGCCGCTGACATCGCCGCAGCCCCCGTGGCTTCGCCGGTCGCAGCCGCTGTGCCGGCGATGCAGGTGCCAGCAAGGGCTCCGGTGGCGCCGCCGACGACGGTGCCCAGCGTGGCCGACGACCGCGGTCGTCGCCAGCACCCGGGCCGCCTGATCCTGGCCGTCGAGGACGACGCCACGTTCGCCGAAGCGCTGGTGGCCCTGGCCCATGAACTGGATTTCGACTGCGTGGTGGCCGGGACGGCCGAAGAGGCACTGGCCCTGGCCGGCGAACTGCGCCCGAACGGCATCCTGCTCGATATCGGCCTGCCGGACGTGTCCGGCCTGAGCGTGCTGGAGCGCCTGAAGCGCAACCCCGATACCCGCCATATCCCGGTGCACGTGGTCTCGGCAACGGACCGCAGCCAGGTGGCGCGCGAGCTTGGCGCGATCGGGTTTGCGATCAAGCCGACCACGCGCGAGCGCCTGGTGAGCGCCATCGAGCAGCTGGAACAGACCAGCCAGCGCGACGTGCGGCGCTTGCTGATCGTCGAGGACGACAGCGAGCTGCGCCACAACCTGGAACTGCTGCTGGGCCGTGATCAGCTGCAGATCGTCGCCGTGGGAACGCTTGCTGGCGCGCTGGAGCAGCTCAGCACGGTCACCTTTGATTGCATGGTGATGGACCTGTCACTGCCTGACGGCAGCGGCTACGACCTGCTCGAACACATGGCCGGCAACGATGACGTCGGCTTCCCGCCGGTGATCGTCTATACCGGTCGCGCGCTCGGTCGCGAGGAAGAACAGCGCCTGCGCCGCTATTCCAAGAGCATCATCATCAAGGGCGCGCGTTCGCCCGAGCGCCTGCTGGATGAAGTCACCCTGTTCCTGCACAGCGTGGAAGCCAGCCTGCCCACCGACCAGCAGCGCCTGCTGCGCGAGGCGCGCCGTCGCGACACCGTGCTCGATGGACGCACCGTACTGCTGGCCGAGGACGACGTGCGCAACATCTTTGCGCTGTCCAGCGTGCTCGAGCCGCTGGGCGTGACGCTGGAGATCGCGCGCAATGGGCAGGAGGCAGTGGACCGCCTGGCCGAGCGCGAAGTCGACCTGGTGCTGATGGACATCATGATGCCGGAGAAGGACGGCCTGGCCGCGATGCGCGAGATCCGCGCGCAGCGTCACCTGCAGGACCTGCCGATCATCGCGCTGACTGCCAAGGCCATGCCGGACGACCGTGAGCGTTGCCTGCAGGCGGGCGCCAACGATTACATCGCCAAGCCCATCGACGTCGACAAGCTGGTCTCGCTGTGCCGGGTCTGGTGCTCGCGGCAATGAACGAACAGGCGCTGTTCGACCTCGAACTGAAGGTCCTGCTGGAGGCGCTGTACCAGCGCTACCACTACGATTTCCGCAGCTATGCGGTGTCGTCGCTGCGCCGACGCATGCGCCAGGCGATGCAGCGCTATGAGTGCGAGCGGCTGGTCGACCTGCAGTACCGGCTGCTGCACGAGCCGGACCTGTTCGCCCAGGCCATGCAGTTCTTCACCGTGCAGGTCTCGGAGATGTTCCGTGACCCTGCGTATTTCCGTGAGCTGCGCGAGCAGGTGGTGCCAGTGCTGCGTACCTATCCCTCGGTGAAGCTGTGGGTGGCCGGCTGCAGCACGGGCGAGGAAGTGTGGTCGCTGGCGATCCTGCTGCATGAGGAAGGCCTGCTCGAGCGCAGCATCGTCTATGCCACCGACATCAATCCGGCCGCACTGGCCACCGCCGAGGCGGGCGCCTATGGCATCGACCGGATGGCCCAGTTCAGCCGCAACTACCTGGCCGCCGGTGGCACCGCGTCGCTGTCGGACTACTACGCTACCGCCTACGATGGTGCGGTGTTCGACCGCCAACTGCGCCGCAACGTGGTGTTCGCCGACCACAGCCTGGCCACCGATACCGTGTTCTCCGAAGTGCACCTGGTGTCGTGCCGCAACGTGCTGATCTATTTCAACCGCGACCTGCAGGATCGTGCCGTCGGCCTGTTCCGCGAAGCGCTGGTGCACCGGGGCTTCCTTGGCCTGGGCAGCAAGGAGTCGCTGCAGTTCGGGTGCCACCACGATGCCTTCGAGGTCTGTTCGCGAGAGCACCGCCTGTACCGGAAGGTGGCCTGATGACGCTGCCGGTGCGTCCGGCCGTGCTGGTGATCGGCGCGTCCGCCGGTGGCGTGGCGGCCCTGCAGGCGGTGCTCGGTGCACTGCCGGCGAAGCTGCCGGTACCGGTACTGGCCGTGCTGCACCTGCCGCGTGACCGTACCAGCCGCATCGCCGAGGTGCTGGCGCCGTACTGCGCGTTGCCGGTGCGCGAAGCCGAAGACAAGCAGCCGTTGCAGCCGAGCACGGTGACGTTCGCGCCGCCGGATTACCACCTGCTGGTGGAGGACGAGGGGGCGGTGGCGTTGTCGGTGGATGCACCGGTGCTGTTTTCCCGTCCGGCCATCGATCCGCTGTTCGACTCCGCTGCGGCGGTGTTCGGCGCGCAGGTATTGGCCCTGCTGCTGACCGGTGCCAGCAGTGATGGCAGCGAGGGCGTTGCCGCCGTGCGCCGTGCCGGTGGCCATGCCTGGCTGCAATGTCCCGAGGAAGCCGAGGCGTCGATGATGCCCGCTTCCGCCCTGCAGTACGCCGGCGCCGATGCCGTGCTGCCCCTTGAACTGATGTGTCGCCGCCTGAAGGAGTTGTTTGCATGAACCTGTTGCCACCGGAACCTGCGCAGTCGCAGACCCCGGTCAACCTGCTGATCGTCGATGACGTGCCGCAGAACCTGGTAGCCATGCAGGCCCTGCTGCAGCGCGAAGGGGTCAACCTGCTGCTGGCCGGCTCGGGCGCGCAGGCGTTGGAGCTGCTGCTCGAGCACGAGGTGGCATTGGCCCTGCTTGACGTGCACATGCCGGAGATCGATGGCTTCACCCTGGCCGAACTGATGCGCGGTTCGCATCGCAGCCGCGACGTGCCGATCATCTTCCTGACCGCCTCTCCGGATGATCCCCTGCGCGTGTTCAAGGGCTACGAAAGCGGTGCGGTCGATTTCCTGCACAAGCCGGTGGCGCCGCAGGTGATCCTGAGCAAGGTCAACGTCTTCATCGAACTGTACCAGCAGCGGCAGCTGCTGAAGGCGCGCAACGAGGCTCTGGAGCGCGCGCTGAAGCTCAACGAGACGATGGCTGCCGTTCTGACCCACGACCTGCGCACGCCGTTGTCGGCGATCCTGCTGTGCACCGACAAGCTGGCGCTGGAGCTTCCGGAAGACAACGCAGGCGCGCAGCAGACCCTGCAGTACCTGGAAGCCAGCACCCTGCGGATGGCGCGGATGGTCGAGCAGCTGCTGGATTTCTCGCGGATCCGCAGCGGTGGCCTGAGGCTGGAGGCAAGTGCCTGCGATCTGGCCGACGTAACGCGCGCGGTAGTCGCCGAGGCGGGCAGCGCGCATGGGATGGACCGGATCTGCCTGGACCTGCAGGGAGACACGCGGCTGCAGGGCGATCTGGATCGCCTTGGCCAGGTCGCCGCCAACCTGGTCGGCAATGCGCTGACCCATGGCAGCGAGGCGAGGGTGGAGGTGGATGGGCGCGACCCGCGCGGCGTACTGCTGCGGGTCAGCAACGCCGGCCGGATCGATGACGCGCTGTTGCCGCGACTGTTCGAACCGTTCAAGGCCAGCTTCCACCAGAGCAAGGGCCTGGGCCTGGGCCTGTACATCGTCGATCAGTTCGTCCGCGCGCATGGCGGGCGCATTGCGGCCCGCAACGAAGCGGGCCAGGTGGTGTTCGAGGCAATGCTGCCACGGCGCTGCGACGGCACGGTCTTGGCGGCAACCTAAGCGCTTCAGCCAGCATCCCGGCGGACTGAGACGGACTGGTCCGCAACTGCCAGCGTGGGCGCCTATTCTCGCCAGCTTTCCTGCAGTGACTGGTCCGGATTCTCACGGAGCCTGCAGGGCGATCGTTCGGCACCGACGCCAGTGGACCTGCTCGATCAGGTGGTGCAGCCGGCGCTGCACGCAGGCTGATGGTCTGCGCCGGATTCAGCGCGAAGCAGCACCGCAGTACGCCGCATGCAGCGCCTGCAGCACGCCCAGTGCGGGCCCTTGAAGAACCCGGTAGTGGATCGCCTGCGCTTCGCGCCGGGTCGCCACGATATCCAGTCCGCGCAGCACCGCCAGATGCTGTGACAACGCCGATGCGCTCAGGCCAGTCAGTGCCTGCAGTTCCGGTACCGGCGCTTCACCTTCCACCAGGCGGCACAGCACCCGCAGCCGGGCCGGGTGGGCCAGGCTTTTAAGCAGCGTGGCTGCCTGCGTCGCGTGTTCGGCCATCGCGGCGCTGTCGAGCTGGGTCCGGGCCATGGTTGACCATTTTGTTTAGAATGATCTAATTTAGAATAATCTAAACAAATGGGCAATCCCATGTACGGCAGCGAAGAGGGCAGGGCATGAACCTGCCATGGAGTGCGGCGGCAGGTGGTGCGTTGATCGGCGCCGCCGCGGTGCTGTTGCTCGCCACCATCGGACGCGTGGCGGGCATCAGCGGCATCACCGCAGGCAGCCTGCGCGCAGGCAAGGGCGAGCGTGCCTGGCGCTGGGCCTTCCTGGCCGGCCTGACCGCATCGGCGGGGCTGGTGCTGTGGTGGCAATCGGTGCCCGAGGCATCGCCGCGTGCGCTGCTGCGTGATGCGCTGCCGGCATGGCAGTTGATGGGAGCCGGCCTGCTGGTCGGCTTCGGTACGCGGCTGGGCAACGGCTGCACCAGCGGTCACGGTGTGTGCGGCATGGCCCGCGCTTCGAAGCGATCGCTGGCAGCCGTGCTGGTGTTCATGGCCTGCGCGATGCTGACCACCTTCCTGGTCCGTCATGGCGGAGACCCAACATGAGCCGCGCAGTCTGGGCCGCCGGCGCGGCGGGCGCGTTGTTTGGCATGGGGTTGGCGCTTTCGGGAATGGCCGACGCGCGTCGTGTCCTCGGCTTCCTCGACATCACCGGTGACTTCGATCCCACGCTGCTGTGGGTGCTGGGCTCGGCGCTGCTGGTCAGCGCGATCGGGCAGCGGTGGGTGTTGCGGCGACAGCAGCCGCTGTACGCAGACCGCTTCCGTCTGCCTGTTACCCGGCGTGTGGATGCTCGCCTGCTGCTGGGTGCCGCGCTGTTCGGGATCGGCTGGGGCTGGGCGGGCTATTGCCCAGGCCCGGCCATCGCCGGGGTGGCCGTGGCGTCGCGCGAAGCCCTGTGGTTCGTGCCTTCGATGCTTGCAGGATTCTGGCTGCACGACCGCTTCGTCCGTTGAGGCTTTCACCCCTGTCTCACCCTGCCTGGGGTCCTATCTTCGGATCACGGGGAAAAGGAGTGCAACGACATGGCACGGATGAAGTGGATGGGAAGGGGAATGCTGGCGGTCGCGCTGGCCGCAGCCGTGGCACCGGCACTGGCCTGCACGCGCGCGGTGTACCTGGGTGACAACGGCGATGTGATCACCGCGCGCTCGATGGACTGGAAGGTCGATGTGGCGACCAACCTCTACATACTGCCGCGCGGCATGGCGCGCACCGGCCAGGCCGGCCCCAAGTCGCTGGCGTGGACCGCGCGCTACGGCTCGGTGGTGGCCACAGGCTACGACGTGTCGACCACCGATGGCATGAACGAAAAGGGCCTGGTGGCCAACCTGCTGTGGCTGGTCGAATCGGAGTATCCGCAGCAGCGTGGCAACAAGCCCGGCCTGGCGATTTCGCTGTGGGCGCAGTATGTGCTGGACAACTTCGCTACCGTGGAAGAGGCGGTCACCGCGTTGAAACGCGAGCCGTACTCGATCGTCACCGACAAGGTGCCCGGTGAAGATCGGCAGGCGACGCTGCACCTGTCGCTGTCCGATGCCAGCGGCGACAGTGCCATCGTCGAGTACATCGGCGGCCGCCAGGTGATCCACCATGACCGGCGCTACCAGGTGATGACCAATTCGCCTATCTTCGAGCAGCAGCTTGCGCTCAACAGCTATTGGCAGCAGATCGGCGGCACGGTGATGCTGCCGGGCACCAACCGCTCTGCTGACCGTTTCGCGCGCGCCTCGTTCTACATCAACGCCATTCCCAAGGCCGAGGATCCGGTGGAGGCCCTGGCCAGTGTGTTCAGCGTGATCCGCAACGCGTCGGTGCCGTATGGCATCACCACGCCGGGTGAGCCGAACATCTCATCCACGCGCTGGCGCACCGTGGCCGACCACAAGCGGCGGCTGTACTTCTTCGAATCGGCATTGACCCCGAACACCTTCTGGGTCGATCTGAACAAGGTCGATTTCGCCGGCAAGGTGCTCAAGCTCGACCTCGGCAAGGACCAGCGCAATACCTTCGCCGGTGATGCACTGGACCAGTTCGTGCCCAGCGCACCGTTCGCCTTCCTCGGCGTCGACGGTTAGTTCGACGCCTGGCTGGAGGCCGGGTAGACCGCCTGGATCGTGCAGCTGCCGCGGGTGTACTGCGGCAGCGGGGCGATGCCTTCACCGCGCAGATCGTCTGTCTCGAATTCGGCAGTCATGATCCGATCGCCGGGATTGCCACAGATCAGGCCGTTCTGCAGGCCCGAGTGGAAGCTCAGCTGCGGCGCGCGGTCGAGCTGGCGGCAGTGGCTGCCGAGTTCGACCCGGTAGTAGCGATGGCCGCCATTGCGGCGCGGATTGGTCTCCACCAGCATGCCCTGCGGGTCGGATGACCAGGCCCGCACGTTGCGCGTGGCAAAGCAGTAGGACGGTGAGCCGCCGAAGCTGCGACGCACCTCCTTGCGTTCGCGGATGGTCACGGCAGGCAGGGTAGCGGTGCGCAGGCGGTCGCTGTCGCGGGCGACGCTGGCATAATCGCGATTCTGCAGCGGGGTGACCGCGCTGATGGTGCATCGGCGGCCGTCGACCACGACGCGTTCGCTGGGGCGGCCGCAGGCCCAGCCGGCGGGGGCTTCCAGTTTCAGCGAGGTGGCACCGCGGACGCCGGGACAATCTTCGTTGAAGTCGATCCGAAAGGGCTGGCCGGAGGCGGCGCGCAGTGCGATCGAGCGCGGTGATGCCTGCTCCACTTCCTGTACGCCGACAGCGTCCATGCAGTGCGGAGCCGGTGGCGTACGCGCCTGTGCGGAGACCGAAGCTGCGAGCGCCAGGCCGAGGCCGGTGGCGAGCGCCAGGGACACCTGCTGATGGGTCATGTCCTGCACTCCCTGCGTTGGATGACGGATCGACTATAGCAACGGTTTGCACGGCCGTTGTTACACGCGCACACTGCCCGGATGGGCGCCATCTTCCATCTGCGGCACTACGGCCAGGCCACCGGCCTGGACCGCCATGACTACGCGCAGTGGGTGCTGCCAGTGCAGGGTGAACTGCAGTTCGAAATGGAAGGTCGCGGAGGTCGGCTGGACGTGCTGCAGGGGGCATTCGTGGCCGCCGGTGAGGCGCATGACCAGATGGCTGATGGTCCCAATGGTTTCGTGATCGTTGACTGTCCTCCGGGCGTACTTGATGACGGCACGCAGGAGCATCTGTGCCGGCAGCGCTGGCTGCATCTGCCGCTGGCATTGCGCCGACGCCTGGCTGAGGTGCAGGCAGGGCAGTCAATGCCGGCGCTGCTGCCGCAGTTGCTGCAGGTATTTGCACCTGCTGGCAGTGGCGCGCGCATGCAGGGTCTGTGTGCGGCGGTCCAGGCCGACCCCGGGCAGGCGTGGCCGGTGGCGCGCATGGCGGGGTTCGTCGGGGTCAGCGAGAGCCGTTTGCATGCGCTGTTCCGGCAGGAGTTCGGGCTCAGCCCGCAGGCCTGGCTCAGCGCAAGCCGGTTGCGTTGGGCCAAGCACCAGCTGCGCACCAGCGTGGCGCCGATCAGCGATATCGCGCTGGCCGCGGGCTATTCCGAGCAGAGCGCACTGACCCGTGCGCTGCGCCGCGAGTGCGGCCAGACTCCCGCAGCGTGGCGCCGGGGCGCCGGACTGTAGGGTCGAGCCACGCTCGGCCTTGCGCGCGCGGCCGGTCAGGGCAGTAGCCTCGGTCAAGAGTGCCCGCTGGCCAGCGCTTACACTGCGCGGCCTGTTCTATCCCCCGAAGAACCCGAATGCGCAACAACCCGATGGCCCTGGGCATCGCCAATGGCGTTGCCGCTGGCGCGCTGTGGGGCGTGGTCTTCCTCGCGCCCGCCGTGCTGCAGTCGTTCAACGCCCTGCAATTGTCGGCCGGCCGCTATCTGGTCTACGGCCTGATCGCCGTAGTACTGCTGCTCCCGCGCTGGAAGCGGCTGGCACCCCAGCTGGGTCGCACCGAATGGATCGGGCTGCTGTGGCTGAGCCTGGCCGGGAACCTGGTGTACTTCCTGCTGCTGGCCACGGCGGTGCAGTGGGCTGGCGGTGCGGCGGCGTCGCTGATTGTCGGCCTGATTCCGGTGGTGGTCACCCTGGTCGGCGTGCGCGAACAGGGTGCAGTGCCTTTGAAACAGCTGCTGCCGGCACTGGGCCTGTGCGTGCTGGGCGTGGCCCTGGTTGGTTGGGAAGCACTGATGTCCGAGCACCTGGCAACCCCGTGGCGGCAGCGCCTGATCGGCCTGCTGTGCGCGTTCGGCGCGCTGTTCTCGTGGGCGTTGTACTCGATCGGCAACAGCCGCTGGCTGGCGCGTCGACCGGACTTGTCCAGCCACGACTGGTCGCTGCTGACCGGCGTCACCACCGGCGGCCTGGCCCTGCTGCTGGTGCCGATGGCCTTCATCGGCCACACCAGCGGGCACACGGCGACGCAGTGGAGTGGCTTCTGGGCAATCAGCGCCGGTGTGGCGGTGGTGGCCTCGATCCTCGGCAATGCGTTCTGGAACCGCGCCAGCCGCCTGCTGCCGCTGACCCTGACCGGCCAGATGATCGTGTTCGAGACGCTGTTCGCGCTGGCGTATGCCTTCGCCTGGCAGCAGCGCTGGCCTTCGCTGCTGGAAGCGTTGGCGATCGTGTTCCTGGTGGCCGGCGTGATGCTGTGCGCGCATGCCCATCGTACTCCACGGGCGATCGCCGAACATGCCGGCTGAATGCGTGCGTCAAGCGTGCTGATGCTGCCTTGGTCTCAGATGCAACCAAATGCCGGCACGTTGAGCGATGATCGCGGCACTGGCTTTTTGCATCGCAGCACTTGACAGCAGGCCGGCGCACAGTGTTTTCTGTGCGTCATGGTTCCTGATGCCGCCCACGCCAGCCTGATCGCCCCCGCCACTGCGGGCCGTTCGACTGCGCCGGTCGCCACCACCACCATTACCACCACCACCGTCACCACTGCCCTGGTGCGGCCCGTCGTCTTCGTGTAACTCCCGAAAACCACGGCCCCGCACCATACAGGTGGCGGGGAAACTCGACACCTGCATGCGACGGGGCCTCCTGCCGAGGTCTGCATGTCTTCCCACGCCCCCGCTCATCCCGTTGCCCCGGCCGATCTGGCTGCACCGTCCATCGTCGTGCACAAGTTCGGCGGCACCTCGGTGGCCGATGCCGAACGCTACCGCCATGTCGCGGGCCTGCTGCTGGCCCGTCCCGAATCGCTGCAGGTCACTGTCGTTTCGGCAATGAAGGGCGTCACTGACGCGCTGATCGAGCTGGCCCAGCTGGCGGCCAAGGGCGACGAAGGCTGGCGCGAGGCCTGGCATGCGCTGCGCGCGCGTCACCGTGGCGCCGCCGTGGCCCTGCTGGGCGAGCAGGTGGGCGAGACCGTCGAATGGATCGACGCCCGCTTCGAGCAGTTGGCCGAGGTACTGGCGGCGCTGGCAGTGATCGGCGAGCTGCCGCGCGAAGTACTCGACCGCGTGCAGGGCCTGGGCGAAGTATTCTCCGCGCAGCTGCTTGGCACCCACCTGCGTGCCTTGGGCGAAGACTGTGCGGTACTCGATGCACGCGACGTGCTGGTGGTCGGGCATGGCGAACTGGGTGTGGATGTCGACTGGGAGTCCAGCGCGGACCGCCTGGCCAAGTGGCGCCTGCGGCATCCGCAGATGCGCCTGGTCGCCACCGGTTTCGTTGCCCGTGACCGCCATGACCGCATCACCACGCTCGGCCGCAATGGCAGCGACTATTCCGGCGCGATCTTCGCCGCGTTGTTCAATGCCGATGAACTGCACATCTGGACCGACGTCGACGGCGTGCTGTCGGCCGACCCGCGACTGGTGCCCGAAGCGGTGCAGCTGGAATCACTGAGCTACGACGAGGCCTGCGAGCTGGCTTATTTCGGCGCCAAGGTGGTGCACCCGCAGACGATGTCGCCGGCGATCCGCCTCGGCCTGCCGATCTTCATCCGCAATACCTTCCAGCCGGCGCATCCGGGGACGCGCATCAGCGCCGAGCGCTCGCCGCGCGGGCCGGTGAAGGGCCTGACCCTGAGCCCCGGCTTGGCCCTGTTGAACCTGGAGGGCACCGGCCTGATCGGCGTGCCCGGTACCGCCGAGCGCGTGTTCGCGGCGCTGCGCCAGGCGCAGGTGTCGGTGGTGATGATCTCGCAGGGTTCGTCAGAGCATTCGATCTGCTGCGTGGTGCGCGCCGCCGAAGCGGCGCGTGGCCGTGAGGCACTGCTGCACGCGTTCGCGCATGAACTGTCGGTAGGGCAGGTGCAGCGCGTGCAGGTCAGTGAGGGCGTCAGCGTGCTGGCGGCAGTGGGTGACGGCATGGCCGGCCAGCCCGGTGTGGCGGCGCGCCTGTTCGAGGCGCTGGGACGCGCGCAGGTGAACATCCTGGCGATCGCGCAGGGCTCGTCGGAGCGCAATATTTCTGTGGCGGTGGACAGTGCCGATGCCACCCGCGCATTGCGGGCCGCACATGCGGGCTTCTGGCTGTCGCCGCAGACGTTCGCGGTCGGCGTGATCGGGCCGGGCAACGTCGGCGCGGCACTGCTGGACCAGCTGCTGGCGGCCCGCCTGCAGCTGCTGGCCAAGGCCAATGTGGATCTTCGCCTGCGCGCGCTGGCCTCGCGTTCGCGCATGCGGCTGGAAGTGGATGGCCTGCACGCCGATTGGCGGGAGGCATTGCAGGACGCGGGCGAGCCCAGCGACCTGGATCGCTTCACCGAACACCTGCTGGCCGCGCACCTGCCGCATGCGGTGGTGATCGACTGCAGTGGCAGCGCTGACGTGGCCGAGCGCTATGAGGGCTGGCTGGCTGCCGGCATCCACGTGGTGACCCCGAACAAGCAGGCCGGTGCTGGCCCGCTGCCGCGCTACCAGCGCATCCGTGCTGCTGCGGCGGCCAGTGGTGCGCGCTTCCGCTACGAAGCCACGGTGGGTGCGGGCCTGCCGGTGATCACCACGCTGCGTGATCTGGTCGATACGGGCGACGAGGTGCTGGCGATCGAAGGCATCTTCTCCGGCACGCTGGCGTGGCTGTTCAACCGCTTCGACGGCAGTCAGCCGTTCTCGCAGCTGGTCGCGCAGGCGCGGTCGATGGGCTACACCGAGCCGGACCCGCGCGATGATCTTTCGGGCGTGGACGTGGCGCGCAAGCTGGTGATCCTCGCCCGCGAGGCCGGCCACGCGCTCAGCCTGGAACAGGTACAGGTGGAAAGCCTGGTGCCGGCGCTGCTGCGCGACGGCAGCGTGGATGACTTCATGGCGCGGCTGGGCGAGTCCGATGCCAGCCTGTTGCAGCGGTTGCAGAACGCGCGGGCGCGTGGCGCGGTGCTGCGCTACGTGGCACGGCTGGGCGCTGACGGTGCCTCGGTGGGCCTGCAGGAACTGCCCACCGACCACGCCTTCGCCAACCTTCGGTTGACCGATAACGTGGTGCAGTTCCGTACCCGTCGCTACTGCGACAACCCGTTGGTGGTGCAGGGTCCGGGGGCCGGCCCGGAAGTCACCGCCGCCGGTGTGTTTGCCGACCTGCTGCGGGTCGCGGCCGGTGAAGGAGCGCGCCTGTGATCGCACGTGCGTTCGCGCCGGCCTCGGTGGCCAACGTAGCGGTGGGCTTCGATATTCTCGGTCACGCCATTTCCGGTGTTGGCGATACCGTGAGCGTGCGCCGCATCGACGAGCCGCTGGTGCGCATCGAGGCGATTCGCGGCAGTGCCGTCGAGCTGCCGCTGGAGGCAGCCGGGAACACCGCCGGCGCTGCGCTGATGTCACTGCGCGAAGGCCTGGGCCTGGACTTCGGTTTCGCGGTGGAGATCGACAAGGGCATTCCGTTCGGTTCCGGCATGGGCGGTTCGGCAGCGTCATGCGTTGCTGCGCTGGTTGCCGCCAACGCGCTGCTGGATGTACCGCTGTCGCGCGAGGCGCTGTATCCGTTTGCGCTCGATGGCGAGGCGGTGGCCAGCGGTGGCCGCCACGGCGACAACGTGGGGCCGTTGCTGCTGGGTGGTCTTGCGCTGTGTACGGCCGACCGCCTGCTGCCAATTCCGGTGCCGGCGGCCTGGCACAGCCTGCTGGTGCATCCGCACGCGGTGCTGGAAACACGCCGTGCGCGCCAGGTGCTGCAGGGCAGCTACGCGCTGGGTGAATTCGTGGCACAGAGTGCGAACCTCGCGCTGGTACTCAGTGGTTGCCATCGTAGTGATGCGGCGCTGGTGCGGGCTGGATTGCGCGATGTGCTGGTGGAACCACGGCGGGCCGGCCTGATTGCAGGTTTCGAAGCAGCCCGCGATGCGGCGCTGTCGGCCCATGCAATGGGTGCGGGCATCTCCGGTGCCGGACCCAGCGTGTTCGCCTGGTTCGAGGACTCCGACCAGGCCCGCACCGCTGCCGCACCGGTGCAGGCGGCATTTGCCGCCGCCGGTTTCGACAGCGATGCCTGGGTGTCGCCGCTGGATGCACCGGGAGCCCGCTTGTGCTGAATCCTTCCCCATTACTGGATACCGAACCCATGCAATTTGTTTCGACCCGGGGTCAGTCCCCGGCCGTTGGCCTCAGTGCGGCGATCGCTGCAGGATTGGCGCCCGATGGAGGGCTGTATGTTCCGCAGGTGCTGCCGGCGGCACGTGAGCTGCGGGCCGGCGCAACGCTGGCCGATACCGCCGCCGATCTGCTGGCGCCGTTCTTTTCCGGCGACACGCTGGAGTCTGCGTTGCCATCGATCTGCCGCGAGGCGTTCGACTTTCAGGTGCCGCTGCGTCCACTGGGCGGCGGTGACCATGTGCTGGAGCTGTTCCATGGGCCGACGGCGGCGTTCAAGGATATCGGTGCGCGCTTCCTGGCCGGAACACTGTCGCGGCTGCAGGCCGGCAAGGACCGCGATCTGACGATTGTTGTCGCCACGTCTGGCGATACCGGCGCCGCCGTTGCTGCGGCCTTCCATCGCCAGCCCGGCGTGCGCGTGGTGGTGCTGTATCCGGATGGCCGTGTGTCACCGCGCCAGGCGCATCAGCTCGGTTGTTTCGGCGACAACATTCAGGCGCTGCGCGTGGCCGGTGCCTTCGACGATTGCCAGGCGATGGTCAAGCAGGCACTGGCTGACCGCGAACTGCAGGCGCAGGTGCCGCTGAGTTCGGCCAACAGCATCAGCCTCGGCCGCCTGCTGCCGCAGATGAGTTATTACGCGCATGCGGCGTTGTCCCATTACGCGACGCATCGTCGTCGGCTCAACCTGGTGGTGCCGACCGGCAACCTTGGCAATGCGATGGCGGCCGTGCTGGCGCGCGCGCTGGGCGTGCCGATCGGGCAGATCGTGCTGGCCACCAATGCCAATGCGGTACTGCCGGCGTACTTCAATGGTGGCGACTACCAGCCGCAGGCCAGCGTGGCGACCGTGGCCAATGCAATGGACGTAGGGGCGCCCAGCAACTTTGAACGCCTGCGCTGGCTTTACCTCGGAGATGACGCCGAGCTGCGCGCTGCGTTCCGCGCGTTCGCGGTGGATGACGTGACCATCCGCGCGACGATTGCGGCGGCGCATGCCAGCAACGGCGAACTGTTCTGCCCGCATACGGCCACAGCGGTGAAGGTGCTGCAGGACCTGCGTGCGCGCGGCGCCAAGGGCGACTGGGCGGTGGTGGCTACCGCACATCCGGCCAAGTTCGAGGCAGTGGTGGAGCCCTTGATTGGCGAAGCAGTGGCCGTGCCGCCGGCGCTGGATGCGTTGCTGCAGCGGCCCGCGCACGCGGAACCGTTGGCTGCGGAGTATGCGGTGTTGCGCGAGGTGTTGCTGCGTTGATCGAAGGCATCTGGGGTTGCCGGCCAGCGGCCGGCACTACCCGTGCTGCGTCCACCTGGTAGTGCCGGCCGCTGGCCGGCAACCCAGCCAACCGCGATGCGGTCAGATCAACCCTTCACCGGCCAGCGTGCGCAACCCGTCCTCGTCGAGGATCTCCACCACGTTCAGGTGGGGCAGGGCGATCAACCCCTGCTGGCGCAGCTTGGTGAAGGTACGGCTGACCGTTTCCATGGTCAGGCCCAGATGGTCGGCGATGTCGCCACGCCCCATCGGCAGCGAGACGCGCAGGCCATCGCCACCCAGCTTGGCCTCGCGCGCGGCCAGGCGCAGCAGGAAGTCGGCTACTTTCTCGGCCGGCTGCAGCCGCGCCAGTGCCAGCGCGGCATCCTGCGCGGCGTCCAGCTCCTGGCAGGCACGCTGCAGCAGCTTGCGTTCCAGGTGCGGGAAGCGGCTGCGAAGCGCCTTCATCTGCGGCAGCGCGACACGGCATACGCGGCTGTCTGCGATGGCCTCGATATCGTAGCGGTGGTGGTCACTGCCGCTCAGGCCCAGGTAGTCGCCGGGAAGCACGAAGCCACTGATCTGGCGGCGGCCATCGGCCAGGGTGCGCACCAGGCGCAGGGCGCCGCCGGTCAATGTATAGACATGGTCGCGCTCTTCGCCGGTGCGGGCCAGGGTACTGCCCATGCTGACCTGCTGGGAAACGGTGACCTGTTCCAGTGCCTGCACTTCATCGGGCGACAGCGCCGAGCACACCGCAAGGTGGCGAACCGAGCAGTGCAGGCAATCCAGCGTGTTGCAGGACGGCGAGGCGGGATCGTTGGTGGCGGGCGGAGCGCCGGAAGGCCGTGACATGTTGCGGGGGCGTATCGCGGGCGGGGAGGGCCTTATGATACTTCAAGCGGCCGTTCGACCCTGCCCGAGGCGGGGGCGCTAGAATGTCGCCCCCTCCCACGTCCCGTTCCAGCAGGAGTTCCGCCCGTGATCAAGCCCCGTACCCCGCCCGGCACCCTTGAACTGTTGCCGCGCGAGCAGATTGCGTTCCAGCGCATGCTGGACGTGATCCGTCGCAACTACGAGCGCTTCGGGTTCCTGCCGGTGGAGACGCCGGTGTTCGAGCTGTCCGACGTGCTGCTGACCAAGTCCGGTGGCGAGACCGAGCGCCAGGTGTATTTCGTGCAGTCCACCGGTGCGCTGGCCAACGCCGCCGAATCGGGTGACCGTTCGCTGCCGGAAATGGCGCTGCGCTTCGACCTGACCGTGCCGCTGGCGCGCTATGTGGCCGAGCACGAGCATGAACTGACCTTCCCGTTCCGTCGCTACCAGATGCAGCGGGTGTACCGCGGCGAGCGCGCCCAGCGCGGCCGCTTCCGTGAGTTCTACCAGTGCGACATCGACGTGATCGGCAAGGACAGCCTGAGCGTGCGATACGACGCCGAAGTGCTGGCGGTCATCCACGCGGTGTTCTCGGAACTGCGCATCGGCGACTTCAGCATCCAGCTGAACAACCGCAAGCTGATGCGTGGCTTCTTCGAGAGCCTGGGCGTGGCCGAGGGCGAGCGCCAGCTGGCGGTGCTGCGCGAAGTGGACAAGCTGGACAAGCGCGGCGCCGATTACGTGCGCGAGACGCTGGTGGGCGAGGGCTTCGAGATTCCGGCCGAGCAGGTCGAGAAGATCCTGGCGTTCGTGGCCGTGCGTTCGCAGGGCCATGCCGATGCACTGGCGCAGCTGGCCACGCTTGAAGCCGACGCCGGTTCTTCTGAGATCCTGCGTACCGGCGTCGCCGAACTGCGCGAAGTGCTGCAGCTGGTGCAGGCGCTGGGCGTGCCGGAAACCGCGTACTGCCTGAACTTCTCCATTGCGCGCGGCCTGGACTACTACACCGGCACCGTCTACGAGACCACGCTGACCGACCACCCGCAGATCGGTTCGATCTGCTCGGGCGGCCGCTACGAAGACCTGGCCAGCCACTACAGCAAGTCGAAGCTGCCGGGCGTGGGCATCTCCATCGGCCTGTCGCGCCTGTTCTGGCAGCTGCGCGAAGCCGGCCTGATCGATGGCATCGAGGGCAGCAGCGTGCAGGCGCTGGTGGCGCTGATGGACGAGCAGGGCATGCCGCAGTCGCTGGACATCGCGCGCCGCCTGCGCGCCGGTGGCATCAACACCGAAGTGCAGATGGAGCCGAAGAAGATCGGCAAGCAGTTCCAGTACGCCGCCAAGGCCGGCATCCGCTTCGTGGTGCTGGCCGGTGAGGACGAGCTGGCGCGCGGCGTGGTGGCAGTGAAGGACCTGCTGCGCGAGCAGCAGTTCGAAGTCTCCCGCGACGAGCTGGCCAGCACCCTGCAGGTCGAGCTGGAGCAGTCGAAGGTGATGTAACGGCCGGTTGGCCGCACGCCGACACGCCACGAAACGCCCACCACCCGGTGGGCGTTTTCGTTTCCGGGCCGCGTTCCGGGGTCAGAGCCGTTTTCCTTCAGAAAACGGATCCGACCCCTTGCTGTTCCAACAGCTCGCAGGAAACTGTCGACGGCGGGGTGGGTCCGGAGGCAGGGGTGTCCGCGGCATGGATGCCGCGGCCAAGCCCCCATGGACGGGTTTACGGCGTCCCCTGCCACCGGACCCACCCCGCCAACCCTCAGCCATCCAGCATTTGACGTCGCTTCGGCATCTAGCGGGTGCAGGGCGCAGCCCTGCCCACAAATCCCCCCAGATTTGACGCAGTGCGCAAGAATGCGCTAATGTACTAACGCGCTATTACATTGATGCATGGAAACGACCCCGTGAAAGCCCGCCCCGAGATTGCCGCCAAAGACCCTAAGGCCGACCTGGAAGCCCTGGCCCAAGCCTTTGCCGCCCTGCGCGAGCCGGAACAGGTCGAGGCCTTCCTGCGCGATCTGTGCACACCGGCCGAGCTGGAAGCCATGGCCGACCGCTGGAAGGTGGTGCCGCTGCTGCAGCAGGGCGTGCCGTATCGCGAGATCCACGAGCGCACCGGGGTCAGCGTGACCACCACCGGACGGGTGGCGCGAACGCTCGAGCATGGCCATCGAGGCTATGCCGCCGCCATCGACCGCCTTGCTTCGCGCTGATCCGCGCCCCGTTCCGAACTTCGAGACCTCCCCCATGAGTGCAACCCAGGCAGCGCCGGCACGAGACCGGCTGCGTATCGCCATCCAGAAGAGTGGCCGGCTGGCCGAGCCCGCCCGCAACCTGCTCAGTGCCTGTGGCCTGAGCTGGCGCGAGAGCCGCGACAAGCTGTTCTGCTACGGCGAATCGCTGCCGGTGGACCTGCTGCTGGTGCGCGACGACGACATCCCCGGCCTGATCGCCGACGGCGTCTGCGACCTCGGCATCGTCGGCCGCAACGAGCTGGACGAGCAGGCTGCGGCACGTCGCCAGATGGGCCTGCCGGATGCCTACCAGGCACTGCGCGGACTGGGCTTTGGCCAGTGCCGGCTGATGCTGGCGGTACCCGAGGAGTGGCAGTGGCAGGGACCGGCGCAGCTGGCCGGTACCCGCATTGCCACCAGCTACCCGGCCATCCTCAAGCAATGGCTGGCCGAACAGGGCGTGGACGCACAGGTGGTCGAGCTGTCCGGGTCGGTGGAAATCGCCCCGCGACTGGGTACCGCCGACCTGATCTGCGACCTCGTCTCCAGCGGCGCCACGCTGCGCGCCAACCAGCTGACCCCGGTGCACAACCTGCTCGACAGCGAAGCGGTGCTGGCCGGTGCGGTGCGCGTGCCGGATGACGCACGTGCATCGCTGCGCGCGATGCTGCTGCGCCGCCTCGACGGCGTGGTGCAGCGCCAGGATCGCAAGCTGCTGATGTTCCGCGCCAGCGAGGATCGCGTCGACGCGCTGGCGCAGCTGCTGGCCGATGCCGAGCCGCTGGTGCGGCTGCCGGCCGACGGCGGCGCACTGCGCCTGCAGACCATGTGCCCGGGCCCGTTGAGCTGGCAGCGCATGGAGGAACTCGAGCGCGCCGGCGCGCAGGGCTTGATGGTACTGAGCGTGGAGCGGTCGCTGGCATGAACCGTCTGATCTGGTCCCGACTTGATGAGGCCGCGCGCAGTGCGGCACTGACCCGCCCGGTGCAGACCGTGGCGCAGCAGACCCGCGATGCGGTGGCGACGCTGATTGCACAGGTGCGCGGGCAGGGCGATGACGCGCTACGTGCGATCACCGCACGTTTCGACGGCGTCGAGCTGCCATCGTTCGAAGTGAGCGAAGCCGAGTTCGCAGCGGCCGATGCCGCCGTCCCCGCCGAGCTGCGCCAGGCGATGGTCGAAGCTGCCGAACGCATCGCCCGTTTCCACGCCGCCGGCATGGGTACGGGGTATGCGGTGGAAACCGCCCCGGGCGTGGTCTGCGAACGCATACTGCGGCCGATCGGACGGGTAGGGCTCTACGTGCCTGCCGGCAGCGCGCCGCTGCCGTCCACCGCGCTGATGCTGGGCGTGCCGGCGCAGCTGGCCGGCTGCCCGCAGGTGGTGCTGTGCACGCCGCCGCGTGCCGATGGCACGGCCGATCCTGCGGTGCTGGTGGCCGCACGCCTGACCGGCGTGCAGCGCGTGTTCAAGCTGGGCGGCGCCCAGGCCATCGCTGCGATGGCTTACGGCACGGCCAGCATTCCGGCCTGTGACAAGCTGTTCGGGCCCGGCAACAGCTTCGTCACCGAAGCCAAGCAGCAGGTCGCACAGGATGGCGCCGCCGCCATCGACATGCCGGCCGGCCCCTCAGAAGTGCTGGTGATTGCCGATGCCGGCGCCAATCCGGCGTTCGTCGCCGCCGACCTGCTGTCGCAGGCCGAGCACGGCCCGGATTCGCAGGTGCTGCTGCTGACCGACGATGCCGCGATGCTGGCGGCGGTCGAGGCTGAAGTCGAGCGCCAGGTGGCTTTGCTGCCGCGCCAGCAGATCGCACGCCAGGCGCTGTCGGCCTCCCGGCTGATCCAGGTCGATTCGCTGGACGAAGCCTTCGCGATCAGCAACCGCTATGCACCGGAGCACCTGATCCTGGCATTGCGTGATCCGCGTGCGTGGCTGGACAAGGTGCAGGCGGCCGGCTCGGTGTTCCTGGGTGATTACACCCCCGAGGCACTGGGCGACTACTGCAGCGGCACCAACCACGTGCTGCCCACCGCGGGTGCCGCACATGCCTACAGTGGTGTCAGTGTGGCCAGCTTCCAGAACCTGATCAGCGTGCAGAGCGCCAGCGCCGCCGGCCTGGCAGCGATCGGCGGCTGCGCGCGCATCATCGCCAGTGCCGAAGGCCTGGATGCACATGAACGTGCGGTCGCAGTGCGCATGGAGGTGGCAGCATGAACGCGGCTATCGATGATGTGCTGGCACTGGTTCGCCCGGATCTGCAGGGCTTCGCCGGCTACAGCTCGGCGCGCAGTGCGGCGGTGCAGGGCGAGGTCTGGTTGAACGCGAATGAATCGGCCTGGGCCAATCCCGCTGATGCCGCGGGCAGCAGCCGGCGCTATCCCGAACCGCAGCCGCTGGCATTGCGCGAGGGACTGGCGGCGCTGTACGGCGTGACGCCACAGCAGCTGCTGATCGGTCGCGGCAGCGACGAAGCCATTGATCTGCTGGTGCGCGCGCTGTGCGTGTCGGGCCGCGATGGCGTGCTGGTCACGCCGCCGGTGTTCGGCATGTATGCGGTCTGCGCACGCTTGCAGGGTGCCGCATTGATTGAAGTGCCGCTGGTGGACAGCGAGGATGGCCTTCGCGCCGACCTGGATGCGGTGATCGACACCGCCAGGGCACGCAATGCCAAACTGGTGTTCCTGTGCACACCGTCGAACCCGGCCGGCAGTGATATCGCCCTGGACGAGGTCGAACGGGTGGCAGTTGCGTTGCGCGGGCAGGCACTGGTGGTGGTGGACGAGGCCTATGTCGAGTACGCGCAGCGTCCGTCGGCGACCACGTTGCTGGCCGCGCACGCCAACCTGGCGGTGCTGCGCACGCTGTCGAAGGCACACGCGCTCGCGGCCGCTCGCATTGGAACGCTGATCGCCGCCCCGGAACTGATTACCGTGCTGCGGCGTTGCCAGGCGCCGTACCCGGTGCCGACCCCGTGCGCCGAGCTGGCCGTGCAGGCTCTGCAGCCGGCCGCGCTGGCACGCACCGCCGAACGCGTGGCCACGGTCATCGCCGAACGCGAGCGCCTGCGAACGGCACTGGCCAGCCTGCCCGGTGTACGCCGGGTGTACGCCTCATCCGGCAACTACCTGCTGGTGCGCTTCGCCGATGCCCAGGCGGCGTTCGATACGCTGCTTGCTGCAGGGGTAGTGGTGCGCGACCAGCGCGCCGCGCCGCAGTTGGGTGATGCGCTGCGCATCAGCATCGGCAGCCCCGAAGAGAATGACCGCGTGCTTGCAGCCCTGTCGGCGCGGAGGGCCGCAGCATGACCCCGATCCTGTTCATCGACCGCGACGGCACCCTCATCGAGGAGCCGGCCGACTTCCAGATCGATGCCTACGAGAAGCTGCGCTTCGTGCCGCAGGTGATCCCGGCGCTGCTGAAACTGCGGGATGCCGGCTATCAGTTCGTGATCGTCACCAACCAGGATGGCCTCGGCAGCGACAGCTACCCGCGTGCCAGCTTCGATGGCCCGAACGACCTGATGCTGCAGATCTTCGAGAGCCAGGGCATCACTTTCCGTGACGTGCTGATCGACTGCAGCTGGCCGCACGACAATGCGCCGACCCGCAAGCCGGCCATCGGACTGATGACGGCTTATCTGCAGGACCGCAGCATCGACTGGGCGCGTTCGGGCATGGTCGGCGATCGCATCACCGACCTGCAGTTTGCCGACAACCTCAACATCCGCGGTTTCCAGTTGCGCACCGAGCAGTTCGGTGGTCAGTGGGACTGGCCGGGCATTGCCCACGCGCTGGCCGACGCACCGCGCACCGCCGTGGTCCAGCGCAACACGAAAGAAACGAAGATCCGCGTCGAACTGGACCTGGATTGCGCGGGTGATGCACGCATCTCCACCGGCCTGCCGTTCTTCGACCACATGCTGGAACAGATCGGCAAGCATGGCGGCTTCGCGCTGGACATCCAGGCCGAGGGTGACCTGCACATCGACGAGCACCACACCATTGAAGACACCGGGCTCGCATTGGGCCAGGCGCTGCGCGAGGCGCTGGGCGACAAGCGCGGCATCGGCCGCTACGGTTTCACGCTGCCGATGGACGAGACGCTGGCCAGCGCTGCGCTGGACTTCAGTGGCCGCCCGTACTTCGTGTTCGAGGGCGAGTTCAAGCGCGAGCGCGTGGGCGATATGCCGACCGAGCTGGTACCGCACTTCTTCCGCTCGCTGTGCGATGCCAGCGGCCTGAACCTCAACCTGCAGGTACGCGGCGACAACGATCACCACAAGGTGGAGGCGTGCTTCAAGGCCCTGGCCCGCGCGCTGCGTCCGGCGCTGGCCCGGCACGGCACGGCACTGCCGAGCACCAAGGGGGCGCTGTGAGTGACGTTGCGCTGATCGATGCCGGCGGCGCCAACCTGGGCTCGGTGCGCTACGCACTGGAGCGCCTGGGTGCGACGGTACGGCTGGTGCGCGATGCGGACGGTCTGATCGGTGCGCAGCGGGTGATCCTGCCCGGCGTCGGCGCCGCCGGTCCCGGCATGCAACGCCTGCATGCGCAGGGCCTGGTGGAACCGCTGCAGCGACTGGAGGTGCCGCTGATGGGCATCTGCCTGGGCATGCAGCTGCTGTTCGAGCGCTCCGAGGAAGCGGGTGTGGAGACACTGGGCCTGATTCCCGGCGTGGTGCGGAAGCTGGTGCCGGCCTGCGGCATCCGGGTGCCGCACATGGGCTGGAACCGCCTGCTGCCGCTGCGCGAATCGCTGCTGCTGCGCGGCGTGCCGGAGCGTGCCAGCGCCTACTTCGTGCACAGCTACGCGGCACCCCTCAACACCCACACCGTCGCTGCCTGCGACCACGGCGGCCTGTTCACTGCCGTGGTGGAGCAGGGGCGTTACTACGGCGCACAGTTCCACCCCGAGCGCTCCGGCGAGACCGGCTCGCTGATGCTGCGCAACTTCCTCGAGGGCACGGCTGCATGAGTTTCATCGTCTACCCCGCGCTGGATATCCGCGATGGCCGCGTGGTGCGGCTGCGCCAGGGCGACTACGCGCAGGAAACCTCCTATGGGGATGATCCGTTGCCGCGCGCGCAGGCCTTCGCCGCGCAGGGCGCGCAATGGATGCATCTGGTCGACCTGGACGCCGCACGCGCCGGTGGCTACACCCTGGCGCCGCTGCTGGCTGCGATCCGCGCGCACACGCCGCTGCAGGTGCAGACCGGCGGTGGCGTGCGCGGCCGCGACGATGTGGCGCGCATCCTCGATGCCGGCGCCGGTCGCGTGGTGGTCGGCTCGCTGGCGGTGCGTCGCCCCGATGAAGTGGTCGGCTGGCTGGAGGAATTCGGCGCCGAGCGCATCACGATTGCGCTGGACGCGCGCCAGGACGCACAGGGGCAGTGGCAGCTGCCGGTGCACGGCTGGACCGAGAATGCCGGGGTGCCCCTGGATGACCTTGCACAGCGCTACGCGCGCGCCGGCATGCGCCACCTGCTGTGTACCGACATTGCCCGGGACGGCATGTTGGCCGGGCCCAACATCGGCCTCTACCGGCACTTGTCGGGGTTGCTGCCGGGGGTGGCGGTGCAGGCCTCCGGTGGCATCCGTGACGTAGCCGATGTGGCCGAGGCCCGTGCCGCCGGCTGTGGCGGTGCGATTCTCGGCAAGGCACTGCTGGAGCAGCGCATGGACCTGGCGGAGGCGCTGGCATGTTGAGCCGGCGCATCATTCCCTGCCTGGACGTGCGCGATGGCCGCGTGGTCAAGGGCGTGCGCTTCCGCGACCACGTCGACATGGGCGACATCGCCGAGTTGGCGCAGCGCTATCGCGACCAGGGGGCGGACGAGCTGGTGTTCTATGACATCGGCGCCAGCCCCGAGGCGCGTTCGGTCGACGTTGCCTGGATCGAGCGCATCGCGCGGCTGATCGACATTCCGTTCTGCGTGGCCGGTGGCATCGACAGCGTGGAAACCGCGCGTCGCGTGCTGTTCGCCGGTGCCGACAAGGTGTCGATCAACTCGCCGGCGTTGGGCCGTCCGGAACTGATCACTGAACTGGCCGACGAGTTCGGCGTGCAATGCGTGGTGGTCGGTGTCGACTCGGTACGCGAGACCGATGGACAGTGGCGGGTGCGCCGCTTCAGCGGGGACCCGGACAAGACCCAGGCGGTGCCACTGCGCACCCTGGACTGGATCGTCGAAGCACAACGGCGGGGTGCCGGTGAGATCGTGCTGAACTGCATGGACAGCGATGGCGTACGCCGTGGCTACGATGTCGTGCAACTGCAGCAGGCACGGTCATTGTGCCAGGTGCCGCTGATCGCCTCCGGCGGTGCGGGTGCGATGGAGCACTTCGCCGAAGCCTTTGACCAGGCCGACGTCGACGGCGCGCTGGCCGCCAGCGTGTTCCACAGCGGCGCGATCGCCATTCCGGAATTGAAGCGCTACCTGCGCGGACAGCAGATCGAGGTGCGGGATGTCTATTGAAGTCAGGGCGTCATTGGACGCATTGCAGGCGCTGGACTGGAGCAAGGGCGACGGCCTGCTGCCGGCGGTGGTGCAGGATGCTGATACCCTGCAGGTACTGATGCTGGGCTTTGTGAGTGCCGAATCGCTGGCGGCCACGCTGGCCATCGGCCACATGACCTTCTTCAGCCGCAGCAAGCAGCGGTTGTGGACCAAGGGCGAGCAGTCCGGCAACGTGCTGGTGGTGCAGTCGATCAGCGTCGACTGCGATGCAGATACTTTGCTGGTGATGGCACGGCCGGCGGGGCCAACCTGCCACACCGGTGCAGAGAGCTGCTTCGACCAGGCGCCGAAGGATTTCCTGGGCGGGCTGGGCCAGCTGGTGGCGATGCGTGAGGCGCAACGCCCACCGGGCAGCTACACCACCAGCCTGTTCGAGGGCGGCATCCGCCGTATCGCACAGAAGGTGGGCGAGGAGGGGGTGGAGACCGCCCTGGCGGCGGTGGCGCAGGATGATGAGGCGTTGCTGGGCGAGGCCTCGGACCTGCTGTACCACCTGCTGGTGCTGCTGCGCGCGCGCGGGCTGTCGCTGGATGATGCGCGTGCGGTGCTGGAAAAACGCCATCGTTGAAGTGGGGTAGTGCCAGCCGCTGGCCGGCAAGCCCCGGATGCCCGACGTTCATGGGGCTGCCGGCCAGCGGCCGGCACTACCGGCATGCGTCATCGCGTGCGCGATGTCATCAACGGAATCTACAATAGGCGGTCTTTCTTTACCCGGACCGCCCATGAAACTGCCTGCCGCCTGGCTGTGCTGCCTGTTGCTGACCTCGCCGGCCTGGGCCGCGGACACCGTGGTCACCGGCAAGGTCTATCTGGAGCGCGACGGCAAACCCGGCCGCGGTGCGACCGATCCGGGCCTGGCCGGCGTGCAGGTCTCCAACGGCGAGGCCATCGTCAAGACGGCTGCAGATGGCAGCTACAGCCTGCAGGTGCGTGATGGCCAGACCGTGTTCGTGATCAAGCCCGATGCGTATTCCTTCCCGAAAGCGGCCGACGGCCTGCCTTCGTTCTGGCGGCACTATCGCCCGAACGGTTCGCCGGCGTTGAAGTACGGCGGCATCGCCGCCACCAGCGATGGCACCCGCAACTGGGATTTCGCGCTGCAGTCGGATCGCCATGACAGCCGCCGCGGTTTCCAGATGCTGGTGTTCACCGATTCGCAGACCGCCAGCCTGAAGGACATCGGCTACTACCAGCAGTCGATCGTGGCGCCGCTGGTCGGTCAGACGAGGGCGCGCATGGGCACCACCCTGGGTGACATCGTCAACGACGACCTGACCTTGTATCCGGCGATCAACAAGGTCACCACCGAACTTGGCGTGCCGTGGTTCCATGTGCCGGGCAACCACGACCTCGATTTCGATGCCGCCAGCGATGAGCACTCGCTGGACAGCTGGCGCAACATCTACGGCCCGGACACCTACGCGGTGGAAGAAGGCGGCGCCAGCTTCGTGTTCCTGGACGACGTGGTGTACGACCCCAAGGCCAAGCCGAAGTATGTCGGTGGACTGCGCGAAGACCAGTTCGCCTTCCTTGCCAGCTACCTGAAGGGCCTGCACAGGGACCGCCTGCTGGTGCTGGGCATGCACATCCCGCTGTTCGACGCGGCGCCGGGACGCGAGACCTTCCGCCATGCTGACCGTCAGCGCCTGTTCGACCTGTTGAAGGACTTCCGCAACGTGCTGGTGCTCAGCGGCCACAGCCACACCCAGCAGCACGTCTACCACGGCAAGGCCGACGGCTGGAACGGCGACAAGCCGCTGCACGAATACAACGTGGGTGCCAACTGCGGTGCGTTCTGGTCGGGGGTGAAGAATGCCGCCGGCGTGCCGGACAGCATCATGAGCGATGGCACGCCGAAGGGCTATGCGCTGCTCGACGTGGCCGGTAATGGCAGCTACAGACTGCAGTACCGCGTGGCCGGCAAGCCGGCCAGCGAGCAGATCGGCCTGCATGCCCCCAAGGTGCTGCGCCAGGGGGCCTATCCGGCATGGGGCATCTATGCCAACGTCTACATGGGTGAGGATGCCAGCGTGGTCGAGTACCGCGTCGATGGCGGCGCCTGGCAGCCGATGAAGCAGGTCAGCCAGCCCGATCCGCGCCTGATGGTGGAGAACGTGGCCGACGATCTGGCTGACAGCCTGCGTGGCTACGACCGCTCGCCGGAGGCCACCGCATCGCCGCACCTGTGGCGTGGCGCGCTGCCGACCGATCTGGCCGTGGGCAGCCACAAGGTCGAGGTGCGTTCCACCCAGCCCGACGGCGCGGTGTTCACCGCCAGCACCAGCTACAGCCTGCAGACTGCCCAGCCCTGACCCCCGCGCACCAGCGCTCCAGCGAAAGGACCCCGCATGGATATCCGCTTCATGGCCGGCACCACACCGGTGACCCTCAGCCGCCACTGGTTCACCGGCGCGATGCTGCTGCAGAGCGCCACCGAGAAGGTCTGGGTGCAGCACCCGCTGCATCCGGGCACCCACTTCTCGTTCTCGCTGGTACAGTCGTGGCTGCGCCACATCGCCGGCCATGAAGTGCTGGTCGAGCGCACCCGGCCGCTGCTGTTCGCCGGCTTCCGCCCGCAGCGGCTGCGGGTGCTGGTGGATGGCGTGCAGGTGGCCGAACAGGAAGGCATGTAGGCCAACCTGAACCGTCGGCGCGCTAGGCAAAGCCGCCCCGATGCCTGAGAATCGGGGCGATTCAATCGATCCAAGCAGGCCAGCGTGACCATCGCAGCAGCGTCCCCGGTTTCCTCCGACTCCGCCCGCGGCGGTCTTCCACGCCGTCTGGTCGTTGCCGATGTCGGCGGCACCTTCGCCCGCCTCGCGCTGGCTGAAACCCAACCCGGCCAGGCGCCGCTGCTGAGCAGCCATCGCACCTATGCCTGCGCCGAGCATCCCAGCCTGGCGGCGATCCTGGCCGATTTCACCGCAGGCCTTGGCCAGCCGGTGCAGACCGCGGTGGTGGCCATTGCCGGCCTGCTCGATGGCGATGTGCTGATCAATTCCAACCTGCCATGGACGGTCTCGCTGTCGGCCACCCGCGCGCAGTCCGGGCTGCACGAGTTGCAGCTGATCAACGATTTCGAGGCGGTGGCGCTGGCCATTCCTTATCTGCGGCCGGACACGCTGGTGCCGCTGAACGGCGATGCTGATCCGGCGCAGGCATTCCCGGCGCTGGTGCTGGGTGCCGGTACCGGCCTGGGCGCCGCACTGCGCTTTGCCGACGGCGAGCGCCCGGTGCTGGCCAGCGAGATCGGCCATGCCGCGCTCGGCGCCGGCAACACGCTGGAATTGCAGGTGCTGGGCAAGCTGCTGCAGCGCTGGCCGCACGTGGACAACGAACGCGTGCTGTCCGGCAGTGGCCTGATGAACCTGTACCCGTGCCTGTGCGAGCTGCGCGGTGCCACCGCGGTGTGGACCAGTACCGAGGCGCTGATCGGTGCCGCCCGCAGCGGCGAGGATGCACTGGCGGTGGAAACGCTGCAGGTGTTCTGTGCCTGGCTGGGCAGCCTGGCCGGCGACGCGGCGATCGCTGTCGGTGCGCGCTCGGTATACCTCGCCGGAGGTATTTCCGCGCATGTGCAGGATTTCCTGGCCGATGGCCGCTTCCGTGAGCGCTTCCTCAACAAGGGCGTACTGACCGAGGTGCTGCGCCAGGTGCCGGTATGGCGGGTGGAGCACGGCCAGTTGGGCGTGCTCGGCGCAGCGGTCTGGCACGCCGCACGGCAGCCCACGCACGACTGATCGGCAGGGTCGGCATCGGGCCGGCCGTGCATTGCAGACTGGGAGGGGAAGATGGTGGATCGCAGGCAGTTCCTGCAGGCCGGTGCACTGGCTGCAGGCATGGCGGCTTTGCCGGGCGTGCAGGCGCGCACGCAGGGTGGGGCCAAGGTGGTTTCGACCTGGGACTTCGGCGTACCGGCCAACCAGGCCGCGTGGAAGGTACTGGCGCAGGGCGGCAGCGCGCTGGATGCGGTGGAAGCAGGCGCGCGCTGGGCCGAGAGCGAGCTGTGCAACCCCACCGTCGGCCATTGTGGCAACCCGGATCGCGACGGCGTGCTGAGCCTGGACGCGAGCATCATGGATGGCGATGGCCGTTGTGGCGCAGTGGCCGCGCTGGTCGACATCCTGCATCCGGTGTCGGTGGCCCGCAAAGTGATGGAGAACAGCCCACACGTGCTGCTGGTGGGCGAGGGCGCGCAGCAGTTCGCGATGCAGCAGGGTTTCGAGCGCAAGCACCTGCTGACGCCGCAGGCCGAAGCGGCCTGGCGCGAGTGGCTGAAGACGGAGAAGTATCAGCCGCAGATCAACGCCGAGCGGCGAGGTATTCCCGGCAACAGCGACAACCACGACACCATCGGCATGCTGGCGCTGGATGCCAAGGGCCACCTTGCCGGTGCCTGTACCACCAGCGGCATGGCCTGGAAGCTGCACGGCCGGGTCGGCGACAGCCCGATCATCGGTGCTGGCCTGTATGTCGACAACGAAGTGGGGGCGGCCACTGCCTCGGGCGTGGGCGAGGAGATGATCCGCAACGCCGCGTCGTTCCTGGTGGTCGAGCTGATGCGCCAGGGGCGCTCGCCGGCGCAGGCTTGCCGCGAAGCCATCGACCGCGTGGTGCGCAAGCGCCCGGAAGCTAGCAGAACGCTACAGGTGTGCTTCCTGGCCATGAACAAGCAGGGCGAGGTAGGCGCCTACGCGCTGCATCGCGGCTTCGTCTACGCCGTGTGCGATGCGCAGCGCCAGGATGACCTGCGCGACTCGCCGTCGATCTACACGAGCACCCAGGCGTGAGCACGCGGCTGACCCTGGAGATCGCCAGCAACTCGCTGGCCTCGGCGCTGGCCGCCCAGGCCGGCGGCGCCGACCGCATCGAGCTGTTCGACAACCTGGCCGAGGGTGGTACCACGCCGTCGTTCGCCAGCATCGCGATTGCGCGCGAACGCCTGTCGATTCCGCTGTTCGTGCTGGTGCGGCCACGCCCGGGCGACTTCCACTACGACGCGCTGGAAATCGAACTGATGCTGCGTGACATCGCGCAGTGCCGCGCGCTCGGCTGCGATGGCGTGGTGATCGGTGCACTGGATGTGCAGGGCGGTATCGACGTGGCGTTGTGCCGTGAACTGGTGCAGGCTGCCGGGCCGCTGCAGGTGACCTTCCACCGCGCCTTCGATGCCGCCCGCGATCTGCCGGCGGCACTGGAACAGGTGATCGAACTGGGTTGCCAGCGCGTGCTGACCTCGGGCGGCCAGGTCAGTGCCGAGGCCGGTGCCGATGTGCTGGCGGGCCTGGTCACCCAGGCGGCAGGACGTATCACGGTGATGGCCGGCGCCGGGCTGGGCCCGGCCAACATCGCCGCCGTCGCACGACGCAGCGGCTGCACCGAACTGCACGCCTCGGCCAAAGGCCTGAGGCGCTCGGCCATGCAGTTCCAGAACCCGGCGCTGCGCGGGCTGGGCCCGGACTGGAGCCAGACCGCCACCGCGACCGTGGCCGCACTGCGTCAGGCCCTCGACGGCTGATCGCAGGGCCGGGGTCGGATCCCTTCGCAGAAGGGCTCCGACCCCACCCGACGCAATCGGGTCATAGCCCTTCTGCGAAGGGATCCGATCCCGGCGCTGTCCTGCGACGGACAAATCCGTTCCGCGCGCGATTGTCGCGATCGCGTCATTGACGTGTGCGCTGTTCTCTCAGCGATGTTTTGCAACCCTTTGATTGTTCTGGATGCCGGCAGCCGATAGCGGCATTCCCTCGGGCATTGCTGCATCGCCGCATGCCCGGCGTGGTTCAGCTGTGCTTTAGTTTGGATCGATCCACAGGGGAGGGTGTCGGGATGGTCTTGAACCGATCCAGGTGCCCGGATCAGCCGTAGCGCCGCGCCACCACCCGTCCGTGCGTCCACACTTTCGAAGAGCAACCACCCATGGCTCAGAACGTCCGCAAGCGTCGTCACCTGCTGTCCCAGGCCCTGGTCCTGGCCCTGTTGCCCCTGGCTGCCAGTGCACAGGAAGCTGCCAGTTCGTCCACCAAGGATCTCGACGCGGTCACCGTCACCGGCTCGCGCATCAAGCGCGCCAGCGTCGAAGGCCCGGCACCGGTCAACGTGATCACCGCCGCGCAGATCCAGAAGGAAGGCTTCGTCAGCGTGTACGACGCGCTGAAGACCCTCACCGAAGCGACCGGCACTGTTGAAGCCGCCTCGCAGTGGGGTTCGCATACGCCCAATGCCAGCGGCCTGAACCTGCGCGGGATGGGCCCGAACCGCTCGCTGCTGCTGGTCAACGGACGTCGCGTGGCCGACTACCCGCTGCCCTATGGCGGTGAAACCAACTTCTCCAACTACGGCAACATTCCGGCCGCGGCGGTGGAGCGCATCGAAGTGCTGACCGGTGGCGCCTCGGCCATCTATGGCTCGGATGCGATCGCCGGCGTGGTCAATGTCATCCTGAAGACCAACTACGACGGCGACGAAGTGCGCGTGCGTGGCGGCACCTCCACCGAGGGTGGGCGCGACACCTGGGACCTGTCCTGGGCCGGCGGCAAGACCGGTGACAACTGGAGCGTGACCTACGCGCTGCAGTACACCAAGCGCGATCCGTTGTTCGGCCGTGACCGCCCGCAGATGGACGATGCCGATGATGCGCCGTACCCGTCCTGGAACATGGAACAACGCAAGGTCGGCTTCCGTCCTACCGCCGGACTGGCGTTGATCGATCCGACCACGGGCCAGCGCCTGGCGCCGCCCACCGGCACCTGCGAGAAGTTCGGCAGTGAGTACTACACCGCCGATCGACTGGTCTACAACTACGCCGCCAACACCATCACCAACACCGGCCGCCTGTGCGGCATGAGCGCCGACTACGCCAACTGGCTGCTCACCGGCGGTGCCGAGAACGTGTCCGGCAACCTGTATGCCACCTTTGATTTCAGCAATGACCTGCAGGCCTGGACCAATCTGGCGGTCTACCGTTCCGAAGCGATCTGGGGCACCAATCCGCCCGGCGTGTCGCTGATCGACGATGACAACGGCTACTACTGGGACGCCAACCGCAACCGCCCGATTCTTGGCGTGCGCCAGTTCACCCCGAATGAGGTTGGCGGGCTGGATACGTTGCGCAACACCAACCGCGAACTGTCCTGGGACTGGAGCGCTGGCCTGCGTGGCCGCCTGGCCGATCGCTTCGACTGGAGCGCCACGGTGGGGCGTTCCTATTACCGCGTGGAAGAACGGCAGAACGTGGTCGACAAGCAGAAGTCGTACGACTACTTCCTCGGCCCGAAGCTTGGCACCACGGCCGATGGCGAGGCGATCTACGCCTTGAACGAATCGCGCTGGTGGAATCCGCTGACGCCGGACCAGTACTGGCAGATGGGTACGGTGGCGAAGAACCGTGCGGCGTCCTGGGTCAACCAGGCGTCGGCGGATATCACCGGCGAACTGTTCCAGGGCTGGGCCGGCCCGATCTCGTTCGCCGCGGTGGCTGAAATCGCGCAGCAGGGTTATCACCTCAGCCCCGACCCACGCGCCGGCATCGACTTCGACCTGCAGAACGTCGATCGCGGTGGCGGCGAGCGCACCCGCTATTCGGCCGGCGTCGAGTTCAAGATTCCGCTGCTGGACAGCGTGACCGCCACTGCGGCCGCGCGCTATGACCGCTATGGCAACTACAAGGCCGACGACAGCAGCGAAGCACTGAACATCGGCAGCCAGAAGGAAACCACCTGGAACGTCGGCCTGGAATGGCGCCCGGTTGAATCGCTGCTGGTGCGTGGCTCCTATGCCACCAGCTTCCATGCGCCGGACATGCATTACCTGCTGGGCCAGCCGAGCAGCTCCGAAGTGCAGACCTATGACCGCCTGCGCTGCATCCAGAGCGGTGCCTACCTGGTCAACAACTGCGGCGTGGGCAACACCGATGTCTGGTACACCTTCGACGTGAACCGCCGTGGCACGCCGCTGCTGCGCTCGGAAACCGGTGATTCGTGGACGGTCGGTTTCGTCTGGGACGTGATGCCGAACCTGTCGGTCAGTGCCGACTACTGGGCGATCAAGCTGGAAGACATGATCGTCGACGTCGGCGCCGATGAGGTGCTGGCCAGCGAGGCCGGCTGCCTGACCGGCAAGAACATCGATGGCACGCCATGGGCCAATCCGGCCGGTGGCGACTACTGCGCCGGCATCCTGGCCCGCGTGAACCGTGACGGCAGCGGCCGCCTGGTGTCGATCGAGCGCGGCCCGTTCAACCTGGCCAGCCGCGAAGTGCGTGGTGTCGACCTGACCGCACGCTATCGCCTGGAAACCGCGCAGTGGGGCAGTTTCCAGCTGGGTCTGAACTACACCAACCAGATCTCGACCAAGGAACAGCGCTACGCCAACGACCCGAACCCGGAACGCCGCGACCGCGACCTGCGCAGCAAGCTGCGCGCGAGCCTGGCCTGGCAGCGCGGCAACTGGAATGCCAATGTCTATGCCGACCGCGTGGGCTCGGTGCCGGGCGTGCGCTACCACTGGGGCACCGACCGCCTGGACAACCCCGGCGGCTGCCTGCCGTTCGCCGACGGCTACGTGCCCAGCGACAGCCCGTCGCTGAACTGCCTGGAGCCGGCGACACGTCCGGACGGCTCGCCGAACCCGAACCCCAATGCCGGGCAGCAGACGGCGCGCTACTACGGTCGAGTGGGGCCGTTCATCACCTGGAACTTCAACGTGGGCTACCAGGTGACCGTACACGCGAAGGTAAACGTGTACGTCAACAACGCCTTCAACTCCGCCAGCTGGAACCACAAGGACCCGTACAAGCTGGATTACGACTTCGCCCCGACCCGCCTGCTGGGCGCGGTCGGCCGCGAGTTCGCGTTGGAGTACGTGTTCACCTTCTGAGCAGACCCGCAGGGGGCGCCGGGCTTGATCCGCCTGGCGCCTCCGTCCGCTCGGTAGTTCCACGCCATGCGTGGATGAACCCCATCATGAACCCCGGGGTGGCTGGATTTGACCTTCCCACGATGGCAAGGTTTAGGCTGTCCGCATCCAGAAGGAACCCCGGGAATCCGATCATGAGCACGCCCCGCGCCATTGCAGCCCCCGCAAGCCCCGCCACCATCAGCCTGCCCATCGAAGGCATGACCTGCGCCAGCTGTGTCGGCCGGGTCGAGGCGGCGCTGTCCAGGGTCGAAGGTGTGGGAAGTGTTTCGGTCAATCTGGCCACCGAGCGCGCGGATATCCGCCCGTCGGGCCCGGTCGATCGGGCCGCGCTGATCCAGGCGGTGGAGCGGGTGGGCTATGACGTGCCCGCCGCTACCGTTGAACTGGCCGTGGAAGGCATGACCTGCGCGTCCTGCGTGGGCCGCGTGGAGCGCGCGTTGCTGGCGGTGCCAGGCGTGAGCCAGGCCAGCGTGAACCTGGCCACGGAGCGTGCGACCGTGCGCGGCGTGGCTGATACGGCCGCCTTGGTTGCGGCCATCGACAAGGTCGGCTACGCCGCCCGCCCGATCGAGGCCGGTGTGCAGTCCGATGATGAAGCCGCTGAAAAGAAGGATGCCGAGCGCGCCGAACTGAAGCGCGACCTGACCGTGGCGACCGCGCTGGCGCTGCCGGTGTTCGTGCTGGAGATGGGCTCGCACCTGATTCCCGGCATGCACGAATGGGTGATGGCCACCATCGGCATGCAGGCCAGCTGGTACCTGCAGTTCGTACTGACCCTGCTGGTGCTGGCCATTCCCGGCCGCCGTTTCTACCAGAAGGGGTTCCCGGCACTGCTGCGGCTGGCGCCGGACATGAATTCGCTGGTGGCGGTGGGCACCGCCGCAGCGTTCGGTTATTCGGTGGTGGCGACCTTTGCACCGCGGCTGCTGCCGCCGGGCACGGTGAACGTCTACTACGAAGCGGCCGCGGTCATCGTCGCGCTGATCCTGCTCGGCCGCTTCCTCGAGGCCCGCGCCAAGGGCCGTACCTCCGAAGCGATCAAGCGTCTGGTCAACCTGCAGGCCAAGGTCGCCCACGTGATCCGTGACGGCCGCACCGTCGATATCCCGGTCAATGAAGTGCAGAGCGGCGACGTGGTGGAAGTGCGGCCAGGCGAGCGTGTGCCGGTCGATGGCGAGGTGGTTGAAGGCCGCAGCTACATCGACGAATCGATGATCAGCGGCGAGCCGATCCCGGTTGAGAAGCAGCCGGGCAGCAACGTGGTGGGCGGTACGGTCAACCAGAAGGGCGCACTGACGGTACGTGCGACGGCGGTGGGCGCGCAGACCATGCTGGCGCAGATCATCCGCATGGTCGAACAGGCGCAGGGCTCGAAGCTGCCGATCCAGGCGGTGGTTGACAAGGTCACGCTGTGGTTCGTGCCGACGGTGATGCTGGCCGCGCTGGCGACCTTCCTGGTCTGGTTGATCTTCGGTCCGTCACCGGCGCTGAGCTTCGCGCTGGTCAATGCGGTGGCGGTGCTGATCATTGCCTGCCCGTGCGCGATGGGGTTGGCGACCCCGACCTCGATCATGGTCGGGACCGGCCGTGGCGCTGAAATGGGCGTGCTGTTCCGCAAGGGCGAGGCGCTGCAGCTGCTGAAGGACGCGCAGGTGGTGGCGGTGGACAAGACCGGTACGCTGACCGAGGGCCGCCCGCGCTTGACCGATCTGGAGATCGCCAGCGGTTTTGATCACGGCACGGTGCTGGCGGCGGTGGCGGCGGTGGAGTCGCGCTCGGAGCATCCGATTGCCCGCGCCATCGTCGATGCAGCCACCGAGCAGGGCATCGCGCTGCCGTCGATGGTCGATTTCGAATCGGTCACCGGCATGGGCGTGCGTGCCAACGTTGATGGTGCGCGGGTGGAGGTCGGTGCCGATCGCTTCATGCGCGACCTGGGCGTGGACATCACTTTGTTTGCGACGCTGGCGGCAGAGCTGGGCACCCAGGGCAAGTCGCCGCTGTATGCCGCCATCGACGGCCGCCTGGCCGCAATCATCGCGGTATCCGATCCGATCAAGCCGAGCACGCCGGCCGCAATCGCGGCACTGCATCAGCTTGGCCTGAAGGTGGCGATGATCACCGGTGACAACGCTGGTACCGCGCAGGCGATCGCGCGCCAGCTCGGCATCGACGAAGTGGTGGCCGAGGTGCTGCCGGAAGGCAAGGTCGACGCGGTGCGCCGCTTGAAGGCCACGCATGGCCATGTCGCCTTCGTCGGCGACGGCATCAACGATGCGCCGGCACTGGCTGAAGCCGATGTCGGCCTGGCCATCGGGACCGGCACGGATATCGCAGTCGAATCGGCCGATGTGGTGCTGATGTCGGGCAACCTGCAGGGGGTGCCGAATGCCATCGCGCTGTCGAAGGCGACGCTGGGCAACATCCGGCAGAACCTGTTCTGGGCCTTCGCCTACAACACCGCGTTGATTCCGGTGGCCGCCGGCGTGCTGTACCCGGTCTGGGGCGTGCTGCTGTCACCGGTGTTCGCGGCCGGTGCGATGGCCCTGTCCAGCGTGTTCGTGCTGGGCAACGCGCTGCGCCTGCGCCACTTCCAGCCGCCGATGGCGGATGCCGCCGCCGTCACTCATTGAGGGGGATGCCCATGAACATCGGTGAAGCCGCCAAGGCCTCCAGCGTGTCGGCGAAGATGATCCGCTACTACGAACAGATCGGCCTGATTCCCGCCGCTGATAGAACCGAGTCGGGCTACCGGGCGTATTCGCAGGCGGACATCCACCGTCTGCGCTTCATTCGCCGCGCGCGCGATCTCGGCTTCCAGGTGGCCGAGATCGCTGATCTTCTGGGCCTCTGGAATGACACCTCGCGGCACAGTGCCGACGTGAAGCACCTGGCCGAACAGCACATTGCCGATCTGGAACAGCGCATCGAGCACATGCGGCAGATGGCCGACACGCTGAAATCGCTGATCAGTTGTTGTGCGGGCGACGAGCGGCCGGAGTGCCCGATCCTGCAGCGGCTGGGTGAGGACGATCAGACGACGGTGCCGGTCGATACCGCGAAGACCGGTGCGGTGCGGCGGCGTACGCACAAGCATTGACTCGATATCGCATGCATGAAAAAGCCCGCGGGTGCAACAGCACCGGGCGGGCTTTTCTGTGTGAGACGGGGTAGGGGATCAGGCAGTACGCGGCGGGAAGCCTGCGTCGTTCACTGCGGCGAAGACGTCTTCCTGCGATGCGGTGGTCTGCACCTTGACCAGGCCGGTCGGCGGGTCGGCGACCACGCTGGCGTTGGGATCGATCTGCTGGATCGCACGGGTCACGCTGCGCGCGCAGCCGCCGCAGGTCATGCCATCGACATGGAATTCCATCTGTAGCTCCTTCAGTGCTCTTGGGGTGGAGTCAGTGTGCACCTTCCAACGATGGCAGGGTCAAGCGCCGGGCTGAACGACAGGCAAGGCGCCGACAAAAAACGGCAGCCACCTGTACCAGCGCGGCTGCCGTGGAGGAACGTCCCCGCCAGGGCGGGGCGTGGGTTGCACCGGGGCGCGCCCGGGCAACCCGGTGTTGCCTTAGAACTTCCAGGTAGCGCCGAAGTACAGCTGGCGGCCTGCATAGGTATTGGAGATCAGGCGTGCCTTGGTGTCGCTTCCCAGGTGCACGCGCTGCTCGGACTTGGTGGCATTGATCACCGAGGCGGTCAGGGTCCAGTCCGGGGTCAGGTTGTAGGCCACGTTCAGGTCCAGCTGGTCATACGGCTCGGTGTAGACGGTGAGGCCATTGTTGAGCCCACCGACCACCTGGCCGCGACGGTTGAACGAGGCGCGCGCGAGGAACTTCTCGTTCTCGTAGAAGACCGTCACGTTGGCCTGGTTCTTGGCGCTGCCGACCAGCGGCGAGGAGCCGATTTCCTGCCCGTCCAGAACAATGGAAGCCAGGTTGGTGTCGTTGTAGGTGTAGTTGGCCTGCACGCCGAAGCCGAAATCGAAGGTGTACTGGCCATACAGCTCGACGCCCTGCGACACACCATCGCGGCCATTGGCCTGGGTCTCGTAGCGCTGCACGTTCACCGCTTCACCGTTGATGACCATGGGCGTGTCGCGCACCACCGGCAGGGTGAAGTTGTCCACGTTCTTGCGGAACAGGCTGACGCCGGCGACCGCGCCCGGCTGGAAGTACCACTCCACGCCCAGGTCGAACTGGGTGGCCTTGAACGGCTCCAGCTGCTTGTTGCTGCCCTGGCCGACCCAGCCTGCGGTCGATGCGCCACCGGCAACGCGGCGATCATTGACGTACTCCTCGCTGTAGTAGCTCAGTGCGCCCGGTGCTGCGATATCGGTGTAGCCAGGGCGGGCGATCACCTTCGATGCGGCACCACGCAGCACCAGCGTGTCGGTGATGTCCCATGCAATGTTGAAACTCGGCAGCACGTCGGTGTAGGTGCGGTCCACGCCGATCAGGCTGTAGGTCTTGCTCTGCGCCAGGTCATGCGGCAGGCGCACGAAGCCGCTCTCGCAGCTGTAGGTCGGGTAGGCCGCAGCGGCGGGATCGGTGCACGCCATCGGCGCGCCGGACGCGTTGTCCAGGAAGTAGTCGTTGAACTTCTCGATCGAGTCGGAAGACTGCGCGAACTGCTTGGTGCGCACCACACGCACGCCGACATTGCCGCGCAGGCGCTCGGTGCGGAAGTTGGCCTGGAAGTAGCCGGAGTAGATCTTCTCGTTGACGTTGTAGACGAAGTCTTCCTCGGTACGGTTGTGCGAACCACCGTAGGTCTTGTTCAGATAGTCGATGTAAGCCGGGTAGTTGATGCCCGGGAACACGTTGGCATTGAAGCCACCGGCAATGTTGCTGATCGGGTTCGACAGGAAGAAGCCGGGCTGCGCATCGCCGGCAGTCGGATCGCAGCCACTCTGGTAGCGGCTGTTGTCATAGTCGGCCGGGTCACGGCCCGGGCATACCCAGTAGGTGTTGCCGGTGTTGCGATGGACCTTGCCATCACGGTACTTGGCACCGAACTGGATCGAATCCAGCCAACCGGACTCGAACAGCTTGGTCACGTCGGCCTGGAAGTAGTTCTGCTTGACCTCGGTGCGCTTCCACGACGAATCGGTCGAGCCGGTGTCGACTTCGGCGATGCCGTTCATCAGCTGCTGCTGCAGGTCGGGCGAGAAGGTGGCAGACGGCGTGCCGGTCAGGTCCCATGCGCTGTACTGGTTACCGGACAGGTAGTCGTTGCCGACCTTGCGGCGCGGCTTGGCCGACATGCGGAAGTTCATCGAAGGACCACCTTCAGACCAGGTGCGGCCACCGGTGAACGAGGCCTTCCACAGCGGGCTGATGTCCCAGTCGATGGTCAGGTCGGCGGTCTGCGACAGCGCCTTTTCCTTGCTGTAGCCACCGGTCAGCTGCGGTGTCGGCATCGTGCAGTCGTCCGGGCCCCAGCCGCCGGGCTTGAGGCCGGCGGCCTTGGCCTGGTCTTCGCTGCAGTAGTAGGTCTTTCCGGCCAGCTTTTCGAACTGGGCACCGGTGACGGTGTTGCCGCTGGGGTCGAAATCCAGGCCGTTGAGCAGGCGGCCGCCAGCCCAGTTTCCATCGCCGTTGAAGCGGGCCATGCTCCATTCCGGAATCTTCAGCATGTTCTGGGTGTAGTCACCCTGCAGCTCGAAGCGGAAGTAGTTGGCGGTCATCGTGACGTTGTCGACCGGCTTGAACTGGAAGGTCAGCTGGCCGCCCTTGCGCTCGCGCTTTTCTTCCTTCACGGCGAAGTTGACCGAGGTCGGCATGAAGAAGTCGCTGTAGTTGCCGCCGGTCTGGTTGTTGAAGCCGGACTTGCCCCACCAGTAGTGGATGCCATCCTGCTGCTGCACGTTGCCATAGGCGTCGCGTGCCTTGCCGGCGCCGTACCACTGGTAGTCCTCGGTGCTGGCTTCCATGGTACGGGTCGTGCGCTTCTGCTGCGTCACGCCGACCAGCACGCCGAAACGCTCATCCTTGCTGTGCCACGAATACAGGGCCGAGGCCTGCGGGTCGATATCGTGGTGGGTATCGGAGGAGGTGCCCTCGAGCGTGACGAAGCCCGAGTTGGACTCCATGTCCAGCGGACGGCGGGTGTGCAGGATGACCGTGCCGCCGATGCCGCCTTCGTCGATGCGTGCTTCCGGCGACTTGAACAGCTCGGCGCTGGACAGCATGTTCGACGGCAGCAGGGTGTAGTTGAACGAACGGGTGGCTTCGTCGTTGGTTTCCGACGTGGCCACGTAGTTGCCATTCAACTGGGTCAGGGTCAGGTCCGGCGCAAGGCCGCGCACGCTGACACTCTTGCCTTCACCACCGCTGCGGGTGATGACCACGCCGGGCACGCGCTGCAGTGCGTCGGCCACGTTCTTGTCGGGGAACTTGCCGACGTCCTCGGCGGTGATCACTTCGACAACGGCGTTGGCGTCGCGCTTCTGCTCAAGGCTCTTTTCGATGGCGTAGCGGTAGCCGGTGACCTGGACGCTGTCCAGGTTGGTGGCTTCCTGCGAGCCGCTGGTGGTTGCCTGCTGCGCGGCGGCGCCGGCCGGAACGACGGCGGCGGCCAAGGCCAGCGCGACGGCCAGCGACAATGCGTCCTGGCCATGCGTACGTGGTGAATGCTTCATTCCCATCTCTCCCTCTCTCCTGGATTGATCCGGTGACGTGGCACGGACAACTTGAATCGATCTAATTTGAAGTGACATTGTCGCTATCGCCATGCAGTGGCAGTTGCACCGTGCGCGTGGCCTGGTACGTCCTGTTGCCGCTCCCCCAACTCCCGGCCATCGCAATGTCGTCTTGGATCGATCTAAGCGATGGGCGGGCGTTTTTTAGCATGGGTCGCCCGTGGGCGCATGCTGCTCCGCAATATGGTACTGGCGTGGCGAAGGGATGACGGTTTGCTGAAAACAGTGAAATCGTTTTCGTGCGCAGGGGAGGGTGGGTCGGCAGGGCTGCGCCCTGCACCTGCTCGACGCCAAGGCCAAAGCCAAAGCCAGAGCGGCTCTGGTTTTCTGTGGGTTGGGCGGGGCGGTGTCGGATTGCGGGGACGCCGTAAACCCGTCCATGGGGGCTTGGCCGCGGCATCCATGCCGCGGACACCCCGCAATCCGACACCGCCCCACCTTCGACAGTTTCCCGGTGACGGTTGGATTGATCCTGGAACGACATGGGGTCGTGGCGTCAGATCCGTTTTCCTTTGGAAAACGGATCTGACGCCCGATTGATTTCGATATCCGACAGAGATTCATCCACGCATGGCGTGGATCCACAGATCGCGGAAATCTGTCGAAGGCGGGGTGGGTCCGGTTGCGGGGGTGTCCGCGGCATGGATGCCGCGGCCAAGCCCCCAGGGACGGGTCTACGGCGTCCCCCGCAACCGAACCCATCCCGCCATCCCACGGATAGTCGGCTTTTGCTGTTGCTTCGGCTTCGGCAGGTGCAGGGCGCAGCCCTGCCGAACACCCCTCTCATGCTGCGCCGCAGAATGCATTCGGCTGAACCTGCATGCTCTACTTGAATCGATCTAAATTCACGGTCTGGTGGGTCGGGCGTCATTCCAGGGGGAGCTCTCTGCCGGTCACGGCGGGACTCAGCGGAACGGTGCCGAACGATCCCGGCCGTCTGCCTCCGCGTCATCGACTACAGGAACCCGACATGCGCCCAGTGCCGTCCGCTCCCGCCGTCCCATTGTCCTCCCGCCCGCTGGCGCGCCTGGCCTGTCTGCTGGCGCTTTCGACCATGCCGATGCTGCTGCAGGCCGCACCGGCGGCGCTGGAGCGCGAGGTCAACACCTTCATCGGCAGCAAGGACGACGGCAATACCTTCCCCGGCGCATCGGCACCGTTCGGCCTGATCCAGGTCAGCCCGATCGGCAGCCACTATTCGGGCTGGCGCTACGACGACGAGAAGATCCGCGGTTTCGGTCACTCCTTCATCTCCGGCGCCGGTTGCTGGGAGCAGGGCGGGCAGGTGTCGATCCTGCCGGTCACCGGCAGCATCGGTCCGGGCGGCGATTTCGATACTGCTGACGCCAAGAACTTCAACCACAAGACCTATGCCGCTTCGTACACGCATGACGGCGAGATCGGCCAGGCCGGCTATTACAAGGTGCGCCTGACCAGCTACGGCGGCATCGACGCCGAGGCCACCGCGCGTACACGTGCCGCGGCCGAGCGCTACACCTTCAGCCAGCGCCAGGGCGAGGGCCACGTGCTGGTCAATGTCGGCCAGGCCAATGAGCGCCATTCGGTGATCGGCAGCGTGGTCGATGTGGTCGGCGACCGCGTGGTCGAGGGCAAGCTGGTGACCAAGAGTTTCTGCGGCGGCCATCAGTACACCACCTGGTTCCGCATCGAGTTCGACCGCCCGTTCAAGGCGCATGGCACCTGGGGCGAGGGCGGTGGCCTGCCGGGCGCGCGCCACAGCATGGAGGGCGAACAGAAGCCGAACGGTGCCTGGCTCAGCTTCGACCTGGCCAAGGGCCAGTCGGTAACGGCGGTCAGCGCGATCTCACATGTGGATGCCGAAGGCGCGCGCATCAATCTGCGCGCGGAGGGCATGCAGGGCGGGGCGCTGCTCGGTTTCGACCGGATGCGCGCGCTGTCCCAGCAGTCGTGGCGCGAGCAGCTGGGCCGGGTGCGCGTGCGGGGCGGCACCGCCGATGACCGCGCTGTGTTCTACAGCGCGGTCTACCACGCGCTGCTGCAGCCGATGACCGGCAACGACGCCGACGGCCGCTACCGCGGCTATGACGATGGCATCCACCGTGCCGATGGCTGGACCTACTACGAGTACTTCTCGCTGTGGGATACCTACCGCGCGCAGAACCAGTGGTTGGCGCTGACCCGCCCGGACGTGGCGCGCGACATCGGCCGTACCCTGCTGGCGATCGACGAGCAGGGCGGCTGGCTGCCGCGCTGGGGCTATGCCAACTTCGAGACCAACATCATGACCGGCGATCCGGTCACCCCGTTCATGGTCGACCTGTGGCGCTTCGGTGCGCTCAAGGGCCGTGAATCGCAGGCCTGGGATGCGCTGCGCCGCAATGCCTTCGGCACGCCGCCGCTGAACTCGCGCATGGCTGGCCGCTCCGGCAACCCGACGTACCTGGACAAGGGCTACGTGGTCTACGACCGCGCGTTCCCGTCCAAGGGCATGGACGTCGATCCGCACCACGGCGGTTCGGCTACCTTGGAATACGCACTGGCCGACTGTGCGCTTTCGCAGATGGCCGATGGCCTCGGCCATGCGCAGGACGCGGCGACGCTGCGTGAGCGCGGCCGCAACTGGCGCAAGGTGTGGGACCCGCAGGTGCGCGACGCCGAGACCGGCTTCACCGGTTTCCCGCGCCCGCGCACCGAGGATGGCCAGTGGTACACCCCGGCCGATGGCCACTACAGCCCGCGTTCGCACCACGGTTTCCATGAAGGCACGGCGTGGCAGTACCAGTGGCTGGCGCAGCAGGACGTGCCGGGGCTGATCGAAGCGATGCAGGGCCGCGAACAGGCCGGCCGCCGCCTCGATGCCTTCTTCGCGATGGACGCGCTGCAGGCGGACCCGCTCAACGCCGCCCGCAAGGAGTGGGTGGTCGGACCGTACAGCTACTACAACCAGTTCCGCTACAACCCCAACAACGAGCCGGACCTGCACTCGCCGTGGCTGTACACGCTGATCGGCCAGCCGTGGAAGACCGCGGCCGTGGTGCGCGCCGCGCAGCAGTTGTTCACCAATGCGCCCAACGGCGTGACCGGCAACGATGACCTCGGCACGATGTCGGCCTGGTACCTGTTCAGCGCCATCGGCGTGTACCCGGCGGTGCCGGGCAGCGGCCAGTTCCTGCTGCACACCCCGCGCTTCAGCAAGGTGGAACTGGACATGGGCAATGGCCGGACGCTGCGCATCGACGCGCCGGGTGCCGATGGTCGCCGCCTGCAGTACGTTCAGGGCGTGCAGGTCGATGGCCAGGCGCATGCGCCGGTCTGGCTGGACTGGAACCAGCTGCAGCAGGGCCCGCGCCTGCAGTTCGCGCTTGACGCGAAGGCGCCGGAGCAGGGCTGGGGTACGGCGGTGAAGGACCTGCCGGTGTCCTGGTGCGCGGCACCGGGCAGCCAGCTGCGCTGAGCCGGACTGTGCCGTTCGCGGTGACCCAGCGAACGGCACGGCACGACACGGCCCTGATCCATTAGGCTTGAGCCTCCAGCGGAGTCCGGGAAGACGATGAACGACAACGGCAGCAGTCCCAGCAAGCGCGCCGGCAAGGCAGTGACGGTGACCGACATTGCGCGTGCCATCGGCGTGTCACGCGCGACCGTGTCGCTGGTGTTGCGCGGCAGCCCGCTGGTCAACGTCGATACCCGTGCCAAGGTCGAGGCCGAGCTGCGCCGGCAGCGCTATGTCTACAACCGCGCTGCCGCCAACCTGCGCCGACGTACCTCGTCGAGCATCGCGCTGGTGATCAACGATCTTTCCAACCCGTTCTTCGCCGAATTCGCGTCCGGCGTGGACGAGGCGCTGGGCGGACGCGGCTACGTGACCCTGCTCGGCAGTACTGGCGAATCGCCGGAGCGCCAGCAGGCGGTGCTGTCCACGTTGATGGAGCACACCCCGGCCGGCCTGATCCTGTCGCCGGCCGAGGGCAGCGATACCGTGCAGTTGCGACAGGCACTGGGTGCCAATGCCAACGTGCTGCTGTTCAACCGCGAACTGGAAGGGGCCGACTGGGACTTCCTGACCCTGGACAACCAGCACGGCGCCTATCTGGCCACGCGCCACCTGATCGAGCGCGGCCATCGCCAGATCGCCTTCTTCGGCGGCCACGCTGCATCGAGCTCGTGCCACCAGCGCCGTGCCGGTTTCCAGCAGGCGCTGGCCGAGGCCGGTCTGTCGCTGCCGCCGGGCTGGATGATCGAGTCGGCGCCGAACCGTCTGGAAGCCGCTGCGCGCACCGATGAGCTGTTTGCCGATGGCCATCGGCCGAGTGCGGCGGTCTGCTACAACGACACCGTCGCGCTGGGCCTGATGCTGGGCTTGAATTCACGGGGCATCCGTCCGGGAGGTGACTTTGCCGTTACCGGCTTCGACGATATTTCCGAGGCCGCGGTGGCGGTGCCGCCGTTGACCACGCTCACCGCCGATCCGCGCGAGCGGGGCCGGCAAGCTGCGGCGCTGCTGCTGCAACGACTGGACGAACCGGACGCGCCGCCACGGCGCACGGTCGCGCCGGTGCAGTTGCGCATCCGCGAAAGCAGTGCCGCACGACCGAACTGACTTCTTCCGTACACCCCTTCCACGCAACAACGACCTTCCGCGCATCGAGGCGCGTACCGCATGCCGATCTCCGCAACGCCCCGTCCAACGGGATCTTCGGGCAACGCACCTGCCGTCACCAACGGCAAGGCGCTGGCCGTGGTCACCACGATCTTCTTCATGTGGGGCTTCCTGACCTGCCTCAATGACATCCTGATCCCGCACCTGAAGGCGGTGTTCGAGCTGAACTACGCCAAGGCGATGCTGGTGCAGTTCACGTTCTTCGGTACCTATTTCCTGATGTCGCTGCCGGCAGGTCGGCTGGTGGCGGCGCTGGGCTACAAGAAGGGCATCGTGGCCGGCCTGGTGATCGCCGGTATCGGCGCACTGGGCTTCTGGCCGGCGGCCGAGCTGCGCGTGTATGGCGCCTTCCTCGGTGCGTTGTTCGTTCTGGCCACCGGCATCACCGTGCTGCAGGTTGCTGCGAACCCCTACGTCGCGCTGCTGGGCCCGGAGCAGACCAGCTCCAGTCGCCTGACCCTGGCGCAGGCACTGAACTCGCTGGGCACGGCCATCGCCCCGATCTTCGGCGGCATGCTGATCCTGTCCAACACGGTGAAGAGTGCCGATGACATCGCGGCACTGCCGGCCGCCGAACAGCTGGCCTACCGTGCCGCCGAGGCGCAGGCCGTGCAGGGCCCGTACGTGGGGCTGGCCGTCGGGCTGGTGCTGCTGGCGCTGTTCGTATACCTGTTCCGCCTGCCGGCACTGAGCGATGCCACCGAGCAGGCCGACCAGGGCCACCACCACAGCTACCTGGATGCGCTGCGCAAGCGCCACCTGCTGCTGGGTGTGCTGGGCATCTTCTTCTACGTCGGTGCCGAAGTTTCGATCGGCAGCTTCCTGGTCAACTACCTGTCGATGCCCAACATCGGCGGCTTCAGCGAGCAGGAAGCCACGCATTACGTGTCGGCCTACTGGACGATGGCGATGATCGGCCGCTTCGCCGGCTCGGCGCTGCTGGCGCGCTTCTCGCCCAGCCGCCTGCTGGCGATCTTCGCGCTGGTCAACGTGGGGCTGCTGGTCACGACCATGCTGACCTCCGGCAACATCGCGCTGTACTCGGTGGTGGTGATCGGCCTGTTCAACTCGATCATGTTCCCGACCATCTTCGCGCTGAGCATCGAGCGCCTGGGCCCGCTGACCAACAAGGGTTCCAGCCTGCTGATCATGGCCATCGTCGGCGGTGCGGTGGTGCCGTACCTGCAGGGCGTGCTGGCCGACCACATCGGTGTGCAAGCCAGCTTCATCCTGCCGCTGCTGTGCTACGGCTACATCATTTTCTACGGACTGGTCGGCGCACGCACGCCGGCTTCCGCAACGCAGGGAGGCTGAGTCCGGAATGGGTTCCATCGTTTGCTTCGGCGAAATTTTGATCGATCTACTAGCGCAGCCGCCGGCCTCGGCCGATACGCCGCGGGCGTTCCTGCAGTACGCCGGCGGGGCGCCGGCCAACGTTGCCGTGGCCGCTGCGCGGCTGGGCGCGAAGACCCAGTTCGTCGGCATGCTCGGCCGTGACATGTTCGGTGACTTCCTGGCCGACAGCCTGGTCGAGCACGGCGTGGGCACGGATTACATCGTGCGTACCGATGCGGCGAAGACCGCGCTGGCCTTCGTCGCCCTCGACGCCAGTGGCGAGCGCAGCTTCAGCTTCTACCGCCCGCCGGCGGCAGACCTGCTGTTCCGTGACAGCGATTTCCAGGCCGCCTGCCTCGATAGCGCGCAGTGCTTCCACGTCTGCTCCAACAGCCTGACCGAGCCGGCCATCGCCGGGGCGACCTTCGCAGGCATGGACCGTGCACGTGCGGCCGGCGCGGTGGTCAGCCTCGATCTGAACCTGCGTCCCGCGCTGTGGCCGGCGAACGAGGACCCGACGCCGCGCCTGTGGCAGGCGCTGGAACGCGCCGACCTGGTGAAGCTGTCGCGCGAGGAGCTGGACTACCTGGCCGCGCCGCTGGGCGCCGATGGTGAGGCAATGGTGCTGAGGCGCCTGCTGGCCGCGCAGGCGCGCTGGGTGATCGTCACCGACGGTGCGGCCACGCTGCACTGGTACACGCGCGACAACCACGGCACGGTCACCAGCTTCCGCGTGGCCACCGTCGACACCACGGCGGCTGGCGATGCTTTCGTCGGTGGCGTGCTGGTTGGGCTGCTGGAGCGCGGCGGCGCCGGTACCGGTTTTGCCGCCTTCTGCCAGGACCCGGAGGCGATCACCGCCACGCTGCGCTTCGGCGCCGCGGTCGGCGCGCTGGCTGTTACCCGCAAGGGCGCGTTCGCCGCGATGCCCTCGCTCGATGAAGTGCAGCAGCTGCTGCAGGCCCAGGACATTACCGCATGAGCACCTCCCCCGACTTCCGTTCACCCGCGTTCCTGCGCGCGCACATCGCCGATACGATGGCGTTCTACCATCCGCGCTGCATCGATCCGAACGGTGGCTTCTTCCACTACTTCCGTGACGACGGCAGCATCTACGACGCCAACCATCGCCATCTGGTGAGCAGCACGCGTTTCGTCTTCAACTACGCGATGGCCTACCGCGAATTCGGCAACGCCGAGTACCGTGAGGCGGTCGAGCACGGCGTGCGCTACCTGCGCGAGGTGCACCGCAATCCGGCCACCGGCGGTTACGCCTGGACCCTGCGCGACGGCAAGGTCGAGGACGACATGAACCACTGCTACGGCGTGGCGTTCGTGCTGTTGGCCTACAGCTGCGCACTGAAGGCCGGTCTCGAACAGGCCCGCGCATGGATGGACGAGACCTGGCAGCTGCTGGAAGCGCGCTTCTGGGAGCCCCAGCACGGCCTCTACAAGGACGAAGCCGATGGGCAGTGGAACTTCACCGGCTACCGTGGCCAGAACGCCAACATGCACATGTGCGAGGCGATGCTGGCCGCCTTCGAGGCCAGCGGCGAACAGCGCTATGTGGAGCGCGCGCTGCAGCTGGCCGACAACATGACCCGTCGCCAGGCCGCCAAGGCCGGCGGGCTGGTCTGGGAGCACTACGATTCCAACTGGGAGATCGACTGGGACTACAACCTGGACGACCCCAAGCACCTGTTCCGCCCGTGGGGCTTCCAGCCCGGCCATCAGACCGAGTGGGCCAAACTGTTGCTGATCCTCGATCGCCACGTGCAGGCCGACTGGCTGGTGCCGACCGCGCAGCATCTGTTCGACGTGGCCGTGGCGCGCAGCTGGGACAACGCCCGGGGCGGCCTGTACTACGGCTTCGCACCGGAGTCGCGCCGGCAGCCAGGCATGGACGGTGCGCCGATCGGTGGCGACAGCTTCGTCTGCGACGACGACAAGTATTTCTGGGTGCAGGCCGAAACGCTGGCCACCGCCGCACTGATGGCCAAGCGCACCGGCGATGACCGCTACTGGCAGTGGTATGAACGCATCTGGGCCTACTCGTGGGAGCACTTCGTCGACCACCAGTACGGTGCATGGTTCCGCATCCTCGATGCCGACAACCGCAAGTACAGCGACGAGAAGAGTCCGGCCGGCAAGGTGGATTACCACACCATGGGCGCGTGCTACGAAGTATTGAACGTGGTGCGCTGAAGATCGTTCGAAGGCAGTAGTGCCAGGCCATGCCTGGCAATCCGGAATCGGTAGCGCCGGGCCACGCCCGGCGGAAGAACAGGAGCTCCGCGTGCATCGTCTTTCCCTCGTTGTCCGTCTGCTCCTGCTGCTGATCGCAGCCTCCGCCTTCCCGGCAACTGCAGCCCCGCTGCAGGCACAGTGGGAATTCCGCATGCTGCCCGGTGATGCGCAGGGTGCAGCCCACCCGGGCCTGCAGCAATGGCGTGCGGCGAAGGTGCCGGGCAGCGTGCACACCGACCTGCTCGCCCACGCGCTGATCCGCGATCCGTACGTCGGTGCGCCTGAGGCCGAGCTGCAATGGATCGGGCTGGCTGCCTGGGAGTACCGCGCCCGCTTCGACGTGGATGCGGCGACGCTGGCCAAGCCCAATGCCGAGCTGCGCTTCGACGGGCTGGATACCTATGCCGAAGTCAGCCTCAACGGCAGGCCGCTGCTGCGCGCGGACAATGCGCACCGCACCTGGCGTGCGCGCGTGGAAGGGCGCCTGCGCGCGAATGGCAATGAACTGCAGATCGTTTTCCGTTCACCAATCCGCACACTGCTTCCCGGTGTACAGGCGATGCCGCACAAGATCGCCGGCAACTATCCTTCGCCCTATGGCGATGAGCCCAAGGACGCGATGGTCGGCAACTTCGCGCGCAAGCCGGCCTATCACTTTGGCTGGGACTGGGGCCCGCGCTATGTCACCGCCGGCGTGTGGCGCTGGGTCGACCTGCAGGCCTGGGATGCGCACCGCCTGACCGATCTTGCCGTGCGTACCGATGCATTGAGCGCGGAGCAGGCGAAGCTGGCCGTGCTGCTGGAGATAGAGCAGGGCGCGGCGGCCGGTTCTGCGGTGGTCCATGTCGATGTGCGCGATCCGCAGGGTCGCATCGTGGCCCAGGTGCAGCGCAGGGTGCTGCTGAAGCCCGGCCAGAACGCCGTCGAAGTGCCGGTCGAACTGGTCAAGCCGCAGCGCTGGTGGCCGGTCGGCCACGGTGCACAGGACCGCTACACCGTGCAGGCCCGCCTGGACGGTGGCGCCGATGCAGCGCTGGTGCGCGAGCAGCGCATCGGCCTGCGCACGGTTGAACTGCGCCGCGAGCAAGACGGCAAGGGCGGGCAGGGCTTCGCTTTCGTCATCAACGGCGTAGAGATCTTCGCAAAGGGCGCCAACGTCATTCCGTTCGATGCCTTCCCCGCACGGGTCGACGCCGCGCGCCTGCGCCAGGTGCTGACCGCCGCACGCGACGCCAACATGAACATGCTGCGCAACTGGGGTGGCGGCTACTATGAGGACGATGCGTTCTTCGACATCGCCGACGAGCTGGGCCTGCTGGTCTGGCAGGACTTCATGTTCGGCGGCGGCATGCAGCCGGGCTACGATCCGGCGTTTCGTGCCAACGTGGTGGCCGAAGCACGCGACAACGTGCGCCGTCTGCGCCATCACCCCAGCATCGTGCTGTGGTGTGGCAACAACGAGGAAGAAACCGCCTGGAAGGACTGGGGCCACGGCCGCGACCTGAAGGCGGCCAACCCGGCATTTGCGGCGAAGGTCTGGCAGGGCTACGTCGACCTGTTCGGCAACGATCTGCGCCAGGTAGTGGGCGAGGAGGGGCTGGGCGTGCCGTACTGGTCCAGCTCACCGAGCAACGACCTTGACGAGAAGGCCAACGATTCAACGCGTGGCGACAAGCACTACTGGCAGGTCTGGGGCAATCCGGCGCTGCCGGTGCAGGCTTACCTGCGCGAGACGCCGCGCTTCATGTCCGAGTACGGCCTGCAGGCATGGCCGTCGGTGGCCACCGTGGACCAGATCGCCACCCGCGCCGAGCAGCGCATCGACAGCCCGGTGATCCGCGCGCACCAGAAATTCATGGCCGGCGAGGGCAACAGCCGCCTGCTGCACTACATCGAACTGGGCTACGGCACGCCGAAGGACTTCGAGGACTTCGTCTACCTCAGCCAGGTGATGCAGGCCGATGGCATCGCGCTGGCCGCGTTGCACCATCGCGCCTCGCGGCCGTACACGATGGGCTCGCTGTACTGGCAGCTCAACGACGTCTGGCCGGGTGCTTCATGGTCCAGCCTGGACTACTTCGGTCGCTGGAAGGCGCTGCACTACGCCGCGCGGCGCTTCTTCGCGCCGGTCACGCTGGCGGCATTGCGTGATGAGGGCAGTACGCGGGTGCGCCTGATCAATGATGGCGCTGCCGCAGATGCACGTTGGCGGTTACGGGTGATGGATGTGGATGGCAAGGTGCTGCGTCGTCGCGAGGACGCGGTGGCGTTGACGGCGGCGGGCGTCACCTCGATCGGTGATTTCCGCGATGCCGAGCTGCTGGCCGGTGCCGATCCGAAGCGCACGGTGGCCGTGTTCGAGCTGCTGCAGAACGGGGCGGTCAGTGCCCGCCAGATCGTCGGATTCGTCGAAGCAAAAGACCAGGTGTTGCCGCGGCAGAAGCTGAAGGCCACCCTGTCCATCGAAGGCGACCACTATCGACTGCGGCTGGACAGCGCAGCTTACGTGCGCGCGACGTGGATCGATTTCGGTGCGCTGGACGTGCAGGTCGAAGACAACCTGCTGGATCTGCTGCCGGGCGAGACCCGGGACATTGCGGTGCGCGGCCCGGTGGACCTGACGACCCTGCGCGAAGCAATGAAGCTGAAGACCCTCAACGATCGTTGAGGGCGGCACATCCTGTTTTGGTAGGTGCCAACCTTGGTTGGCACACACCGAACATGCCACCCAAGGCTGGCATCTACCAGACACGGAGCCGGGCAGGTGCGGACCGTCGGTCCGCACACCTCGATCGTTGAGGGCGGCACATCCTGTTTTGGTAGGTGCCAACCTTGGTTGGCACACCCCGAACATGCCAACCAAGGTTGGCATCTACCAGAAGCGGAGCCGGGCAGGTGCGGACCGTTGGTCCGCACACCTCGATCGTTGAGGGCGGCACATCCTGTTTTGGTAGGTGCCAACCTTGGTTGGCACACACCGAACATGCCAACCAAGGTTGGCATCTACCAGAAGCGGAGACGTGCAGGTGCGGACCGTTGGTCCGCACACCTCGATCGTTGAGGGCGGAACATCCTGTTTTGGTAGGTGCCAACCTTGGTTGGCACACCCTGAACATGCCAACCAAGGCTGGCATCCACCAGACGCGGAGCGGGGCAGGTGCGGACCGTTGGTCCGCACACCTCGATCGTTGAGGGCGGCACATCCTGTTTTGGTAGGTGCCAACCTTGGTTGGCACACACCGAACATGCCAACCAAGGTTGGCATCTACCAGAAGCGGAGACGGGCAGGTGCGGACCGGTGGTCCGCACACATCTCTTCTTTACAGCTGGATCTGCTGGAAGTTCTCGACCCGCTCGTGGCCGTTGGCGGCCTGGCCGATGCGCGGCATCGGGTAATCATCCAGGCGATCGATCAGGCGGGTCTGCAGGCCGGCTTCGCGGGCGGCGTCCAATTCCTCCACCACATCGGACAGGAACAGGATCTCGCCGGCCGGCACGCCGATCGCCTGCACGATGCGGCGGTAGCTGTCGGCCTCGCGCTTGCCGCCGATCTCGGTATCGAACCAGCCCGACACCAGCGGGCTGAGGTCACCGGCATCGCTGAAACCGAAGAACAGCTTCTGGGCCGGTACCGAGCCGGAGGAGTACACGTACAGCGGCAGGCCGGAAGCGTGCCAGCCCTTCAGCACCGGCGCCACTTCCGGGTAGAAGTGCGCGGTGTAGTCGCCACGGCGGTAGCCTTCGTCCCAGATCAGCCCCTGCAGCGCCTTCAGTGCGGTGTGCTTGCGGTCCTGGTCGATCCAGCCCTGCAGCGTCTCGGCCACCAGATTGTCCTGGCAGGCACCGCCGATCTCGGTAGCCACCGCGTCCAGCCAGCGGCGGACTTCAGGCTGCTGGCCATGTTCGGCGACGAACGCCGGCAAGGCCTTGCGGGCATAGGGGAACAGCACGTTCTTGACGAACGAGATGCTGCTGGTAGTGCCTTCGATGTCGGTCAGGATGACGCGGGGCTGCATGGATCAGGATGCCTGGGTGGGTACGTAACGGGGGAACTTCTGCGCGATGTCGGTGCCGGTGAAGTGGCCGACCCAGCCATCCGGCTCGGTGAAGAAGCGGATCGCCACGAAGCTGGGCTCATCGCCCATGTCGAACCAGTGGGTGGTGCCATCGGGTACGGCGATCAGGTCGTCCTTCACGCACTCGATCTCATAGACCTTGTCACCCACGTGCAGGGTGAACAGGCCGGAGCCTGCGACGAAGAAGCGCACCTCGTCTTCCTTGTGGAAGTGCTCGTCGAGGAACTTCTTCCGCAGCTCGGCGCGGTTCGGGTTGTCCGGGGCGATCGAGGCGACGTCCACGCTCTTGAAGCCGCGCTCGGCGACCAGGCGATCGATGTCCGCGCGGTAGGCGGCGAACACTTCCTCCTGGCTGGCGCCCGGCGCAACCGGTGCGGTGGCCTGCCAGCGCTCGAAGGTGACGCCGATCTTCTGCAGTTCGGCAGCGATGACCGCGCCGTCCTGGGTGTCCAGCAGCGGCGATTCGGGGCGGGTGTCGTCGTAGATGCGCAGTCGGCTCATGGCGGCAGCTTGAACGTCTCGGGGGGAAGACAGGGTATCAGGGTGGGGGCGAGGTGCAGATTCCGGATCGGCATCTGCACCTGCGCGCGGGTTCAGCCGCGCAGCTTGCGCAGTTCCAGTTCGCAGTGGAACAGGAATTCGAAGGCTTCCAGATGACGGCGCGCCTCGGCCATGTCACGGCCCCAGGCGTACAGGCCGTGGCCGTCGATCAGGTAGCCCCACAGGTTCTGGCGGTCGAGCAGGTCGTCGACCTGCTTCGAAAGCACGTTCATGTCCTGGGTGTTGGCGAACACCGGTACGTCGATGGCCATCTCATGGGTGCTGTTGCCGGCGAAGGCCTTCAGCAGTTCGTAGCCTTCCAGGTGCACATGACCCTGCGGCGCGTACAGGCGCGAGGCAATGGTCTGCACCGGCGAATGGGTGTGCAGCACGCAGCCGATCTCCGGGAAGCGGCGGTACAGCTGGGTGTGCAGCAGGGTTTCGGCGGAGGGGCGCAGCGGGCGGCCGACGGCCTTGCCATCGAAGTCCACCACCATGATGTCGTCCTCGATCAGGCGGCCCTTGTCCTTGCCCGAGACGGTGATCGCGGCGTGGCGGTCGTCCAGGCGGTGGGAGAAGTTGCTGCTGGTGGCCGGGGTCCAGCCGGCCTGGGCCAGTTCGCGGACGTTGTCGATCAGCAGCTGGGCCAGTTCGCCCAGGCGGGCGGTGTCGTAGGGGAAGGTGGTGGTGTCCATGGACGGCATTTTACGTGATCCGGCCCGATGCTGGGCCCGCGCGGCGACCGCCTGCCTGCTGCGTGGGCAACGCGAAGCGGTGTGCTGGCAGGCGGCGCGCAAGGGTTGGATCGAGGCAAGCACAGCGCTGGCTGAATGGGGAGGGCAGCGCTCCCGCTGGAAGCGATTCCGGTCGTGGACAGCCCTCTTGCCGCGAAACATCATCGGATTGCCGCAGAAATTCCGGCGAGCGCCAAGGAAAGGAGTACTTCGATGATCGCGCGCGCGATGGGGATGATGGGGGTGATTGGCATCATGCTTGCCAGCAGTGGCTGCACGATGGAATGGGTGAAGATGGATGCGGGTGCGCGGTCATTCGGCCCCGCCCATTCGAGTTGCAGGGCGCAGGCCGACGATCACTGGCCGGTCAGGAATGAAGTGGCCACGCGCACTGTCTACGAAGACCGCAAGGTGCCCTGCAGGCTTGATGAAGTCTGCGCCATTGACGGCAAGTACAACATGGTACCCATGCCGAAAGAGGAGAGTTACATCGTGGACGTCAACGCGTCCGACCGCAGCAGCGAGTTCAACGCCTGTATGGCCGGTGCCGGCTGGCAGCAGCAGCTCATCTGGTTCAATCGCCGCTAGGCGGAGCCGGCGCGGCGGACGACAGCGGCTCGACCGGTTGCTGCTCAACGGACTCGAGGCAACAGTGGCCAGCGGAGAATGCCGTGGTCGTGCGAATCGTTCAGGCGTAGAGGCTTGAGACGTGCAGCGAGCAGGACAAGAACACGTACGACGTGAATGGAAAGCACGAGCGCGTGCAGCGACCGGAAATCGAGAAGGATGATGGAGATGGCTACGTGTATGCGACTGGCCGTGGCTGCGGGGCTTGCGCTGTTGACCAGAGGTTGTGCGACCGAATGGGCCCGCTTCAGTGATCATGCTGATCCGCTGGATGAGTCGCGGTGGCGCTGCAGGGCAGAGGCCAACGAGAAGTGGCCGGAGAAGATGGACGTTGTCGAGCGCACCGAAGAGATTGAGGTGCTGACGCCTGCAAGGAAGGCGAGACATGCGACGTGGATGGCAAATACAAGACGATGCTGATGCCAAAGACCGAGCGCTACACCGTGGACGTCAACGCCAAGGAGAATCACGAGCACTTCATGGGCTGCATGGGCGGCGCAGGCTGGATACAGAAGACCTTCTGGTTTGGCCGCAGATGATCATCGTCGGGCGCCCTGGTCGCTGGGAATGACCATCATCCATGCATGGCGTGGATCTACCGGACGTGCCGGGAAAGTGTCAGGGGCGGGGGGGCATGGGTTCGCGGGGGTGTCCGCGGCATGGATGCCGCGGCCAAGCCTCCATGGATGGATTCACGGCGTCCCCCGCTAACCCATGCCTCTCCGCCAAACCCTCAACCCAGCTGTTGCTCTGGAAGTTGCTCCGGCTCCGGCGGGTGCAGGGCCGCAGGCCCTGCAATCCCTTTACTTCACCCGCAGGCGGCTGTGCCTGAAGCCGTAGCAGAAATAGATCACGAAACCGACGAACGTCCACACCCCCATCAGCATCCAGTTGTGCATCGTCATCGCCGACAGCAGGGCAAGGCAACTCAGCACGCCCAGGCTGCAGATCAGCCACGCCATCGGCATGCGGAACGGCCGCGGCAGGTCCGGCTGGGTGCGGCGCAGGATCAGCACGCCGGCGCACACGGCCGCGAATGCGATCAGTGTGCCCATCGAGGTCAGCTCGCCCAGGATGTCCAGCGGGAACAGCGCCGCCAGCAAGGCGATGCCGATGCCGGTGATCACGGTGTTGATGTGCGGAGTGCGGTACTTCGGGTGGATCCTGGTAAACACCGGCGGCAGCAGGCCGTCGCGACCCATGATCATGAAGATGCGCGGCTGGCCGATGATCATCACCAGCACCACCGAGGACAGGCCGACCAGCGCGCCGACCTCGACCACCCAGCGCAGCCAGCCCAGCTGCGGATGCGCGGCCACGGCAGTCACCACCGGCTCGTCGGTGCCGAGCAGCTGGAACGGCACCAGGCCGGTCATCACCGCGGCCATCGCGATGTAGAGCACGGTGCAGATCACCAGCGACAGCATCATGCCGAACGGCATGTCACGCTGCGGATTCTTCGATTCCTGCGCCGCCACCGACACCGCTTCGAAACCGATGTAGGCGAAGAACACCATCGCCGCGCCACGCAGCACGCCTTCCATGCCGTACTTGCCGGGGCCTTCGTTGGCCGGGATGAAGGGCGTCCAGTTGCTGGTGTCCACGTACTTCCAGCCGACCACGATGACCAGCAGGATCAGGCCGGTCTTCAGCACGACCATTGCCATGTTCATCGCCGAGGACTTGCTGATGCCGACGTAGCACAGCCAGGTCAGCATCAGTACCAGCGCAGCGGCCGGCAGGTTGGCGATCGCGCCGGTGGGGCGCAGCTGTGCATCGAGTGGGGCGCTGACCAGCGCCGCCGGTAGATGGATGTCGAACTGGCTGAGCAGGCTGAGGAAATAGCCGGTCCAGCTGACCGCGACCGCCGAGGCGGAGACGCCGTATTCGAGCACCAGCATCCAGCCGATGAACCAGGCCGAGAGCTCGCCGAAGGTGGCGTAGGTGTAGGTGTAGGCGCTGCCGGAGACCGGCACCATCGAGGCGAACTCGGCATAGGCCAGTGCGCAGAAGGCGCAGCAGATGGCGGCCAGTACGAAGGACAGCATGATGGCCGGGCCGGCGTGGTTGGCGGCGGCCTGGCCGGTGATGACGAAGATGCCGCCGCCGATCACCGCGCCGATACCGAGGGCGGTCAGGCCCCAGGGGCCGAGGTGGCGGCGCAGGCTCAGGCCGTTGGCGTCTTCATGGGCGGCATGCGGGTGCTTGGTGGCCCACAGTTGCTTGAACATGTGTGGTGGTCTTGTCGAAGCGCGCCACGGGCGGCGCGCGGGGAAAACGGACGGGCCGGCGCGAGGCCGGCCCGTAGGCGGATCAGGGCGACTTGGCCAGCTTGCTGTTGCGGATGCCGTAGCCCAGGTAGATCAGCAGGCCGAGCAGCGTCCAGCCAACGAACAGATGCCAATGCACCACGAACGCCTGCCAGAACAGGAACAGGCAGGTGGCCGCGCCGAGCGGGCAGATGATCCACACCATCGGCACGCGGAACGGGCGGTGCAGGTCCGGCTTGGTATAGCGCAGCACCAGCACGCCGACGCAGACGGTGGCGAAGGCCAGCAGGGTGCCCATCGAGACGAGTTCGCCGAGCACGTTCAGCGGCACCAGGCCGGCCAGCGCGGCAGCGATCACGCCGACCACGATGGTGGCGACGTACGGGGTGCGGAAGCGGGCGTGGACCTTGCCGAAGAACTTCGGCAGCAGGCCGTCGCGGGAGATGGTGTAGGCGATGCGGGTCTGGCCCATCATCATCACCAGCACCACCGAGGACAGGCCGGCGATGGCGCCGATTTCCACGAACGTCTTCAGCCAGGACAGGGTCGGGTAGGGCTCCAGGGCGGTCGCCACCGGCTTGTCGGTGCCCAGCAGGTGGTACGGCATCATGCCGGTCAGTACCGCGCAGACGATGATGTAGACGATGGTGCACACCGCCAGCGAGCCGAGCAGGCCGATCGGCATGTTGCGCTGTGGGTCCTTGGTTTCACCGGCGGCGGTGGAGACCGCGTCGAAGCCGATGTAGGCGAAGAACACGATGGTGGCCGCGCGGAAGATGCCGCTCCAGCCGAACTCACCCGGCACGCCGGTGTTTTCCGGGATGAACGGCTGCCAGTTGGCCGGGTCGATATGGGCCGCGCCGATGCCGATGAACAGGCAGATGACGGTGACCTTGATCGCCACGATGATGGCGTTGACGAAGGCCGACTGGGTCACGCCCACGTACAGCAGGCCGGACACCGCCGCCACGATCAGCACCGCCGGCAGGTTGAACAGCTTGCCGGAGGAGACGAACTCGCTGCCGGTCCAGGCGATGGGCGCGGCGCTGAGCAGGTCCGGGAACGGCATGTGCAAGGTGGTGGTGATGAAGCTGATCAGGTACGCCGACCAGCCCACCGCGACCGAGGCCGAGGCGAACAGGTACTCCAGCACCAGGCACCAGCCGATGAACCAGGCCATGCCTTCGCCCAAGGTGGCGTAGGAGTACGAGTAGGCACTGCCGGAGACCGGCATCATCGCCGCGAACTCGGCGTAGCACAGGCCCGCCAGGGCACAGGCGAAACCGGCCAGCACGAACGAAAGCATCACCGCCGGGCCGGCATGGTTGGCCGCCGCCTGGCCGGTCAGCACGAAGATACCAGCGCCGATCACCGCACCCACGCCAAGCAGGATGAGGTGTTTAGCCGTGAGGGTCCGTTTCAACGTGGCTTCGCCGTCCAGGCTGCCTTCGATGGGTTCGCCGGCATCGACGTGCCCGGCCGGTTCAACCGGCTTGACCCTCAACAGAGCTTTCAGCATGCAGTACTTCCTAGTGATCGGATGGGGTGGGCCGCCGATACGTTGCCGGCAACCCTGGAATGGTGAAGGCCGCGCGAACGGCCCGCTGTACCTTAGCCAAAGCTGAAGCTAACGCACAAGCGCAATCGCAACAATGAACGGCGATAATGAGCAGTATTTTTCCAGACCGCCCCCATTCATGCGCCAGACCGCCGAAACCCTTGCCGTGCTTGACGATCGCCTGCGTGGCCTGCTGCGGGACTATGCCCGCCGTGAGCCTGCCCACGACGCACTGGCTGCCGAATTCGGCACATTGCTGGACGATCCGGAAGATCCGTTCCGGCGTGAACGGCTGGCGGGCCACTTCACCGCCAGCTGCTGGCTGGTCAGCGCCGATGGCCAGCGGCTGCTGCTGACCCATCACCGCAAGCTGCAGCGCTGGCTGCAGCTGGGCGGCCACGCCGACGGCGACCGCGACCTGGCCCAGGTGGCGCTGAAGGAAGCCGAGGAGGAGTCGGGCCTGAGCGGCCTGGTACTGGAAGACCCGGCCATCTTCGATCTGGACAAGCACTGGATTCCGGAGCGCAAGGACGTGCCGGGGCACTGGCACTACGACATGCGTTTCGTGATCCGGGCGCTGGGTGGCGAGGCCTTCGTGCTCAGCGAGGAGTCACTCGACCTGGCCTGGCGGCCGGTGACCGAAGTCGCGGCCGATCCGGAATCGGACGAATCCATGCAGCGCATGGCGCGCCGCTGGCTGGCACGTTGAGGTAAAAAGGGGACGGAGGGGATCAAGTCGTTTATAGCGCATGTGCCGCAAACGACTTAATCCCCTCCGTCCCCTTTTTTCAATACAGGATGCGCGTCCGCAGCGTGCCCGGAATCGCGGCCAACTCGTCGCGCACGGCGGCGGCCTGTTCCTCGCTGGCGGTAATGTCGATCACCACGTAACCCACCTTCGGGTCGGTGCGCAGGAACTGGCCGTCGATGTTGACGTTGTGGCGCGAGAAGATCTCGTTGACCTTGGACAGCACGCCCGGCACGTTCTGGTGGATGTGCAGCAGGCGCAGGCTGTCTTCGTGTTCGGGCAGGGTCACTTCCGGGAAGTTGACCGCCGACAGGGTGCTGCCGTTGTCGCTGTAGCGCACCAGCTTGGCCGCCACTTCCACGCCGATGTTGTCCTGCGCCTCCAGCGTGCTGCCGCCCACGTGCGGGGTCAGGATCACGTTGTCGTGGCGGGTCAGCGGCGATTCGAAGATATCGCCATTGCCCTTCGGCTCGACCGGGAACACGTCCAGCGCGGCGCCTCCGACGTGGCCGCTGGCCAGCGCCGCGTCCAGCGCATCGATGTCGACCACGGTGCCGCGCGCGGCGTTGATCAGGTGCGCGCCCTTGCGCATCTTCGCCAGCTCGGTGCTGCCGATCATCCACTGCGTGGCCGGGGTCTCCGGCACGTGCAGGGTGACGATGTCGGCCCGCGCCAGCAGGTCGTCCAGGCTGGCCGCAGCACGCGCATTGCCCAGCGCCAGCTTGGTTTCCACGTCGTGGAAGATCACCTGCATGCCCAGCGATTCGGCCAGCACGCCGACCTGGGTGCCGATGTGGCCATAGCCGATGATGCCCAGGGTCTTGCCACGCACCTCATGGCTGCCGCTGGCCGACTTCGACCAGCCGCCGCGATGGCACTCGGCATTCTTCTGCGGAATGCCACGGGTCAGCATGATCGCCTCGGCAATCACCAGCTCGGCCACGCTGCGGGTGTTGGAATAGGGCGCGTTGAACACCGGGATGCCGGCCAGCTCGGCCGCGTCCAGGTCGACCTGGTTGGTGCCGATGCAGAAGCAGCCCACCGCGATCAGGCGCTTGGCCTCGGCCAGCACCTCGGCGCTGAGCTGGGTGCGCGAACGGATGCCGACGATGTGCGCCTCGGCGATGCGCGCCTTCAGTTCGTCCTCGGGCAGTGCCTTGGTGTGCGCCTCGATCTGGCTGTAGCCGGCGGCGCTGAACACCTCCACGGCGGTCTGGCTGACCCCCTCCAGCAACAGCACGCGGATATCCTGCTTGGGGAACGAGGTCTTCTTCGGCGACATGGGGCGACACGGCCAGTGGGACAGGGGCTGACCACTATGCCAGATCGCAACGCCCATGGTGCAGTGCGCAATTGGTTGCATCCGTAGCTATCTGCACGGCTGCGGGGCTGGACGCTGGCGCGTGCCGCTGGCACGCTTGCCCGTTCTTCACGCACCGCGCTGGACCGTCATGACCGATTCCCGCATTGCCTCGCTGCAGCAGGCCTGTCCCGGCCTGAAGCTGAAGACCGACCCGGCCGACCTGGAGCACTACGGGCGCGACTGGACCCGGCGCTGGACGCCGGCGCCGCTGGCGATCGCGCTGCCGGCCACGGTCGAGGAAGTGCAGGCGGTGATGCGCTGGAGCGCAGACGAGGGCGTGGCCGTGGTGCCGTCCGGTGGCCGCACCGGTCTCTCGGGTGGCGCGGTGGCCGCCAACGGCGAGCTGGTGCTCAGCCTGGAGCGGATGAACAAGGCGCTGGCCTACGACGCGGTCGATCGCACCCTGGTGGTGCAGGCCGGCATGCCGCTGGAAGCCGTGCACAACGCCGCGCTGGACCACGGTCTGATCTACCCGGTGGACTTCGCTGCGCGCGGGTCGTGCACGATCGGCGGCAACATCGCCACCAATGCCGGCGGCATCCGCGTGATCCGCTACGGCAACACCCGCGAGTGGATCGCCGGGCTGAAGGTGGTTACCGCCAGCGGCGAACTGCTGGAGCTCAACAAGGGCCTGATCAAGAACTCCAGCGGCTATGACTTCCGCCAGCTGCTGATCGGTTCGGAAGGCACGCTGGGCGTGATCGTCGAAGCGACGGTGAAGCTGACCGATCCGCCGCCGGCCAGCAACGTGATGCTGCTGGCGCTGCCCAGCTTCGAAGTGCTGATGCAGGTATTCGCCGCGTTCCGCGCGCGGCTGCAGCTGCAGGCCTTCGAATTCTTTACCGACCGGGCGCTGGAGCACGTGCTGGCGCATGGTGCGCAGGCACCGTTCGACGAGGTGCATCCGTACTACGTGGTCACCGAGTTCGCCGCCAACGACGAAGCGCAGGAAGCGGCGGCGATGGCGGCCTTCGAGGACTGCATGGGCAACGGCTGGGTCAGCGACGGCGTGATCAGTGCCAGCGATGCCCAGGCCGCCCAGTTGTGGCGCCTGCGCGAAGGCATCACCGAATCGCTGGCGCGCTACAAGCCCTACAAGAACGACGTCTCGGTGCGGATCTCGGCGATGCCGGCGTTCCTGGCCGAGACCCAGGCATTGATCGGGCAGGCCTACCCGCACTTCGACGTGGTCTGGTTCGGCCATATCGGTGACGGCAACCTGCACATCAACGTGCTCAAGCCCGATGACACCAGCGACGCCGATTTCGTGGCGCAGTGCGAGCATGTGACCAAGCTGCTGGCGCAGGTGCTGGCCCGGTTCGATGGCAGCATCTCGGCTGAACACGGCATCGGCCTGGTCAAGAAGGGCTACCTGGACAGCACCCGCGGCCCGGCCGAGATCGCCCTGATGAAGGCGGTCAAACGCGCGTTCGATCCCCAAGCGCGGCTGAATCCCGGCAAGCTGTTCGACGTTTGAGCCGGGCAAATCCTTCACGCACCCGTTACGCTCCACGCTTCCTCACAACCGGCTTCGAACCGATGACCCGTCCGCTTCTGCTGCTCGCCCTGCTGTCCCTGCCGCTGGCCGGCTTCGCTTCCAGCTTCGCCGGCACCTCGGCCGGTTCCGCCACCGGTGCATCGTCGGGCTCTTCGGCCAGCAGCTCGGGCGACGACAAGGTGGTGCAGGCTGCACGCGACGATGCCGCTGCGTTCGTCGCCAGCGATGGCCAGATCCGTGGCGCCCGTCTGCAGGCCGCACTGGTGCACCTGCGTGAGCAGAGCGCTGCCGCACAGCAGCAGAGCGACCTGGAACTGGCCCGCGCGCTGCTGGCGCGTTGATCCCGGGTAGTGCCGGCCGCTGGCTGGCAACGCCATGACATCTGCACGGAACGCAGCCAGGCATGGCCTGGCTCTACTGCTGGCCGTTCCGGCCGCACATGCCAGCGGAGACCTGCGCCTGGATCCGGAAGGGCTGAGCCCTGCACAGCAGCAGGTGGCGATGCAGACCCTGGCCGACGTGCAGTCCTTGCTGCCAGATGGCCTGCTGCGCGCACTGCCAGCACACGTGCAGGTGCGTTGGAGCGACCACCTGCCGGCCGATGTGCATGGTCGCGCTTTCGCCGGCCGCATCGACCTGCGTCGCGAGCTGCTGGATGATGCCGTGCCCGGCGCACGCCGTGCACGACGCAGCGCGCTGGTGCATGAACTGACCCATGTTGCAGACCGTAGCGGCGCGAACTGGTCGCGCAGTGCGCGCTGGCGCGACCTGGCCGGATGGCAGCGCAAGCCCTGGCATCTTGGCCGTGGTGGCAACGACTTCCGTGACCGTAGTCCGGATGCCTATGAACTGAAGGATCCGGCCGAGTACCTGGCAGTGAACGCCGAGCATTTCGTGCTCGACAGCGAGTTTGCCTGCCGGCGCCCGGCGCTGGCGCAGTGGTACCAGGCGCATTTCGGAACCCCGCCATCGCTGCCGCAGTCGCACTGCGCGGCCACGTTGCCATTGCTGCAGGCCGAATCGGAAGAGGGTGCGGCATCGCTGCTGCAGCTCGATCCTTCGCGCGTCTACGCCGTGGACTACCTGTTCGCCGAAGGCAGTGCGCAGCCGATGAGCCGCTGGGGGCACAGCATGCTGCGGCTGGTGATCTGCCGGCCGGGCCGTGCGCCGGGGCCGGACTGCCGCCTGGACCTGGAGTACCACCGCGTACTGTCGTTCCGCGCATTCGTAGGTGATGTGCAGATTTCCAACTGGCGTGGCCTGACCGGCGGCTATCCCTCGCGCCTGTTCGTGCTGCCGCTGCAGCAGGTGGTGGACGAGTACACCAAGGTGGAACTGCGTGGGTTGCAGTCGCTGCCATTGCAGTTGTCATCCGGCGAGATCGCCGGCCTGCTCGAGCGCACTGCACAGGTGCACTGGAGCTATGACGGGCGCTATTACTTCGTCAGCAACAACTGCGCGGTGGAAACCGCAAAGCTGCTGCAGGCGGGCGTGCCGCGCCTGGGGGAGGCCGGGCTGGCCCAGCTGAGTCCGCGCGGGTTGAAGCGCCGGCTGGCGCGATTGCAGGTACTGGATGAGCAGGTGCTGGCTGATCGGGATTCAGCGCAGGCGCAGGGCTACTACTTCGCCTCGGCACGCGACCACTACCAGCAGTTGTTCGCGGTGGCGAGCTCACAGCTGGGGCTGCCGGTGCGCGATGTGCGCGCCTGGCTGAAGCTGCCCGCACAGCAGCGTGCGCAGTGGCTGCTGCAGGGTGACCTGCGTGCCAGCGCCGGGCTGCTGCTGCTGGAACAGGCTGCGCAACGCCGCGCTGAACTGCGCGCGCGCGATGTGCTGAAACGGCGCCTGCTGGCGGCACCGGACAGTGCCGAGACGCGCGGCCTGCGCCAGCTGCTGGAGCAGGGTGGGCAATGGCTGCGCCCGGGTACGCTGCTGGTCGACGATGGCTACGGATTGCCGCTTGCCGATGAGCAGGCGGTGCTGGCCGAAGCGGTTGCCACTGCCAGCGCAGAGGCGGTGCCGGCCTGGCAGGCGCTGCGCGTGCAGCTGCGCCAGCAGTTGCCGGCGGGCCAGCGCAACGAGATGGATGCGATCGATGCCAACCTCGCCGCGCTCGGCGCACGCCTGCGGGAACAGGCAGCCACGCCCGCTACTGGCGCGGAAGCTCGATGACGAAGCGGCTGCCGCCGGCGCTGCCGGGCGTGCAGTAGACGCGGCCGCCATGTGCATCGGCGATGGCCTTGACCACCGCCAGGCCCAGCCCGCTGCCGCCGCCCTGGCGCGAGCGCGAGCCGTCGGCGCGCATGAACGGAGTGAAGATGTCGGTGTGAAGTTCCGGGTCGATGCCCGGGCCTTCGTCCTCGATCGCCACCTGCACGTGTCCGGGCGTGTCGTGCACGGCAATCCGCACCTTGCCCGGGCTGGCGTAGCGGCGCGCATTCTCCAGCAGTGCCAGCAGGGCCTGGCGCAAGCGTGTCGGGTCACAGTGCGCGTTGTGTTCCTCGCGGCTGGTTTCCAGCTCCAGCACGAAGCCGGCGGCGCGGAACTGCGGGTCGACCAGGGTCATCACCGAATGCACTTCGGCCACCACGTCGGTGCGCGCGCGGCGTACGTCCAACCGCGCGTTGTCGGACAGGCTCAACACGCGCAGATCCTCGATCAGGCGTGAGAGGCCTTCGACCTGTGCCAGCAGGCTGCGGAACTGGGATTCGTCTGGCTGGAACACACCCTCGGCCAGCCCCTGCAGGCGACCACGCAGGATCGTCACCGGAGTCCGCAGTTCATGGGCAATGGCCGCATGCCACATCGCGCGCTCGCTCTCCATGTGCTGCAGGCGGCGCGCCATCGCATTGAAATCCTCGACCAGGGTGGCCACTTCGCCGGGCGAGTTTTCCTGGGCGCTGGCGCGCGCACCGAGGTCGCCGCCGGCAAGCGCGCGCACGCTGTCGACCAGCGAATTCAACGGCGACAGGATGCGGTGGGCAAGGCGGAACGAGGCGGCGATGGCCAGTGCCAGGCCGGTCAGGATCACCCCGACCATCCATGCCAGCTCCGGCCCGGTCGGCAGCCAGCTTTCCGGCTCTTCGGCACTGCCGGGGAAGAACTCGACCAGCACCGCGTACAGCAGCCACGATGACAGGATCATCATCACGATGACGCCGATCACCATCAGCGACATCGAGACGATGATGTGGCGACTGAGCCCGGAGCGGCGCAGGCGGGCCATCAGCGGTCGGCCATCAACCGGTAGCCGACACCGCGCACGCTGGCCGGAACATTGACCATGCCCACTTCATCCAGCTTGCGGCGCAGCTTGCTGACATGGCTGTCGACCGTGCGCTCCAGCGCCTCGCTTTCCGGCAGGCATTCGTGCATCAGTTCGCTGCGGCTGAAGATGCGGGTCGGCGCCAGCGCCATGCAGTGCAGCAGCTTGAACTCGGTTAGGGTGAGCAGCACTTCGTGGCTGTAGCCGTCGCCTTCCACATGCACGGCATGGGTGGCCGAGTCGATCAGCAACGGGCCCGCGCGCAGTGCGGTCGGTGCGTCCACGCGCGAGCCACGCAGCGTACGCCGCAGCACGGCGCGCACGCGCGCTGCCACTTCGGCTGGATTGAACGGCTTGACCACGTAGTCGTCGGCGCCCATGCGCAGCGCAGTCAGCTTGTCCAGGTCCTGGTCCAGCGCGGTCAGCATGATCACCGGCGTTTCGCCGCGCTGGCGTAGCTGGGTCAGTACGCTCCAGCCATCCAGCCGCGGCAGTTGTACGTCGAGCAGGACCAGGTCGGGGCGGGCGCTGCGGTGCAGGTCCAGTGCACTGTGGCCATCGGCGGCACGCAGGGTGCGTAGTCCTTCGCGTTCCAGGTAGGCGGTAAGAATATCGGCGATCTCGGCCTCATCCTCGACGATCAGGACGAGGGCGGCGAGGGCAGGGGAGGCATGCATGCAGGGGCGGGGCCTTAAGGTGCTTGCCTCCATCGTATCTCCACAGTTCCTCCATCGAAACCCCATCATCGCCCCGCAGACTGCACGCTTCAGAACCTATCAGCCGCCCGCGCGGCATTGTGCACAGCAATGAGAACCTTCAGGACTCCGGTCGCGTTGATCGCGGCCCTCGCCCTGGCCATGACGGCCTGCTCCGCCCCCGAAGCCACGCCCGAAGCGGCACCGCGCGTCAGCGTGGTCACTGTCGGCCCGCAGGTCGTGCAGCGCGATGACGAACTGCCCGGCCGCGTGGCCGCCGTACGCACCGCACAGATCCGTGCCCAGGTGGGCGGCATCGTGCAGCGCCGGCTGTTTGAGCAGGGTGCGGAAGTGCGCGCCGGCCAGGCCCTGTTCCAGATCGATCCGGCGGCGTTCCGTGCCGATGTCGACTCGGCACTGGCCGCGCTGCAGCGCAGTGAGGCAGCCCTGGGCCGCAGCCGCGTGCAGTCGCAGCGCCTGCATGCGCTGGCGGCCGCGCAGGCGGTCAGCCAGCAGCACCGCGACGATGCCAGTGCCGAGTACGAACAGGCCCGTGCCGCGGTGAACGAAGCGCGCGCGATCCTGGCGCGTCGCCAGCTCGATCTGCGCTATGCCACGGTCAGCGCGCCGATTGCCGGCCGCATCGACCAGGCGCTGGTGACCGAAGGTGCACTGGTCGGCGTGGCCGATGCCGAGCCGATGGCGGTGGTGCAGCAGATCGACCAGGTCTACGTCGATGTGCGCCAGCCAGCGGCGCAGCTCGAGTCGCTGCAACGCAGTGCCGGTGGCGGCGAGCTGCCGGTGACGATCATCGGTGCGGCCGGCAAGCCGCTGCCCGAACGTGGCCAGATGCTGTTCTCCGGCATCAATGTCGATGCGCGCACCGGTGATGTGATCCTGCGCATCCTGGTCGACAACCCGCAGCGCCAGCTGCTGCCCGGCATGTACGTGCGCGCGAAGGTGCCGCGGGGTGCGCCGGCCAGCGCACTGACCGTGCCACAGCAGGCCGTGCTGCGCAGTGCCGGTGGCCAGGCCTATGCCTGGGTGATCGGTGGCGATGGCAAGGCGGTGATCCGCACGCTGGAAGTGGACGGTAGTGTCGATCGCCAATGGCTGGTGCGCACCGGCCTGAAGGTGGGCGAAAAGGTGGTGGTCGAAGGCCAGGAACGCCTGCAGGAAGGCGTGGTGGTCGATGCGCGCGACTGGCAGATGCCGGTCGCCAGCGCCAGCGCGGTGCAGGCCGGCAGCAAGGGCTGAGCCTCTACCGGGCCGGTCCCTCCAGGAAAATCCAACATGGCACGTTTCTTCATCGATCGCCCGGTGTTCGCCTGGGTGCTGGCGATCTTCATCATCCTGGCCGGTGTGCTGGCGATCCCGCGGCTGGCGGTGGAGCGCTATCCGGCGGTTGCCCCGCCCAGCGTCAGCATCTATGCCAGTTACCCGGGTGCGAGCCCGCAGACGCTGAATGACGCGGTGGTCGGCCTGATCGAGCGCGAGCTGTCCAGCGTCAAGCACCTGCTGTACTTCGAGTCGTCGGTGGACACCTCCGGCGAAGCCTCCATCACTGCGACCTTCAAGCCGGGTACCAACCCGGAGCTGGCGCAGGTGGACGTGCAGAACCGGATCAAGGCGATCGAGCCGCGCCTGCCGCGCAGCGTGCGCCAGAACGGCCTGTTCGTGGAGGCCGCCGATTCCGGCTTCCTGATGCTGGTCGGCCTGCGTTCGCCGGATGCCAGCGTCAGCGAGGCCGCACTGGGCGACTTCATGGCGCGCAACATCATCGAGGAGCTGCGCCGCATCGATGGCGTCGGCCGCGTGCAGCTGTTCGGTGCGGAGCAGGCGATGCGCGTGTGGCTGGACCCGACCCGGCTGACCGGCTACGGCCTGACCATGGGCGATGTGGCCACCGCCATCGAGCAGCAGAACCTGGAGATCTCGCCGGGACGCATTGGTGATTCGCCGGGTGTTCCAGGCCAGCGCATCACCGTGCCGCTCAGCGCCGAGGGCCAGTTGTCCACGCCGGAACAGTTCGCCGCCATCGTGCTGCGTGCCGGGGCCGACGGTTCACGGGTGGTGCTGGGCGATGTCGCCCGCGTTGAACTGGGCGCGCAGAGCTATGCCTGGGGCACCCGCGAGGATGGCCATCCGGCCACCGCCGCCGGCGTGCAGCTGCGTCCTGGCGCGAACGCGGTTCGCACCGCGTCGGCGGTGCGCGAGCGCATGGCCGAGCTGGCGCCGCTGCTGCCGCGCGGCGTGGAATCGAGCATTCCGTTCGACACCGCACCGTTCGTCAAGATCTCGATCCAGAAGGTGGTGCAGACGCTGCTGGAGGCGATGCTGCTGGTGTTCGCAGTGATGTACCTGTTTCTGCAGAACTGGCGCTACACGCTGATTCCGGCACTGGTCGCACCGATCGCGCTGCTGGGCACTTTCGCGGTGATGCTGGCGCTGGGCTTCTCGATCAACGTGCTGACCATGTTCGGCATGGTGCTGGCAATCGGCATCATCGTCGACGACGCCATCGTGGTGGTCGAGGGCGTGGAACGGATCATGGCCGAGGAAGGCCTGCCGCCGCGCGAGGCCACCATCAAGGCGATGCGCGAACTGACCGGTGCGGTGATCGGCATCACCCTCGTGCTGACCGCGGTGTTCATTCCGATGGCGCTGGCCAGCGGCTCGGTGGGCGCGATCTACCGCCAGTTCACCGTGGCGATGGCGGTGTCGATCCTGTTCTCGGCGCTGCTGGCATTGAGCCTGACGCCGGCGCTGTGCGCGACCCTGCTGCGCCCGAACACCCATGGCCATCATGGTCGTAGCGGGCTGTTCGGCGCCTTCAACCGTGGCTTGGAACGGATGACCGGGCGCTACCAGCGTGGTGTGGCGTCGGTGCTGCAGCGGAGCGGGCGGGTCATGGGCGTGTTCGCCGCGCTGGTGGCGGCGCTGCTGCTGGGCCTGCACTGGCTGCCGGGCGCCTTCCTGCCGGAAGAGGACCAGGGCTACTTCATGACCTCGATCCAGCTGCCGGCCGAAGCCACCGCCGAACGCACGCTGGCCGTGGTCGAAGCCTACGAACGGCACGTGGCGTCACGCCCGGGCATCGGCTCCAACCAGTCGATCCTCGGCTACAGCTTCTCCGGTTCCGGCCCGAGCGCGGCGCTGACCTACACGATGCTGAAGGACTGGGGCGAGCGTGCAGGGGCCACCGCGGCCGGCGAAGTGGAGGCCGCGCAGAAGGCGATGGCGACGATTGCCGAGGGCGAGGTGATGAGCGTGATGCCGCCGGCGATCGACAGCCTGGGCCGTTCGTCCGGCTTCTCGCTGGCGCTGCAGGCGCGCACCGGGCAGAGCCAGGCCGAACTGCGTGCGGCCCTGCAGCAGCTGCTGAAGCTGGCCGAGGCCAGTCCGCTGCTGTCGGAGGTGCATGCCGATGGCCTGCCGGCAGGTACCAGCGTGCGGCTGGACATCGATCGCGCCAAGGCCGAGGCGATGGGCGTGGGGTTCGAGCAGATCAGCAGCACGCTGTCGGCGGCGATGGGCTCGCAGTACGTCAACGACTTCCCCAACAAGGGGCGGCTGCAGCAGGTGATCCTGCAGGCCGATGCACCCCACCGGATGGAGCTGGAGGATGTGCTGAGGCTGTACGTGCGCAACAGCGAAGGCGGCATGGTGGCGTTGTCGGAACTGGTGACGCCGCACTGGACCGAGGCGCCGCTGCAGCTGCAGCGCTATCTCGGCTTCCCGGCGCTGAACCTGTCCGGCGCACCGGCCTCCGGCGTGTCGACCGGCCAGGCCATGGCGGAGATGGAGCGGTTGGCGGAGAAGCTGCCGTCCGGTTTTGCCCTGCAGTGGACCAGCCAGTCGCTGCAGGAGCGGGAGTCCGGCGCGCAGGCGCCGTGGTTGCTGCTGTTGTCGATGCTGGTGGTGTTCCTGGTGCTGGCGGCACTGTACGAGAGCTGGTCGATCCCGCTGGCGGTGATGCTGGTGGTGCCGCTGGGCCTGCTCGGTGCGGTTGCTGCGGTGCTGTTGCGGGGCATGCCCAACGACGTGTTCTTCAAGGTCGGCATGATCACCGTGATCGGGCTGTCGGCGAAGAACGCAATCCTCATCGTCGAGTTCGCGCGCCAGCTGCAGCAGCAGGGTCGCGGCCTGGTTGAAGCGGCGCTGGAGGCGGCGCGGCTGCGCCTGCGGCCGATCGTGATGACCTCGTTGGCGTTCGCGCTGGGCGTGGTGCCGCTGATGCTGGCGCAGGGCGCGTCGAAGGAAACCCAGCAGGCGATTGGAACCGGTGTGTTCGGCGGCATGGTCAGTGCGACGGTGCTGGCGGTGTTCTTCGTGCCGGTCTTCTATGTAGTGGTGCAGGGCGCGCGGCAGTGGATCGCGCAACGCCTGCGCAGGCGCCGGCCGATGCCGGAAGGATCCGTGGATGGAACGGGACATCGTTGAAGACCTGCATGAGCGGCAGTTGGCAGCGCTGGAACAGCGCCTGCGGCAGGCATTGCTGGATGACGACCACGATGCGCTGACCGCGCTGGTATCGCCGGCATTGTTCATGATGGACGGGCAGGGCGGACGCTTGCTCGACCTGCCGTGGCTGGGCGACTGGCTTGCCGGAAACCTGCACGTGCGCAGCCTGCAGTCGTACGCGGTGGAAACGCTGCTGTGCGGACGCCTGGCGTTGTTGTCCAGCGACGTGCGCTTGTCGGTGCGCGGGCAGGGCCAGGAGCGCGAGCTGAAACTGCGTCTGCTGCGGGTGTGGACCTGCAGTTCCGGCGAAAGCGGCGCGCAGCTGTTGTCGATGGCGGTACTGGCCGCATGAGCGCGGTCAGGCCGCTTTCAGGCCCAGCTCACCGACAGGTGGTAGGGTCGAGCCTCTCTGTAGTGTCGACAAGGAGTCGAGCCATGCGTGTAGTACCCAGTCTGTTGGCAGCCTCCCTCGGGTTGGTGCTGGCCGCGTGCCAGCCGGCCCAGCCGCCCGCCGCAGGCGGCAATGACGCCCCGCCTGCCGCGCCGCAGCCGAGCGCCAGCATCGAAGGTGGCAGCGAGACCACGTACCAGTGTGGTGATCTGAGCGTGCGCGCGACCTTCAATGGCGAGGATGCGGCCACGGTGGTGATCGGCGAACGCACCTTCGCCATGAGCTCCGAGCGTGCGGCGTCGGGTGCCAAGTACGGCGATGGCAAGGGCAACAGCTTCTGGACCAAGGGCAGCGATGACGGCCTGTTGAGCCTGAAGGGCGAGGCGGACCGAGAGTGCCATGCGCTCGAAGCCACTGAAGGCGATGGCAGCGCCGGCAATGCCGCATTCCGTGCCACCGGCAATGAGCCGGGCTGGCTGGCGGTTGTCGACGGCGACACGCCGGGCCTGCAGGTGGAAGTGGATTACGGTGAGCGTCGTTTCGATGTCGCCAAGCCCACCGCAGGTGCTGACGGCTGGAGTGGCAAGGCGTCCGATGGCACCGACGTCAAGCTCAGCTTCCAGCGCACGACCTGCCAGGACGACATGAGTGGCGAGGCGTTCGATGCCAGGGTGAACCTGACCATCGGCACCCGCCAGTACCACGGCTGCGGCAATTTCGGCGCGAAGCAGCCGTAAGCTACCTGTAGAGCCGAGCCACGCTCGGCTGCAGTCCCTGTCCAACGCACAGCAGCCGTGCGTGGGCTCGTTGCTACACGACTGCTACATCCGATGGCCTGCCTGCGGCGAACACGCCGCAGGCAGGGACAGGCAGCCGATCAGCGCGAGGCGCTTAGTCGGCACGGCCCGCGAATTCGCCGGTGGCGGTGTTCACCAGCACGCGTTCGCCGTTGACGATGTACTCCGGCACCATGATCTCGATGCCGGTGTTGAGCTTGGCCGGCTTCGGGCGCTTGGTGGCGGTGCCACCCTTCAGTTCCGGCGGCGTCTCGATCACTTCCAGCACCACCGAGGCCGGCAGCTGGATCGCCACCGGCTGCTCGTCGATGACCTGCACGTAGATGCCGGTCAGGCCGTCGGTGATGTAGCCGGCGTCATCGCCGATCACGTCCGCGTCCAGGGTGTAGGGGGTGTAGTCCTCGTCATCGAGGAAGACGAAGGCGTCGCCGTCCTTGTACGAATAGGTGGACTGGCGGCGCAGCAGTTCGACCTCGACCAGGTTGTCGTCGGCATCGAAGCTGGCGTCGAGCTTGTTGCCGCCCGGCACGCTGTACATGATGAAGCGGAAGCGGACGTTGCCGCCGCGACCCTGCGGCGAGCTGCGCTCGATGTCGCGGATCTGGTACACGCCGTTGTTGTACTCGACGACGTTGCCCTTCTTGATGTCGTTGGCTTTCATGGTGATCTAGGTCGTTGGGGGAGGGCGCCGTCCCGGCGCCCGTGGGGAATCACTTCGGAGCGAGGCGGGTAGCGCCGTCCAGGCGGATGGTCTCGCCGTTGAGGTAGGTGTTGCCGAGGATGAAGCCGACCAGGCTGGCGAAGTCTTCCGGCTTGCCCAGGCGTGACGGGAACGGAATCGAGGCGGCCAGCGACTGCTGCACGGCTTCGGGCATGCCGTCGACCATCGGCGTCCAGAACACGCCCGGAGCAATCGTATTGACGCGGATGCCGAAGCGCGACAGTTCGCGCGCCATCGGCAGCGTCATCGAGACCACGCCGCCCTTGCTGGCGGCATACGCGGCCTGGCCGATCTGGCCTTCATAGGCGGCGATGCTGGCGGTGTTGATGATCACGCCGCGCTCGCCGTCAGTGCCCGCTTCGTTGTGCTGCATGCGGTTGGCCGCGGCCTTGGCCACGTTGAAGCTGCCGACCAGGTTCACCATCACCGTGCCCTGGAAGCCGGCCAGCGGCATCGGGCCTTCCTTCCCCAGCACGCGGCCGGCGCCGAGGATGCCGGCGCAGTTCATCGCCACGTTCAGGCCGCCGAGGAAATCGTGGGCCTGGTCGATGGCCGCGGTCACCGCCGCCTCATCGCTGACGTTGACGTTGAAATAGCGGGCCTTGTCGGCACCCAGCCCGGCAATGGCGGCAGCGCCCTTGTCGTCGTTGAGGTCGAACAGGGCCACCTTGCCGCCCTGGGCGACGAGGTGCTGGGCCACGGCCAGGCCGAGGCCGGAGACGCCGCCAGTGATCACGGCACGTACGGAAGACAGCTGCATTGAACGGTCCTGCAGGTTCGAGAACCGCCGATTCTAACGGAAGCCGCGACCGCCGCTGTTGTGCACTGCGCCGCCTTTGCGGGGCGGCGCAGTGCGGCGGTCAACCGGCGGCGGCCAGCGCCTGCCCGGTGCGGCTGGCGGTGGCGCGGCCGAGCAGGCCGGCCAGCCAGCGGCCGGTCTCGGCCAGTGCCGGCAGGTCCACGCCGCTGTCCAGGCCGAGGCCCTGCAGCAGGTAGACCACGTCTTCGCTGGCCACATTGCCGCTGGCGCCCTTGGCATACGGGCAGCCACCGGCACCCGACACCGCACTGTCGACCACGCGCACGCCTGCTTCCAGGCAGGTGGCGATGTTGGCGATGGCCTGGCCGTACGTATCGTGGAAGTGCACGGCCAGTGCTTCCATCGGAATCTCGGCAGCGACCGCCTGCAGCATCGCCCGTGCCTTGCGTGGTGTGCCGACGCCGATGGTGTCGCCCAGCGAGATTTCGTAGCAGCCCATCTGGTGCAGGGCGCGTGCAACGCGCACCACATCAGCCAGCGGCACTTCGCCCTGGTAGGGGCAGCCGAGCACGGTGGAGACGTAGCCGCGCACGCGCACGCCATCGGCGGCGGCACGGCGCAGGATCGGCTCGAAGCGCGCCAGCGATTCATCGATGCCGGCATTGGTATTGGTGCGGTTGAAGGCCTCGGACGCGGCGGTGAACACCGCTACTTCCTCCACGCCCACCGCACGGGCGCGGTCGTAGCCCTGTTCGTTCGGCACCAGTACCGGGTAGTGGATGCCGGGCCGGCGCTGGATGCCGGCATAGACCTCGGCGGCATCGGCCAGCTGCGGGATCCACTTCGGGCTGACGAAGCTGGTCGCCTCGATGCTGCGCAGCCCGGTGGCCGACAGGCGGTTGATCAGTTCGATCTTGTCGGCGGTGGAGACCGACTGCTTTTCATTCTGCAGGCCGTCACGCGGCCCGACCTCGACGATGCGGACGTAGTCGCTCATGCGGTTGCCCCATTGGCGGGGCGGTGGCAGACCGCCTCGATGTTGTTGCCATCCGGGTCCAGCACGAAGGCGCCGTAGTAGTCCGGGTGATACCACGGGCGCAGGCCCGGGGCGCCGTTGTCGCGGCCACCGGCGGCGAGGGCGGCGGCATGGAAGGCGTCCACCTGGTCGCGGCTGGCGCAGGCGAAGGCCACGTGCACGCCATGGCTGGCGGTGCCGCCATTGCCAAGCCAAAAGAACGGCTTGCCGTCGCGGCCGAAGCCGATGTGGTCGTGCGCGCCGGTCTGTTCGGCGGTCACTTCCATCACCACGCCGATCTGCAGTGGCGCCAGTGCCTGCAGGAAGAAGGCCTTGCTGCGCGCCAGGTCGGCGCTGGTCAAACCAAGGTGATCGAGCATGTTCAGGCTTCCGTGACCCAATGGGGCGCGCGCTTGTCGAGGAAGGCGCCCAGGCCTTCCTGGCCCTCGGCCGACACCCGCAGGCGCGCGATCAGGGCGGCATTATCGCGATCCAGGGTGTCGCGGTCATGGCTGTCGCGGACCTGGCGGACCAGTTGCTTGGCGGTGGACGAGGCGATCGGGCCGGCCTTGTCGAGCAGGGCCAGCTGGCGTTGCACGGCCTCGTCCAGGCGTTCGGGCTCGACCAGCTGGTGGACCAGGCCGATGCGCAGCGCGGTGTCGGCGTCGAAATGCTCGCCGGTGGCGAACCAACGGCGGGCCTGGCGCGGGCCGATGGCTTCGATCACATAGGGCGAGATCACCGCCGGCAGCAGGCCGAGGCGGCTTTCGGTCAGGCCGAAGCGGGCCGAGGTGCTGGCGATGGCAATGTCGCAGCAGGCGACCAGGCCGACGCCGCCACCGAAGGCCGCGCCATGGACCCGGGCCAGGGTCGGCTTGGGCAGCTCGTCCAGGGTGCGCATCAGCCGGGCCAGGGCCAGCGAGTCCTCGCGGTTATCGGCTTCGCTGGCCGCCGCCATGCCGCGCATCCACTGCATGTCGGCACCTGCCGAGAAGGAGGCGCCGTGGCCGGCCAGCACCACCGCGCGCACCGAAGCATCGTGGCCGGCGGCCTCCAGTGCGGCGGTCAGCCGGGCGATCAGCCCGGCGTCAAAGGCGTTGTGCAGCTCCGGCCGGTTCAGCCAGAGGGTGAGGACGGCGCCGCTGCGCTCGATCTGCAAAGCATCGTTCATGGGATTCCAGGGTCACTCCATACCTGTATGGATCATAGCGGGCCATTGGTCATGGGCCATGACGCGACGCGGGAATGTTAGAATCGAGAACCATTTACATCCAGCAGAGAACACGCTAGATGACGCTGTCCGAACTGCCGCTGCACACCTCGGCCGTGGTCGAGTCCGTGCAGGACTTGCATGCCAACGATGCCATCGCCCGTCGCCTGCGCGAGCTGGGTTTCGTGAAGGGCGAGGAAGTGCGCCTGGTGGCCAAGGGTCCGGTGGGGGGAGAGCCGCTGCTGGTGCAGGTCGGGTTCACCCGTTTCGCGCTGCGGATCAGTGAAGCCAAGCGGGTCGTGGTCGACGCCGCCAGCCAGGAACGACGCGCATGACTGCTACTGCCACTACCGCCCCCCTGCGCGTTGCGCTGGTTGGTAACCCCAACAGCGGCAAGACCGCACTGTTCAACCAGCTGACCGGCAGCCGGCAGAAGGTTGCCAACTACACCGGCGTCACCGTCGAGCGCAAGGAAGGCCGTCTGCGTGCGCCGTCCGGCCGCGAGTTCGCGGTACTCGACCTTCCGGGCGCCTACAGCCTGCATCCGGCCAGCCTGGACGAGGCGATCACCCGTGACCTGTGCCGGGGCTTCTACCCGGGCGAAGCCGCGCCGGATGTGCTGCTGTGCGTGATCGACGCCACCAACCTGCGCCTGCACCTGCGCTTCGCGCTGGAACTGCGCGAGCTGGGCAGGCCGATGGTGGTGGCGCTGAACATGGTTGATGCGGCCCAGCGCCGTGGCATCCAGGTGGACGTGGCCGCGCTGGAGCGCGAGCTGGGCGTGCCGGTAGTGGAGACCGTGGCGGTGCGCAAGCAGGGCGCCAAGGCCCTGGTCGAACGCCTGGATGCGATGGTCCCGCACCTGGATGCACCGGTGCCGGGCCCGGAAGGTGGCATCGATTACCACGCCAGGGTGCGCGAGATCCTGTCGGTGGCCGTGCGCATGCCGGCGCGGACCGCGAAGATCGACGACGCGCTGGACCGCTGGCTGCTGCACCCGGTGTTCGGGCTGATCAGCCTGGCGGTGGTGATGTTCCTGATCTTCCAGGCCGTGTACGCCTGGGCGACGCCGCTGATGGACGCCATCGAGGCCGGTTTCGCCTGGCTCGGCGCCTTCGTCGGCAGCGTCCTGCCGGAAGGCCCGCTGGCCAGCCTGCTGACCGACGGCATCATCGCCGGTGTCGGTGGCGTGGTGGTGTTCCTGCCGCAGATCCTGATCCTGTTCTTCTTCATTCTGGTGCTGGAGGAATCCGGCTACCTGCCGCGTGCGGCGTTCCTGCTCGACCGCATGATGGCCGCTGCCGGCCTGTCCGGTCGCTCGTTCATCCCGCTGCTGTCCAGCTTCGCCTGCGCAGTGCCGGGCATCATGTCCACGCGCAGCATCCAGGACCCGCGTGACCGCCTGGCCACGATCCTGGTGGCGCCGCTGATGACCTGTTCCGCACGCCTGCCGGTGTACGCGCTGCTGATCGGTGCGTTCATTCCGCAGAAGACGGTATGGGGCGTGTTCAACCAGCAGGGCCTGGTGCTGTTCGGCCTGTACGCGGCCGGCATCCTCAGCGCGCTGGCGATGTCGTGGATCATGAAGAAGTGGCGCCGCGACAAGAGCGAGCATCCGCTGATGCTGGAACTGCCGTCGTACCGCCTGCCGCACGTGCGTGACCTGGCGGTCGGCCTGTACGAGCGCGGCATGATCTTCCTCAAGCGCGTTGGCGGCATCATCCTGGCGCTGACCATCCTGCTGTGGGTGCTGTTGTCGTTCCCGGCAGCGCCGGCGGGGGCCACCATGCCCGCGATCGATTACAGCTACGCCGGCCAGATCGGCCATGCAATGGCTGTGTTCTTCGCGCCGCTGGGCTTCAACTGGCAGATCTGCATCGCGCTGATCCCGGGCCTGGCCGCGCGTGAAGTGGCGGTGTCTTCGCTGGCCACCGTGTATGCGCTGTCGGCAGCCGATGACGATGCCGCCAGCCAGGCACTGACCCCGCTGATCAGCGATGGCTGGTCGCTGGCTACCGCACTGTCGCTGCTGGTCTGGTACATCTACGCCCCGATGTGCATCTCGACGCTGGCCACCATCAAGCGCGAGACCAACTCGTGGAAGCAGATGGGCTTTGCTGCGTTCTACCTGTTCGCGGCGGCCTACGTGGCCGCGCTGATCACCTACCAGGTGACCAGGGCGCTGGGAGGCGGTTGATGGATGCCGGCCTGCTGGTCCAGTACCTGATCATCGCGGTGGCCGTGCTGGTCAGTGCCTGGGTGGTGTTGAAGAAGCAGTTCCCCGGTACCGTGCGCAAGCTGCGCGGTGCGTTGGCGCTGGCCCTGCTGAAGCCCGGTCGCGCCGCCTGGCTGCAGGCGCTGGGGCGGAAGGTCGCGCCACCGGCGAGCGGAAGTGGCGGTGCCTGTGGCGGTTGCGACAGCTGCGGGCCGACTCCGCCGAAGCGGCACTGACGCTGCTTTTCCTGCGCTGGTGGGTGCGAACCTTGGTTCGCACGCTTTCCGGGGTTCAGACCTCCCTGCGGATGATCGCCCGGAAGCGTCCATCCCGATTCAATCGCCGCACCGATTCCCGGTTCCCATGGGTTGCCGCGAAGCCGGCCACGTCGGCAAGGGCATCAAGCAGCAGGGCTTTCAGTCCGTCGCGGTTACCAGCCTGCAGCAGGTCTTCAAGATCCTGCTGGGTGAAGGCCCGGCGCAGGCCTGGTGTCTCTTCGATCCGCCAGTCGACGTGGGGCGTGGGAATGCTGGAGCGGTACCTGAAAGCCGTTTCAAGATCGTCAGGTGCGAGGGGATGCTTGAGCAGCTCTGGAAAGTAGAGTCCAGCATTCACATAGAAACCCCGGCTTTCGCTGGCACGCTGGTGATTCACGACAAGCAGGGCGTCATCCAGCAAGCGGTAGCGGGTAGTCGTGGTCCCGGCAAAGCCGGTCTTCCTGGCGCACTTGCTGAAGACAGTCGAGGATTTCATGGGCTTTGCCCGGGCCGGAACAGGGGGGCACAGCCTTGAGGCGCGGTGCCTGGCGGTCAATTGGCAAACGCGACACCCGCAACGAGCGCCCCAGGTGCGTGCGAACGCCCCGGGTGGGTGCGAACCTTGGTTCGCACGCTCTTCTGGCTAGTTGGCGCGTGAGCCCAGCTCCGCCGCCAGCGCCAGCCACTTGCTGCGTTGTGCCGCTGTACTGCTGCGTACAGCGCCAAGGCGGCTGACACGCACCGGGCGGATGCCGCAGAACTGCAGGATGGTGGCGCGGATCTGGGCGATGCCCGGGTCGCGGTAGACCCAGCGGTAGTACCAGGGCGGCGCATCCAGCGTGGTGATCACCCGCGCGCTGCGCCCGGCCAGCAGCCGGTCCCACCACACCGAATCGCGCCGGTAGCGGAAGGCGTACCCCGGCAGCAGCACGCGATCGAAGAAGCCCTTCAGCAGTGCTGGCATCGCGCCCCACCAGGTGGGGTAGACCAGCACCAGGTGATCGCAGGCCTCGATCGCTTCCGCGGCGTCCTGCAGGTCGGCTTCCAGCGGCTGGATCTGACGGTAGCCGTGGCGCAGTACCGGGTCGAACTGGAGGTCACCCAGGGCGATCAGGCGCACCCGGTGGCCAGCATTCTCGGCGGCGGTGGCATAGCGCTGGGCGAGGGCGCCGCACAGGCTGTCACGGTCAGGATGGCCCAGCAGGATCAGGATGGAACGGGACACGGCAACCTCGCGCAATGGAAAGTGCGCGAGGTTGGGGTCTGCCCCAGGGGCAGAGTCAAACCGGGGTGGTGCAGCCGCTGGGTTGCAGGATGCAGTCGCCGCTGCCGGAGTGCAGCCACTGCTGCAGTTCGTCGCTGACCAGCTGCAGGTCGCGCTCGACCTGTGCCAGCCGCATGCGCTCGTCGGCAATGCGGCCGCGCTGCTGCTCCAGCAAGGCCAGTACCGCTGGCCAGTCGAGCCGTCCATCGCGGCCCAGCAGGCGCGAGATCGCGGCCAGGGTGATGCCCAGCCCCAGTGCCTGGCGGATCAGCTGCACCCAGGCCACGTCCTGTTCGCTGTAGTCGCGATAGCGGTTCAGGCGTGGCACCGGCGGCAGCAGTCCGCGCGCCTCGTACAGGCGGATGGCCTTGGCACTGGCGCCGGTCAGGCGGCTGACTTCGGAGATGCGCATCGACTCAGTCCCGCACCAGCCCGCCATCGACCACCAGGTTCTGACCGGTCACCGCGCGCGACCAGGGGCTGGCGAAGAACAGCGCGGCATCGGCGAACTCGGCCGGCGTGGTGACGCTGCGCAGTGGCGTGTTGGCGGCGATGTAGTCGAACACTGCTTCCGGCGTGGCGGCGCTGGCATCGGTGGTGCGCAGCAGGCCGCCGGACAACATGTTCACGGTGATGCCATGCGGGCCGAGGTCGCCGGCCAGGGTGCGGGTCAGCGACAGCAGTGCGGCCTTGGCGGCGGTGTAGTCGTGATAGGGCACCACCGGATTCTGGAACAGGTTGGTGCCGATGTTGATCACCCGACCGAAGCGACGGGCCTGCATGCCGGGCAGGGCGGCCTGCACGGTGTTCAGCGCGCCGCGCACGCTGCCCTCGAACTGCGCCTGGAACGCCGGCCAGCCGATGTCGGCGGCGCCGTCGCGGGCATCACCATTGAACGAGAACGCTGCCAGTGCGTTGTTGACTACGGTGGTGACGCCCTGGCCGAAGTGGGCCAGGGCGTGCTGCAGCATTGCATCGACCTCGGCGCGCTCAGTGACATCGGCCGGCAGCGCGATCGCCTGTCCGCCCAGCTCGGCAGCCAGAGCACGTGCGGCGCCTTCGCTTCGGTGGTAGTTGATGATGACGCGCGCGCCCTGGGCGGCGAAGGCGCGGGCGATGTGCTGGCCAAGGCCGCGGCCGGCACCGGTGACCAGCACCAGCTGTTCGCTGATCTGCATGAGGGAACTGCCATCCATTGCATGAAAGGGCATGCAGCGTAGCAGCGATGGCGCTTGCCGGAGCGGGCGTGCTGCCGCTAGCCTGCAGGCATGAACCAGACTCCCCTGCGATTGCTGATCCACGGTGCCTCCGGGCGCATGGGCCAGGCCCTGCTGCGGCTGGCCGCCGAACATCCCGAAACCCTGCAGATCGCCGCTGCGGTGACGGGTCGTGCGCCGGCCCAGCGCGTGGTCGATGGCGTACCGTTCTTCGCGGCCAGCGAGCTGCCCGGTGCGCCGGCATTCGACGTGGCGATCGACTTCAGCCTGCCGGAGGGTTTCGACCCGATGCTGGCACTGTGCGTGGAACGTGGTGCGGGGCTGGTCTCGGGCACTACCGGCATCTCCGGCACGCAGCGCCAGGCGCTGGAGGCCGCCGCGGCGAAGATCCCGCTGGTCTGGGCCTCGAATTTCAGCCTGGGCGTGGCGGTACTGGACGAACTGGTCGAGCGCGCGGCGCAGGCGCTGGCCGGCTGGGACTGCGACATCGTCGAGTCTCACCACACCCAGAAGAAGGACGCGCCGTCGGGCACTGCACTGACCCTGGGCGCGGCCGCGCAGCGGGGCGGGGCGGAGCCGCACTATGCCAGCCTGCGCGCTGGTGACATCGTCGGCGAGCATCTGGTCCAGTTCGCCGGGCTGGGCGAGCGTATCGAGCTGGTGCACCGGGCCACCAACCGCGACATTTTCGCCCGCGGCGCCCTGTTCGCCGCACGTCAGCTGCATGGCCGCGCCCCGGGCAGCTACCGGGTACGGGATCTGCTGGACGGGCCCAGGTAACGGGCCCGGGTCGATGGTAGATGCCCACCTTGGTTGGCAGGCTTTCCGGGAAGCGCCAACCAAGGTTGGCATCTACCAGGGGCGCGGCGGACCCCGCATACGCCGCCGGATTGAAATGAATGCGCAATCGCCCGTTCATGAAGCGTGATAACCGCTGGCGCGAGCGCCCCGGCAGCGCTACAATTCGCACTCGCCGAATCACGAAAGCCGGACCGGTCCCAGACCGCACGTCCGCGCTTTTTTGCAACCGGATTTCCGTGAAGCGCAGGCGTGACTTCGGCAGCCCCCTCGGTAGCCAAAGTGAGATTCCCGTGACCCAAGCCGCAATCCTCGTCCTCGAAGACGGCACCGTATTCGAGGGCGAATCCGTAGGCGCGCCCGGCCTGTCCGTCGGTGAGGTGGTGTTCAACACCGCCATGACCGGCTACCAGGAAGTGCTGACCGACCCGTCCTACGCCCGGCAGATGGTCACGCTGACCTATCCGCATATCGGCAACACCGGCATGACCGACCAGGACAATGAAGCGTCCAAGGTGTGGTCGGCCGGCCTGATCGTGCGCGATGTTCCGCGTCGCCCCAGCAACTGGCGCAGCCAGGTGTCGCTGCAGGACTGGCTGATCCAGCGTGGCGTGGTTGCCATCGCCGGCATCGACACCCGCAAGCTGACCCGCATCCTGCGCGAGAAGGGCGCGCAGAACGGTGCGCTGATGGCCGGCGACATCGACGTGGAAAAGGCACTGGAAGCCGCCCGCAAGTTCCCGGGGCTGAAGGGCATGGATCTGGCCAAGGTCGTCACTACCGAGAAGACCTACACCTGGACCGAGGGCCAGCTGGACCTGGATGCCAACGCTTTCGTCAGCGTGCCGGCCCGGTTCAAGGTCGTGGCCTACGACTTCGGCGTGAAGACCAACATCCTGCGCATGCTGGCCGAGCGCGGCTGCGAAGTGACCGTGGTGCCGGCGCAGACCCCGGCCGCCGAAGTGCTGGCGCTGAAGCCGGATGGCGTGTTCCTGTCCAACGGCCCGGGTGACCCGGAACCGTGCGACTACGCCATCGAAGCGATCAAGACCTTCATCGACGTGAAGATCCCGACCTTCGGCATCTGCCTGGGCCACCAGCTGCTGGGCCTGGCCTCGGGCGCGCAGACCATGAAGATGGGCCACGGCCACCACGGTGCCAACCACCCGGTGCAGGACCTGGACAGCGGCCGGGTGATGATCACCTCGCAGAACCACGGCTTCGCGATCGATGAAGCGACCCTGCCGCCGACCCTGCGCGTGACCCACCGCTCGCTGTTCGATGGCACCAACCAGGGTGTCGCCCGCACCGACGTGCCGGCGTTCTCGTTCCAGGGCCATCCGGAAGCGTCGCCGGGCCCGACCGATGTCGGTCCGCTGTTCGACCGCTTCGTGGTGCTGATGGAGCAGGCCAAGGCGTGATCAGTACGCCGCCGGCCCCCCCGGTGGCGTCGCGATGGACCGTAAACCCCGCATCGCTGCTGCCCCTGGCGCGGCGCTGCGGTTCAAGATTCCTGATCGACAGCGTGCGATCACTCCCCCTTGTCACGCTGTACTGACTTAGAGAAGAAAATGCCCAAGCGCACTGACCTCAAGACCATCCTCATCATCGGTGCTGGCCCGATCGTCATCGGCCAGGCCTGCGAGTTCGACTACTCCGGCGCCCAGGCCTGCAAGGCCCTGCGTGACGAGGGTTACCGCGTGGTGCTGGTCAACAGCAACCCGGCCACGATCATGACCGACCCGGAGATGGCCGACGCCGTCTACATCGAGCCGATCAACTGGCAGACGGTCGAGAAGATCATCGCCAAGGAAAAGCCCGATGCACTGCTGCCGACCATGGGTGGCCAGACCGCGCTGAACTGCGCGCTGGACCTGGCCGACAACGGCGTGCTGGAGAAGTACAACGTCGAACTGATCGGCGCCAAGCGCGAAGCGATCCGCATGGCCGAAGACCGCGAGCTGTTCCGCGTGGCCATGGGTGAGATCGGCCTGGAGTGCCCGACCGCCGCCGTCGCCCACACCCTGGACGAAGCGCTGGAAATCCAGACCCGCGTTGGCTATCCGACCATCATCCGCCCCAGCTTCACCCTGGGCGGCAGCGGTGGCGGCATCGCCTACAACCGCGAAGAGCTGGTCGAGATCGTCAGCCGCGGCCTGGAACTGTCGCCGACCACCGAAGTGCTGGTGGAAGAGTCGGTGCTGGGCTGGAAGGAATTCGAGATGGAAGTGGTCCGCGATACGGCGGACAACTGCATCATCGTCTGCTCGATCGAGAACCTGGACCCGATGGGCGTGCACACCGGTGACTCGATCACCGTGGCGCCGGCACAGACCCTGACCGACAAGGAATACCAGCGCCTGCGCGATGCCTCCATCGCCGTGCTGCGCAAGATCGGCGTCGATACCGGTGGCTCGAACGTGCAGTTCGGCATCAACCCGAAGACCGGCCGCGTGGTCGTCATCGAGATGAACCCGCGCGTGTCGCGTTCCTCGGCGCTGGCTTCCAAGGCCACCGGCTTCCCGATCGCCAAGGTCGCCGCCAAGCTGGCCGTCGGCTACACCCTGGACGAACTGAAGAACGAAATCACCGGCGGCCTGACCCCGGCCTCGTTCGAGCCGTCCATCGATTACGTCGTCACCAAGATCCCGCGCTTCGCCTTCGAGAAGTTCCCGGCCGCCGACGCCCGCCTGACCACCCAGATGAAGTCGGTGGGTGAGGTGATGGCGATGGGCCGCACCTTCCAGGAGTCGGTGCAGAAGGCCCTGCGTGGCCTGGAAACCGGCAAGGTCGGCTTCGACCCGACCGGCCTGGACCTGGGCAACGAAGACGACCTGCAGACCCTGCGCCGCGAACTGAAGGCACCGGGTCCGGAGCGCCTGTTCTTCGTCGCCGACGCCCTCCGTGCCGGCATGAGCGTGGAAGAGATCTACGCGCTGTCCTTCATCGACCACTGGTTCCTGGACCAGATCGAGGAAATCATCGCGGCCGAAAGCGAAGTCGCCGCCGGTGGCATCGACGCACTTGACGCTGCGCGCCTGCGCAAGCTGAAGCGCGCCGGTTTCTCCGACGCGCGCCTGGCGCAGCTGGCCGGCACCAACGAAGCCGCCATCCGCGCGCTGCGTCGTGCGCACAAGGTGCGCCCGGTCTACAAGCGCGTGGACTCCTGTGCCGGCGAGTTCTCCACCGGTACCGCCTACCTGTACTCGACCTACGAGGACGAGTGCGAGGCCGCGCCGAGCAACCGCGACAAGATCATGATCCTGGGCGGTGGCCCGAACCGCATCGGCCAGGGCATCGAGTTCGACTACTGCTGCGTGCACGCGGCACTGGCGCTGCGCGAGGATGGCTATGAAACCATCATGGTCAACTGCAACCCGGAAACCGTGTCGACCGACTACGACACCTCCGACCGCCTGTACTTCGAACCGCTGACCCTGGAAGACGTGCTGGAAATCGTCGAACTGGAACAGCCGAAGGGCGTGATCGTGCAGTACGGCGGCCAGACCCCGCTGAAGCTGGCGCGCGCGCTGGAAGCCAACGGCGTGCCGGTGATCGGCACCAGCCCGGATTCGATCGACCTGGCCGAGGACCGCGAGCGCTTCCAGCAGCTGGTCGACAAGCTGGGCCTGAAGCAGCCGCCGAACCGCATCGCCCGCAACGACCAGGAAGCGCTGCTGCTGGCCCGCGAGATCGGTTACCCGCTGGTGGTGCGCCCGAGCTACGTGCTGGGCGGCCGTGCGATGGAAATCGTCTACGGCGAAGCCGACCTGGCCCGCTACGTGCGCGACGCGGTGAAGGTGTCCAACGATTCGCCGGTGCTGCTGGACCGCTTCCTCGACAACGCCGTGGAGTGCGACGTCGACATCATCGCCGACAAGGATGGCAACGTCCTGATCGGTGGCGTGATGGAGCACATCGAAGAAGCCGGCGTGCACTCGGGTGACTCGTCCTGCTCGCTGCCGCCGTACTCGCTGTCGGCCAAGACTCAGGCCGAGCTGCGCCGCCAGGTGGTGGAACTGGCCAAGGCCCTGAACGTGGTTGGCCTGATGAACACCCAGTTCGCGATCCAGACCAACGACGACGGTGATGACACCATCTATCTGCTGGAAGTGAACCCGCGTGCCTCGCGCACCGTGCCGTTCGTGTCCAAGGCCACCGGCATGCCGCTGGCCAAGATCGCCGCGCGCTGCATGGCCGGCAAGAGCCTGGCCGAGCAGGGCGCGACCAAGGAGATCGTGCCGGACTACTACTCGGTGAAGGAAGCGATCTTCCCGTTCGCCAAGTTCCAGGGCGTCGACCCGATCCTCGGGCCGGAGATGCGCTCCACCGGTGAGGTGATGGGCGTGGGCCGCAGCTTCAACGCCGCCTTCGCGCGTGCGCAGGAAGCCGGCGGCATCAAGGCACCGCCGGTCGGCAAGGCCTTCGTTTCGGTCCGCGATCCGGACAAGAAGCGCGTGCTGCCGGTGGCCAAGGCACTGCTGGCGCGTGGCTACAGCCTGGTCGCGACCCGTGGCACCGCCGCGTGGCTGCAGCAGCACGGCATGGACTGCGAGATCATCAACAAGGTGGTCGAAGGCCGTCCGCACATCGTCGACTCGATCAAGAACGGCGAGATCGTCTACATCGTCAACACGACCGAAGGTCGTTCGGCGATCAACGACTCGTTCTCGATCCGTCGCGAGGCGCTGCAGCATCGCGTTACCTACTCGACCACCATTGCCGGCGCCAAGGCGCTGGTGGATTCACTGGAATTCCGCGGCACCGGCCCCGTCTGGTCGCTGCAGGAGCTGCACAAGGAGTTGAATGCATGAGAGCCCCCATCACGATGAAGGGCGCGCAGAAGCTGCGCGACGAACTGGATCACCTGAAGTCGGTCAAGCGCCCCAAGGTGATCGCCGCCATCGCCGAAGCACGTGAGCATGGCGACCTGAAGGAGAACGCCGAGTACCACGCCGCGCGCGAGGAACAGGGCTTCATCGAAGGCCGCATCAAGCAGCTCGAAGGCGAGCTGTCGCACGCCGAGATCATCGACGTGAGCAAGCTCAATGCAGGCTCCAAGGTGGTGTTCGGCGCCAGCGTGACGCTGGCCGACGTGGAAACCGACGAAGAGAAGAAGTACCAGATCGTCGGTGACCTGGAGGCGGACATCAAGCAGGGCCTGATCGCGATTTCCTCGCCGGTGGCGCGCGCGATGATCGGCAAGCTGGAAGGTGATTCGATCGTGATCGACGCCCCGGCCGGCCAACGCGAGTACGAGATCGTCAGCGTCAGCTACGTGGACTGACCCGGTGGCAACGGCGACCCTGCTGTTGCCGGCACGCAGCCGCTTTGCCGCGGCTGCGTTGCCGGACGATGTGGCGCGCGCGCTTGGCCGCGCCACGACGGTGCAGGTCGCACCGGGTGAACGCGCGCAGCTGACGCGCCATTTCACGGTCGCCGCGCCGCAGTGGCCGGTGGCCGCGTTGACCCGCCAGCGCGACGTCGGCGATGCCGCTGGCGCCAGCTGGCTGCGTGCCGATCCGGCCTGCATGGTGCCGGACATGCATGGCGCGCGGATGATGGCCTACGGCGAAACGCTGCGACCGACCCTGGCCGACTGCCTGGCCCTGCTGCCGGTGCTGCAGCCGTTGTTCGCCGATGCCGGATTCGTGCTCGACGCGCCGGACCCTTCGCGCTGGTACCTGCGCCTGCCGATCGACCTGGCCCTGCCGGACTTCGACAGTCCGGACGAGGTGCTGGGCGATGACCTGTTCTCGCACCTGCCGGAAGGCGAGGGCGGCCGCCGTTGGCGGGCGCTGATGACCGAAGCGCAGGTACTGCTGCATAACCATTCCTGGAACCAGCAGCGCGCCGCGCAGGGGCAACAGCCAATCAATTCGCTGTGGTTCTGGGGTGGTGGCGTGATGCCGGTGTCGGTCAGCACGCCGCACGCACAGGTGCGCAGCCGCGATGCGCTGCTGCAAGGCCTGGCTCTTGCGGCTGGCGTAGCCGTGGATGGCGAGCAGGCGGTGGATGCACTGGTTGATCTGCGCCAGCTGCGCTCGCTGCAGCAGCTCGGCAACGATGCGATCCGTCCGCTGCTGGCCGCGCTCAAGCGCGGCGAGCTGCAGCGGCTGGTGCTGGATTTCGAGGACGGCCTGCAGTTCCAGCTGGATCGCGGACAGCACTGGCAGTTCTGGAAGAAGCCGCGCCAGCTTCACGACTGATCGGGGTCTCCGCCGAGCGGGGTCGGGTCCGTTTTCCATCGGAAAACGGCGTTGACCCCGATGTTTGCCGGGGTTGCCGGCCAGCGGGCGGCACTATCGCAGGTAGCGGCCCCTCAACGGACCTCGCTGACCACCGTCGGCAGCTGCCAATGACCACCCGCCACGCCGCGGCACTGCCCGGTGGTGAACTCGCCGCTCTTCACGAATCGCGCGCCATCCCAGGCCCAGTCGTGGCCGGAGAAGCAGTCACCGATGCCGCGTCCACGGAAGCGCCCACGCAGCGTCGCGTCATCGCGATCAAAGTCCTCCGCGTTGGAGGTCACGAACTTCGCCTGGTACGGCGCCTTGTCCTGCACTACCCAGTAGCCGCTGCTGAAGTTGTAGGCACCCATGAAGCAGCTGGTGCTTGCCAGTACATGCTGGGCGTCCAGTCGCTGGATCTCGATCTCGTCTGTCCCACCCTCGCTCAGGCGGCCGCACTCATCCGGCTTCGGCAGGCTGGCGATCAGTGCCTTGCGCAGGCCCGGTGCGTTCGCCAGTGCCGCGTCCGAGGCGCGCGGTGCCACCAGCGTGCCGCGCATGATCACTGGCACCGGCAACGCCGCAGGCACGCTCGCTTCAGCCTTGTCGCCACGCCGCACCAGCGCACCGGGCGTGCCCAGCCGGCCCTGGGCCTCGTCCATCTTCAGCAGTACGGCCGCTGCACCACTGTCGGAGATCGGCCACGCCTTGCCCTTGCCGTCGATGATGTCGATGCGTGCGTGGCGCGGCAGCGCGGCGACCAGCGCATCGGTCTGTCCCTGCTGCAGCAGTACTTGATCTCCTTCGCCGGTGTCGCGCACCGGGCCCAGGTCCTTGCCGTTCAGGCGCAGGCGCAGCGCCCCGGTCGGCGTCGCGCTTTCGCCATCCTCGCCATTGCGCAGCCGCGCGAGCACCTTCGTACCCGGGCCGCCCGCGCGTTCCAGCATCAGGCTGAGCAGATTGCCGGGTTGTTCCGGACTGTAGCCGGCGGCGCGGCAGGTGCGGGTGTTGTCACAGGCCAGCGACCAGTCGTTGTGCTGGAACTGCACGCCGGCCTTCGGTTCGGGCGTGGCGGCGTGGGTGGCCGGGGCCAGGGCGAGGCCCAGCAGCGCGGGAAGGAGCGTGCGATGCATGCGTTGAAGTCCATTTCCGGGCCGACAAGCATGGAAGATGGGCTGGCAAATTCCAAATGCCGGCGATCGGGGTGGAGCCTCCTGCGGGCAGAGAGATCCGACCCCGCGCTATCATGGGCATGTCTTCCGCAACCCGGCGATGCCGATGTCCCTTGCCGCCGATGCTGCGCAGCCGTCCTCTGATACGCCGATGATCCGCCGCCGCGATGCGGTCGTGCCCGGCAGCTGGCCAGACGGCACGCTGCCACTGCTGGCGCGACTCTATGCCAGCCGCGGCGCCGGTACGCCAGAGCTGGCACTGCCGAAGCTGGGCAGCCTCCACGCGCCGGAGCTGCTGACCGGCATCGATGATGCGGTGGGTCTGCTGATCGAGGCCATCGCCAACGACAAGCGCATCCTGGTGGTCGGCGATTTCGATTGCGATGGCGCCACCGCCTGTGCGGTCGGCGTGCGGGGCCTGCGCATGCTCGGCGCGCAACACGTCTTCCACGCGGTGCCGAACCGCATGGTGCACGGCTACGGCCTGTCACCTTCTCTGGTGGAGGAGCTGGCCGAGCTGCAGCCGGACCTGCTGGTCACGGTCGACCACGGCATCGCCTGCCATGCGGGCGTGATCGCGGCCAAGGCACGTGGCTGGCAGGTACTGGTCACCGACCATCACCTTCCCGGTCCGCAGCTGCCGCCGGCCGATGTCATCGTCGATCCCAATCTGGACGGCGATGCGTTCCCCAGCAAGTCGCTGGCCGGCGTCGGTGTGATCTTCTACGTGCTGATGGCGCTGCGCCGTCACATGCGCGAGGCCGGCGTCTTCGCCGATGGCAAGGGGCCGGACCTGACCACGCTGCTGGACCTGGTGGCGGTCGGCACCGTTGCCGACCTGGTGGCGCTGGATCCGAACAACCGGGCACTGGTCAGCGCGGGCCTGCGCCGTCTGCGCGCGGGGCAGGGCTGCGTCGGCCTGCGAGCGCTGATCGAAGCCAGCGGCCGTGATGCGGCGCGGCTGACCGCCACCGACATCGGCTTCGCGCTCGGCCCGCGCCTGAATGCCGCGGGCCGGCTGGAAGACATGGCGCTGGGCATCGCGCTGTTGCTGACCGAAGACCCGCGCCAGGCGCGGGAGATCGCGCAGACGCTGGAGCAGATCAACTCAGAACGCCGCGCGGTGCAGCAGGCGATGACCGATGACGCCGAGCAGGCGTTGACCCGCGTGGTGCTGGACATGGCCGGTCAGCGACCGGTGGCGGCCTGCCTGTTCGATGCCGACTGGCATCCAGGCGTGGTCGGCCTGGTCGCATCGAAAATGAAGGATCGCCTGCATCGCCCGGTGATCGCCTTCGCCCCGGCCGAACCCGGCGCCGACACCCTGCGAGGCTCGGCGCGCTCGATTCCCGGCCTGCACATCCGTGACGCGCTGGCGTTGGTCGATGCACGCCATCCGGGCCTGATCGAGCGCTTCGGTGGGCATGCCATGGCGGCCGGCCTCAGCCTGCGGCGTGACCACGTCGATTCCTTCAAGGCCGCCTTCGTCGCGGTGGTGCTGGAAATGCTCGACCCGGCGGCACTGCAGCAGCAGGTGCTCAGCGACGGCGAACTGGCCGCGGACGAGCTCGATCATCGCCACGCCGATGCGCTGCGGTTGGCCGGCCCATGGGGCCAGGGCTTCCCCGAACCCCTGTTCGACGGCCACTTCGAAGTGGCCAACTGGCGCGTGCTGAAGGAGCGCCACCTGAAGCTGGAACTGCGCCTGCCGGGCGTGCCCGGCACCATCAACGCCATCCATTTCGGCGGCTGGCACGGCAATGCGCCTGGCCGCCACGTGCACCTCGCCTACCGCCTGGCCTGCGATGACTACCGTGGCGGCAGCGCCATCCAGCTGATCATCGAACACTGCCTGCCCGCCTAGAAAAAGGGGACGGAGGGGATTAAGCCGCTTTTGCCTTGTTTGCCAATTGCGACTTAATCCCCTCCGTCCCCTTTTGGGGTCTCCCAACCCCGTTACGGTTGCTGGTGCGTTCAACGATCCACGATCCCACTGGAGTCCGGTCATGGTCTTCGCCCGTTGCTGCACTGTGTTGTTGCTGGCCCTTGCGGCCTGGCCCGCTGGCGCACAGTCGCCGCCGATCTCCCGGCCGCAAGCCAGCACGCCGTTGTTGATTGCCCCGGCTGCCGAGCAGGCGGTCCAACTGCGACACGCCCGCATCGAAGGCGAAGTCCAGGCCGGCATTGCCCAGACCCGGATCACCTTGGAATTCCACAACCCGAACCGTCGTGTGCTGGAGGGTGAGCTGCAATTCCCGCTGGCTGATGGCCAGCAGATCACCGGCTTCGCGCTGGATATCAACGGCGAGATGCGTGACGCGGTGCCGGTGGCCAAGGACCGCGGCCGCCAGGTGTTCGAGGAAATCGCCCGCCGTGGTGTCGATCCGGGCCTGCTGGAACAGACCGCCGGCAACCAGTTCCGCCTGCGCGTCTACCCGCTGCCGGCCGGTGGCAGTCGGCGTGTGCAGCTGGTGATCCGCGAACCGCTGGCCTTCGCCGGGCAAAGCTGGCAGTGGACGCTGCCGCTGCAGTTCGCCGCCGGTGCAGCCTCGGTTGAACTGAAGGTGCATGCTCCCGACGCGGCCACCGCAGGTACTGCGCCATTCCGCATCAGCGCGGGCCAGCTGCAGTGGCAGGGCAAGGGTGCGCAGCTGCCGAAGCAACTGCAGTGGAACCTGCCGGCAGCCCGCCACGCACAGGTGCAGGTGGCGCCCTGGCAGGATGGGCACTACCTGTTGGCACAGCTGCCGGTGGCGGCCAGCAGTACACCCCGCACGTTGCCGAGCGAGATCGGCCTGCTGTGGGATGGCTCCGGTTCGGCGGGGCAGCGCGATCGCATACGTGAGTTCGCCCTGCTGGATCGCTATTTCGCCGCGCTGGGTGACGGCACCGTGGCCTTGACCGTCCTGCGCGATCGCGCCGAGCCGGTGCGTCGATTCCGTATCCGCGCCGGCAACTGGAACGAGCTGCGCGCAGCGTTGCAGGCGGTGCGCCCTGACGGTGCCAGCGCGCTGGCGCAGTGGCAGCCGCAGCCGGGCGTGAAGGAATACCTGCTGGTCAGCGATGGACTGTTGACCTACGGGCCGGAACAGCTGCCGGCGATGGCGCCGGATCAACGCTTGTTTGCGGTCAGCAGCGCCGGTGCGCGCACCGATGCCGTGCGACTGCGTGGTTGGAGCGAAGCGCGTGGCGGCCGCTTCGTTGCGCTGGGCGAGGATGTCGATTCGGCGGCGCGCGAGCTGCTGTCGTCGCCGCTGGATGTGCAGGTCGATGCGGGGCGCGGCGTGCAGGACGTGGTTATCGATCGTCGCAGTGAAGCCCAGGGCTGGCTGTGGCTGCACGCACGACTGGCCGCCGACGGCGTGCCGATGCGGGTGCGCGTGGGTGGCGGCGAATGGCAGGCGCTGCCCGCCACGCAGAAGAGCAACGACGGAGAACTGCTGGCGGGCTTGTGGGCGCAGGCGCGCCTGCAGCAGCTGGCCGCCGACCGCCGTGGCAACCGCGAGTCGATGCAGCGGCTGTCGCAGCAGTTTGGCCTGGTCGGCCCGGACACCTCGCTGATCGTGCTGGAGACGCTGGAGGACTACCTGCGCTATGCGATCCGCCCTTCGGGCACGCTGCGCGCCGGGTACGACGCCAGGTTTGCAGTGCAGGTAAGAGATCGCGCCGCTGCTGATCGCCAGCGCCTGGATGAAGTGGCGGCACGCTGGAAGGAGCGCCAGCAGTGGTGGAGCCGCAGCTGGCCGAAGGGCGGGCCGCCGCAGGCGAAGGGCGGGGCGCTGGAAGTGGCCTCGGCGGACTACGCGATGGAATCGGCGCCGGTGGCAATGCTCGCCGCGCCGGCCCCTGCGGCACCGCCCGCCCCGGCACCGATGGCCGCCGCCGCCGAGCAGCGCATGGAAGCCAGCAGCGCGCGTGCGCGTCGCTCTGCGCCTGCATCGAACAAGGCCCTGGATTCAATAACGGTCACTGGTGGTCGTGTCGCTGCGCCCGCTGCCGCCAACGAGGGCGAGCTCGGCATCCAGCTGGCGGCCTGGCAGTCGGATTCGGCCATCGCCCGGCGCCTGCGTCAGGGCCCGGCGTCGCAACTGTATGACCGCTACCTGGCCGAGCGCGATGCGCATGCCGACAGCAGCGCGTTCTTCCTCGACGTAGCCGACCTGCTGCTGGAGCAGGGTCAGCGCGACCTGGCACTGCGTGTGCTGTCGAACCTGGCCGAGATGGATCTGGACAACCGCCACCTGCTGCGCGTGCTCGGTTACCGGCTGATGCAGGCTGATGCCCCCGCACTGGCGGTGCCGGTGTTCGAGCAGGTCCTGGCGATGGGCCAGGAAGAACCGCAGAGCTTCCGCGACCTGGGCCTGGCACTGGCCGCGGCCGGCAAGCCGCAGCAGGCGCTGGTGCCGCTCTACCAGGTGGTCGTGCGCCCGTGGGACAGCCGTTTCGATGGCATCGCGTTGATCGCACTGGATGAGCTGACCAACCTGGTGGCACGCAGCACCCCCCGGTTGGATACCTCGGCCATCGACCCGCGCCTGCTGCAGGCAATGCCACTGGACCTGCGCGTGGTGCTGTCGTGGGACGCCGACAACAGCGACATGGACCTGTGGGTGACCGACCCGAACGGCGAGCGCGCCTACTACGGCAACCGCCTGACCTACCAGGGTGGGCAGATGTCGGAGGACTTCACCGGTGGCTATGGCCCCGAGCAGTTCTCTCTGCGCAACGCCAAGCCAGGCAAGTACAAGGTGGAAGCGAACTACTTCGGAAGCCGGCAGCAGCTGGTGACCGGCGCGACGACCCTGATGCTGCGCCTGACCACCCACTGGGGCACGGCCAAGCAGAAGGACCAGATGGTGACGATGCGCCTGAAGGACCGTGCCGAGACCGTGCTGGTGGGCGAGTTCGAGGTGCGTTGATCGCTCGGACGTCCGCGTAGCGTCGAGCTTGCTCGACTGCTTTGCTGTAGAGCCGGGGCCATGCCCGGATCACGGCACAGGCAGCCGAGCCTCGGCGCGGCTCTACAACGCCACGGTGCGCGCCTTTGACGCCGCTGGCGGTTCGGCACGCAGGCCGAACAGGGGCCGCAGCCAACGCACGCGACGGATCAGCAGTTCGTGGATCAGCAGGCAGCCGCCCACCGTGCCGCCCAGCAGCAGTGCCGGTTCCAGCCACGGTCCCAACTGAAGCGGCCTGAGCCAGAACAACAGCACGATGATCAGGCTCTGGTGCAGCATGTACCACGGATAGATCGCCTCGGTACAGTACGGCAGCCAGCGGAACGGGCGATCGAGGAAGACCTTTCCCCAGCCGAGGATGGCCAGCAGCGCGGTCCATACGTAAAGCGACTGGCTGGCCCGGCCCTGCAGGTCCCAGAACGGTTCGGGCCATTGCCGCAGCGGGGAATCGGCGGGCAGCACCTGGCCGAGGATGCGCAACCCCAGGTACCAGCCAACGGCAGCAAGCGCCAGCCACAGCGTGGTGCGGCGCAGGGCGACCACGCGCTGCCAGAACACCGGCTCACGACCCAGCAGGTAGCCGGCCAGGAATACCGTGGCGTACTTCGCGTGCTGGTACCAGTCGCTGAGCAGGGCATTGGTGGACGGGTAGATCGGCTCCAGCCAGATCACCCAGGCCAGCAGCAGGGCGGACGGAAGGCCGATCAGCAGCATCGGTGATGCTGCGCAGAACGCCACCGCGCGGCGCACCACCGCCGTTCCCAGCAATGGCATCAGCAGGGCCAGGGCCAGGGTGTAGTTCCAGAGATACGCCAGGTACCACAGATGGTTCCAGGTGATGCCGTACTGCCAACCGGCGAAACTCCCTTCCGGCCACGGCCGCACCTGCCAATAGCGCAGCAGGAAGTGGCCGAAGCCGGGTGCCACGTGGCCGTTGGCTACGCCTTCGCAATAGGGCTGGATCGGCACGATCACGAACATGCCGAACAGCAGCGGCAGCAGCAGCCGCCAGGTGCGCAGGCCGGCGAAGCGCAGCAACCTGCCTTCCGGCCGCATCAGCGCGATGGCGATACCCGAGATCAGGAACAGCAGCGACATCCGCCAGCGGTTGACGAACAGCATCGGCCACTGCAGCCATTCGGCGGTATGCACGCTCTTGAGGTGAAAGCCCCAGTCGTCCACGTAGGCCATGGCGGTGTGGTAGAGGATCAGCAGGGCGAAGGCGAACACGCGCAGGGCGTCGATGTCGTAGCGTCGGGTCATGGTGGTGGTGTGCCGGAGAGTCGAGCCAAGGTGACGCCGTCCGGTCCGTGCGGCGACCGGCAAGGGGCCGCTGGAACCGACGCAGTGACCAATGGCGGGGGTGGTGGGACCAATGGAGTCGCTACCCTTGGTCCCTTGAGGCAGGCTGGAGCACCGCAACGACATGGATGCAGCAATGACCCAGGGCCGACCATCGCGCTGGCGTACTTCAACCCGCCTGCTGGTATGGGCGGCGATCCTGTCGGCCTCGGCAGTGACCAATGCGCTGGTGGAAGTGATGGACGCCAGTCGCCGCGGCGCCGATCTCGGGCTGTGGGAGCCGATGATCTGGGAGTTCAGCAGCCTCGCCCTGATCCTGTTGACCCTGCCGTTGCTGTGGTGGGGCTGCGAGCGCTGGCCGCTGCATGCCGATACCTGGAGGCGGCGGTTGCCACTGTATCTGCTGGCCAGCGTCGGCTGGTCGCTGCTGCACGTGGTGGGGATGATGCTGCTGCGGCATCTGGCCTACGCGTCGCTGGGCTACCGCTACCAGGACGATGCCGGTTTGTTGGAGCGTTTTGCGTACGAGTACCTGAAGGATGTGCGCACGTTCGCGATGTTCGTGGCCCTCGAGCACTTTGCCAGCTGGTTCGGCAGGCGCAGGCAGGGCGAAGCGAGCCTGCTGGCCGAGCCCGACGTCGGCCCGCCGGTGGAGCCGGTCGAGCGCCCCCAGCATTTCCTCGTGCGCAAGCTGGGCAAGGAGTTCCTGGTTGCCACGGCCGACGTGGAGTACGCCCAGGCCGCGGGGAACTACGTGAACCTGCGGGTGCGCGGCCACGACTACCCGCTGCGCATCACCATGGCGGTGCTGGAGCAGCGGCTGGACCCAGGCGAGTTCCTGCGCCCGCATCGCAGCTGGCTGATCAATCGCGGCCAGTTGCGCTCGATCGAGCCGCTGGACGGAGGCGAGGCCCTGCTGCACATGGCCGATGGAGCCAAAGTGCCCTGCAGCCGGCGCCAGCTGCCGGTCCTGCGGCAGGCGCTGGGCGGCGCGGGCGCGGGTAGAGTCGACTGTTGGTCGACTATCGCGCGCAGCGCGGGCTCCACCGCAACCTGAATGAAAAGCAGTCGACTGACAGTCGACTCTACAGAGGCGGGTCTACCAGTCGTTGGCTCCCAGCGGCAGGCCTGGTCCCTCATTCCGGGCGCCCCCGGCCTGCGGTATCATTGGCAGTCATTTTTTGAATGCATAACCGCCGACATGATCGAACTGAATCCTGTCCGCCAGCGCATCACCGATCTGACCGATCGCGTGCTGTCGCTTCGGGGGTATCTTTGACTACGACGCCAAGAAAGAGCGTCTTGAAGAAGTAACGCGGGAGCTGGAAAGCCCCGACGTCTGGAACAACGCCGAGTACGCCCAGAACCTGGGCCGCGAGCGTTCCAGCCTGGAAAAGACCGTGGGCGGCATCGCCTCGGTGCTGGATGGCCTGAACGACGCCACCGAACTGCTCGAGCTGGCCGAGTCCGAGCAGGACGAGGACACCGCACTGGCGGTGGTCGCCGACCTGGACAAGCACCAGGCGCACGTGGAGAAGCTGGAGTTCCAGCGCATGTTCTCCGGCGAGATGGACAATGCCGCTGCGTTCGTCGACATCCAGGCCGGTGCCGGTGGCACCGAAGCCCAGGACTGGGCCGAGATCCTGCTGCGCATGTACCTGCGCTGGTGTGAATCGCGCGGCTGGAAGACCGAGCTGATGGAAGTCTCCGGTGGCGACGTCGCCGGCATCAAGTCGGCCACGCTGCGCGTGGAAGGCGACTATGCCTATGGCTGGCTGAAGACCGAGACCGGTGTGCACCGCCTGGTGCGCAAGTCGCCGTTCGACTCGGACAACCGCCGCCACACCAGCTTCACCTCGGTGTTCGTGTCGCCGGAAATCGATGACAACATCGACATCACCATCAATCCGGCCGACCTGCGTACCGACGTGTACCGTTCGTCGGGTGCCGGTGGCCAGCACGTCAACAAGACCGAGTCGGCGGTGCGCATCACCCACATCCCGACCAACATCGTCGTGGCCTGCCAGACCGGCCGCAGCCAGCATCAGAACCGCGACAACGCGATGAAGATGCTGGCCGCCAAGCTGTACGAGCTGGAGATCCAGAAGCGCAACGCCGAAAAGGACGCCGTGGAAGCGACCAAGTCCGACATCGGGTGGGGCAGCCAGATCCGCAATTACGTGCTCGACCAGAGCCGCATCAAGGACCTGCGTACCGGCATCGAACGTTCGGATACGCAGAAGGTGCTGGACGGCGATCTGGACGAGTTCGTCGAGGCCAGCCTGAAGGCCGGCCTGGCCGTGGGCTCCAAGCGCGTCGATGCCTGATCGGCGCGCCTGCGCGGATATCGTCACCCTCGTGCGCAACGCCGAGGGTGGCTTATCACGCTTCCGGTAGAGCCGAGCCCATGCTCGGCTGCTGTTGGCGCGGTAGCAGATGCGTCGAGCATGGCTCGACGCTACAACAGGTACGGCGGTAGCGATGATGCGCAGCGAAAGTGAACGCAAGGAACTCGGCGGCTTCCTCAAGGCCTGCCGCGCCCGTGTCGACCCCGCCACGCTTGGCCTGCCGGCCGGGCGGCGGCGCACCCCGGGCCTGAAGCGCGAGGAAGTGGCGCTGGCGATCGGGGTCAGCGTGAGCTGGTACACCTGGATCGAGCAGGGTCGTGAAGTGCGCGCCTCTCCCGAAGTGCTCGAGCGCCTGGCACAGGTGCTGCGCATGAGCGACGACGAACGCGCCTATGCATTCGCGCTGTCCGGCTACGGCGTGCCGCTGCAATCACCGGACGAGAGTGTGACCGACGGCCTGCGCCAGCTGGTGGAGGCGATGCAGCCGATCCCGGCGTACGTGCGCAACACCCGCTTCGACATCCTGGCCTGGAATCCGGCCATTGCCGATCTGTTCGTGGACTACAGCCAGCTGGCACCGCAAGAGCGCAATACGCTGCGACTGATGTTCCTGTACCCGCCGTACCGCACGCTGATCCTCAACTGGGAAGAAATGACCCGCGGCCTGCTGGCAGGCTTCCGCGCGGCGATGGCGCAGGCGCCGGACAAGGCCCCGTTCCTGGCGCTGGTCGAGGACATCTCGGCGCACAGCGAGGAGTTCCGCCAGTGGTGGCCGGAGCACGATGTGCGCCGGTTCGATGAAGGTGCGAAGAAGCTGAACCACCCCACGCGCGGGTTGCTGGACCTGCAGTACGTGGCGCTGGTGCCGGAGAGCCGGCATGACCTTTCCCTGGTGACCTACCTGCCGCGGAAGTAGGGGGTGTTCGGCAGGGCTTGCAGCCCTGCACCTGCTCAATGCAACGGCCAACGCCAGAGCCAGAGCTAGGTTCCGTGGTTTGGCGGGGCGGTGTCGGAGTGCGGGGACGCCGCAAGTACGTCCGTGTAGGCTTGGCAGCCGCATCCATGCGGCTGACACCCCGCACGCCGACACCGCCCCACCTTCGACAGGTTCACGCGGCTGTTGGCAACTGCGGCTTTGTTCCGCGCGGCTGTTGGTAGGTGTCGACCTTGGTCGACACGATCTTTCTCTCAGAAATCGAATGAGTCATCCACGCATGGCGTGGATCTACTGTGTCGACCAAGGTCGACACCCACCAACAGCAACGCACAGCGCCGTCCCGACAGATCGCGGGAAATTGTCGAAGGCGGGATGGGTCCGGTCGCGGGAGTGTCCGCGGCATGGATGCCGCGGCCAAGCCCCCAAGGACGGGTTTACGGCGTCTCCCGCAACCGGACCCACCCCGCCATCCCTCAGGAAACCAGCTTCTGCTGTTGCTGTTGCTGTTGCTCTGGATCGTAGCGG